>NZ_JBWKUP010000006.1:0-346302 GCF_059420905.1 Janthinobacterium sp. GW821-FHT03C08 | reverse complement strand
GGGCACGCCCGGGCGGGCGCGGGCGCGCGCTGGCTGGCCACCTGGCCCGGCTGCTGCGCCAGGCCCAGGCTTGCCACGCGCCGCGGCTGCTGGCCGCCGCCTTCGTCCTCGCGCTGGCGGCCTGGGCGGCGGAAGCGCTGGCCTTCTACTGCCTGCTGCAGTGGCTGGACGCCGGCGCCAGCCTGTCCTTCGCCTGCCTGGCCTTTGCCGGCGCCATGCTGGCCGGCGCCCTGAGCTTCCTGCCCGGCGGCCTGGGCGGCATGGAAGCGGCCATGGTCAGCCTGCTGCTGTGGCAGGGTATGGCGCCGGCGCAGGCCGTCGCCGCCACCATCCTGATCCGCCTGACGACCCTGTGGTTTGCCGTGGCCCTGGGCGTAGCCGCCCTGTCCACCAGCCGCGCCGCCCGGGTGCAGCCGACATGAGCGCGCCCGTGCGTTCGTGGAACGGCCTGCCGCAGGCGGCGCATGCGCGCCAGCTGGCCCTGCAGGCGCGCGACGCGGCCCTGCCCACGCCTGACGGCAGCCTGCTGGCGCACGGCAATGGCCGCAGCTATGGCGACAGCTGCCTGAACGACGGCGGCACCGTGCTCCTGACGCGGGGCCTGGACCGCTTCATCGCCTTCGACCGCGCCAGCGGCGTGCTGCGCTGCGAAGCGGGCGTGCTGCTGGGCGACGTCGTGGCGCTGGCCCTGCCGCAAGGCTGGTTCCTGCCCGTCACGCCGGGCACGCGCCACGTGACGGTGGGCGGCGCCATCGCCAACGACGTGCATGGCAAGAACCACCATGCGGCGGGCAGCTTCGGCCACCACGTGCGCGCCTTCGAGCTGCTGCGCTCGGACGGCAGCCGCCTGCTGTGCGGGCCGGACCAGCTGCCGCAGTGGTTTGCCGCCACCGTGGGCGGGCTGGGCCTGACGGGCTGCATCGTCTGGGCCGAGCTGCAGCTCATGCCCGTGCCCAACCCCTTCATGCTGGTGGCCGAACGGCGCTTTGCGGGGCTGGACAGCTTCTGGGAGCGCAATGCGGCGGCCGAGCGCGCCGCGCCCTATACGGTGGCGTGGATCGACTGCCTGGCACGCCAGCCGCGCGGCATTTTCAGCAGCGCCTGCCATGCGCCGCCGCAGACGGACCTGCCCGCGCACCGCGCCGCGCGCCGCCGCATGCCCTTCATGCCGCCCGTTTCGCTGGTGAACTGCCTGAGCCTGCGCGCCTTCAACGCCCTGTACTACCACCGCCCCCTGCCGGCGGCGCCGGCGCTGCGCCACCATGGGGGCTTTTTCTATCCGCTCGACGGCGTGCGCGACTGGAACCGCATCTACGGCCGGCGCGGTTTTTACCAGTACCAGTGCGTGCTGCCGCCGTCCACCTGCCGCGACGGCATCGCCGCCATCCTCGCGCGCATCGCCGCCAGCGGCCAGGGGTCTTTCCTGGCCGTGCTGAAGACCTTCGGCGCGCGGCCGCCGGCCGGCATGCTGTCGTTCGCGCGGCCCGGCGCCACCCTGGCGCTGGACTTTCCCAACCGGGGCGCCGCCAGCCTGCGCCTGTTCGCCGACCTCGACGCCATCGTCGCCCAGGCGGGCGGCGCCCTGTACCCGGCCAAGGATGCGCGCATGCCCGCCAGCCTGTTCCGCGCCGGCTTTCCCGCCTGGGAAGCGTTCAGCGCCTTCATCGACCCCCGATTTTCATCAAGCTTCTGGAGAAGAGTCAACCCATGAGATCATTGCAACGCACCGTCATCTTCGGCGCCACCTCCGCCATCGCGCACGCCACGGCGCGCCGCCTCGTCGCCGCCGGCGCCAGCGTCCACTGCATCGCCCGCAACGGCGCCAGGCTCGACACCCTGCTGCAGGACTTGCGCGTGCGCGCCGGCGCCGAGGGTCCCTACATCGGCGGCGAATGCGCCGACCTCGACGACTACGACCTGCACGCGGGACTGCTGGCGCGCGCCGACGCGGCGCTGGGCGGCATCGACGCCGTGCTGGTGGCCCACGGCTGCCTGCCCGACCAGCAAGCATGCGCCGCCTCCGTGCCGCTGATGCTGGCGCAATGGACGACGAACGGCGGCAGCGCCATGGCCATCCTGGCGCTGGCGGCCAACCTGCTGCAGCCGCGGGGCCAGGGCGTGCTGGCGGCCATCGGCTCGGTGGCGGGCGACCGTGGCCGGCAAAGCAATTACATGTACGGCACGGCCAAGGGCGCACTGGCCATCTACCTGCAGGGACTGCGCCACCGCCTCGCGCCGCATGGCGTGGCCGTGCTGACCATCAAGCCCGGCTTCGTCGACACGCCCATGACGGCGGGCCTGGACAAGGGCGGCCCCCTGTGGGCCAGCGCCGACACGGTGGCGGCCGGCATCGTGAAGGCCATGCGGCGCGGCCAGGCGCAGGCCTACCTGCCCGGCTTCTGGCGCTACATCATGCTGGCCATCCGCCTGACCCCCGACGCGGTTTTCCACCGCACGCGCCTGTGAGCGCCGCAGCAAACGGCCTGCCGCCGGCCGCCCTGTTCGATTTCGACGGCACCCTGAGCCGGCGCGACTCGCTGCTGCCCTTCCTGCGCCATGCCTGCGGCACGCCGCGCCTGGCGGCCAGCCTGCTGCGCCTGTCGCCCGTGCTGCTGGCGTATGCCTGCGGCCTGCTGCGCAACGACGTGGCCAAGCGGCGCCTGCTGGCGCGCTGCCTGGGCGGCATCGATGCCGGCGCGCTGGCGCGGCTGGCCGACGCGTATGCGGGCGCGCCGCTGGACGCCCTGCTGCGCCCGCAAGGCATGGCGCGCCTGCGCTGGCACCAGGCGCAGGGCCACGCCTGCGTGCTCGTCAGCGCCTCGCTCGCGCTGTACCTGCAGCCGTGGGCGCGGCGCCACGGCTTCCGCGCCTGCATCGCCTCGCCGCTGGCGGGCGCCAACTGCCATGGCCAGGAAAAGGTGCGCCGCATCGCCCGCTGGCTGGCCCGCTCACCGCACGCCATCGCCTACGCATACGGCGACAGCCGCGCCGACCTGCCCATGCTGGCCCTGGCGCGCCATGCCTTTTTATGGCGCGGCGGGTGCTTCGTCGCCCAGGCGCGAGGCCCGCATGCGTGAACCGGCCGTCTTCCTGTGGCTGGTCGACCTGGCCGACCCCGCCCTCGATGCCCTGGCGTCCTGCCTGAGCGCGCAGGAACAGGCGCGCGCGGCCCGCTACCGGGGCGAGGCCCTGCAGCGCGGCTACCGGCGCGGCCGCGCCGCCCTGCGCCACATCCTGGCGCGGCAGACGGGACAGGCGCCGGCCGCGCTGGCGCTGGCCGAAGGGCCGCTGGGCAAGCCCGTGCTGGCGCATGGCGGGCTGCATTTCAACCTCAGCCACAGCGGCACCCTGGCGCTGGTGGCCGTCTCCGAGGTGGCCGTGGGCATCGACCTGGAACAGCGGCGCGACGGCTTCGACGCCGCGGCGCTGGCACCGCTGGTCTGCCATCCCGAGGAACGCGCGGCCCTGGCTGCCCTGCCGCCGGCGCAGGCGCAATCCCGCTTCCTGCAGCTGTGGACGCACAAGGAAGCGTATTGCAAGCTGCTGGGCACGGGCTTGCACACGGACCCCGCGCGGCTGACGTTCGGCGCCTCGCCCGGCCCGGCGCCCGTCAGCGATGCGCGCGATCCCCGCTGCGGCGCCTGGGTCTACCCGCTGTATCCGGCCGACGGCTACGCGGCCAGCCTGTGCGTGGCAGGACGGGGCGCCAGGCCCGTGTGGCTGCGCTTCCAGGCCTGGCCCGCCGCACCGTTGCCGCCTGGACAAGCGCTTGCGTAAACGCCCGTCACGCTCGATAATGAGAATGCTTCGCATTTATGGCCATGCGGATTTCTCAACAAGTTTTGCAGGGTTGTCTTACGCATGCGCGCTTTCTGGACTGTCATACACCGCTGGGCCGGCCTCACCATCGCCCTCTTCCTCATCGTCGCGGGGCTGACGGGCGCCGTCACCTCGTGGGACCACGAACTGGACGAGTGGCTCAATGCCGACATCATGGACACGCCGGGCCGCGGCCCCGTGCTGTCGCCCTTTGCGCTGGCGCACACCGTGGCGCAGGCCGATCCGCGCGCGCAAGTCAATTACATGACCCTGGGCCTGGAAGCAGGCCATGCGGCCGCCTTCATGGTGCGCCCCCTGGCCGATCCGGCCACGGGCAAGCCCTTCGCGCTGGGCTATGACACCGTCTACATCGACCCCGTCACGGCGCAGATCACGGGCACGCGCGATTCGGCCGCCATTTCCCTGTCGCGCCGCAGCCTGATGCCCTTCCTGCGCCACCTGCACTACAGCCTGCACGTGCCCGCCTTCTGGGGCACGGACCGCTGGGGCTACTGGCTGATGGGGAGTGTCGCCCTCGTCTGGCTGCTCGACAGCATGGTGGCCTTCTACCTGACCACGCCGCGCCGTTTGCGCCAACGCGCTCCGGACGAGGCACCGCGCCACCGCGACGCCGCCGGCTGGTGGCAGCGGTGGAAGCCGTCGTGGACGGTGCGCTGGGCGGCCGGCGGCTACAAGCTCAATTTCGACCTGCACCGCGCGGGCGGCCTGTGGGTGTGGGCCATCATCCTCGTCGTGGCCTTCACCTCGTTCTCGCTGAACCTGTACCGCGAAGTCTTCTATCCCCTCATGTCGCTCGTCTCCACCACCACGCCGGGGCCGTACGAGACGCAGACGCCGGCGCCCTACGGCACGTATATCGCGCCCGCCATCGGTTTCGAGCAGGCGGCCGGCATCGCCAGGCAGGCCGCCGCGCAGCGGGGCATCACCGCGCCCATGGGCGGCATTTACTATGGCGGCAATTATTCGTTCTACAACGTCTCGTTCTTTGACCCGGCCGACGAATTCGGCGCGGCCGGCATGGGCCTGTCGAACCTCTACGTCGACGGCATGGACGGCAGCATCATCGGCCAGCACAAGCCGTGGCAAGGCACGGCCGCCGACGTCTTCGTGCAGCTGCAATTCCCCCTGCACTCGGGCCGCATCCTGGGGCTGCCGGGACGCATTCTAATGTCCTGCATGGGCCTGATGGTGGCCATGCTGTCCGTCACCGGCATCGTCATCTGGGAGCGAAAGCGCCGCGCGCGCCGGCTGCAGGCGACAAAGGCGTGACGCGCACCTGACTGGCGCCAGCACGCGCCGCCGCCCCGCCTGGCCACCGGCATGCTCACGCGCAAGGCGTGACGGCATTCCCCTGCACCCTCCCCACCTTCCCCATTTGCACCTTCCCCCGCGCACCACGACCGCCGGCACCTGCCGGCTGTCCGCGCTGGGTGCTGTCCACGCGCCTGCCGGGTAACTGCGCGCCCTGCGCCAGCGCAATAATTCAAATGCAGTTTACTTGCAATAGCGTGGCACGCCCGCTATTATCGCAACTCGATTGCATTTAGACCATCTTGCCGCGGCCCCAGCCGGCGCCGCCGCTTCACCCTTCCTGGAAAGACCTATGCGCCAACACGTATTCGCAGCCGCCATGCTGTCCACCGCCCCGCTCGCCTACGGGGCGGACGACGTCACTTTGCAGGCCATCGAGGTCCGCGCAGACCGGCCTTCAAACATCGACAGCGTCGCCGTCGTCGAGAATGACCAGGCCCGGAACAGGACGCTGGGCGGCATGCTCGAACAGGTGTCCGGCGTGCAAAGCAGCGCCTTCGGGCCGAATGCGGGCGCGCCCGTGATCCGCAGCCTGGGCGGCAGCCGCGTGCAGATCCTCGAAGATGGCCAGTCCATCCTCGGCATGAATGCGCTCAGCGGCGATATCAACATCCCCTTCGATCCCCTGTTTGCGCGCAAGGTGACGGTCAACAAATCGTCCGACAGCGTGCGCTACGGCGGCAATGCCATCGGCGGCAGCGTCGACGTCGATTCCGGCCTCGTTTCCAGGAAGATGGAAAGCAAGCGGCAAGACGTGGAACTCGTCTTGCGCAAGGGCATCAACGATGCCGATGCCCAGGGCTTGCGCGCCAACTTCAACGACGGGCAGCACTTCTCGACCAATGTGCAGCTGTCCTTCCAGACAATCGGCCACTACGACATTCCCGGCAACAGCAAGGCCGGCGCGTGCAACAGCCAGCTGTTCCCGGCCAACGGCGGCGTGAATACCTTCCTGGCCGACAGTTGCCAGAAAGAAGCGCGCATCCAGCAGGTGTACAACAAGGCCTCGCAGCCCTTTATCGACCAGTTCATGACGGAAAATCCGGACTGGGCGGACGGTGATTTTTCCTTCTTTACCAACAATCCAACCTCCGTCTGGCAGCGCAAGACCTACGTCAATCCCGCCAATCCCGCCTACGTGCCGGGCACGCCAGCGATGACGCAGAACAAGATCAACAAGGACGTGACGCCCGACTACCACGGCACGCTGGGCAACAGCCACGCCAGCAATGCCCACTTTGCCGTCGGCACCACCTATTTCTTCGAGCGGGGTTACGTGGCCTTCAGCCTCGATACCAAGGACAGCGAATATGGCGTGCCCGGTTTTTCCATGGAGAACCAGTCCTTCGGCGCCAATTACGCCGAGGGGCAGCCCGTCGGCGTCGTGATCAAGCAGGATAAATATGCGCTAGAAACCCTGCTGCGCGATCCCCTCCCCTACCTGGAAAGCGTGCAGCTGCGTGCTTCCCGCCTGAACAATGCATCGGGGGAACGCCTCGGCGCCGCCTCGGCGAACGATTACCAGTTCGACACGAATCAGGCCGAACTGCTGCTGGCGCAGCGGCGCGCGGGGCCGTGGAGCGGCTTGCTGGGCTTAGGCTACCAGACGAGGGATGTCAGCGGCACGGGACCGCAGCGCTACCTGCCCGACGTCAGCACCCGCAGCAGCGCGCTGTTCGTGAAGCAAAACCTCGACCTCGACTGGGCTTCCTTCGATGCGGGCGTGCGCCATGAGCGCGTGCGGCATGCGATCCACGAGAGCGGCTTCAAGACGGCGCGCAATGCTGCCAATTCAAAGCTCGAGGACCGGGCGTTCAGCCTGAACAGCTACAGCGTGGGCGCCTCGGCCCCGCTGGGCCGGCTATTCGGCGTGAAGCTGCGCTACGCCTCATCGGCGAGGGCGCCGGAAATCAATGAGCTGTATGCGAGCAACCGGCACTATTCCATCATGACCCAGGAAGAAGGCAACCAGGACTTGCAGGCCGAGCGCGCCAGGACGACCGAACTGACGGCCCTGTTCGGCCATGGCGGCTTCAAGCTGTCGGCCACAGGCTACGCCATGAAGTACGCAAACTATCTGTACCTGGGCCACTCGGGACTGCAGACGGCCAACCGCCTGCCCCTGAAGTACTGGAAACAGACGGATACGACGGTGAAGGGATTCGAAGTGGACGCCTCGCAGGCCATCCGGCTCGGCGGCTACGGCAAGCTGGATCTCTCCGCATTTGCCGACCTGGTCAGGAACAAGGCGGACCATCCGGACGCGCTGCGCGCGCACAACGACGGCGCCTACCTGCCCAACATGCCCACCAGCCGCTATGGCGCCCATGTGCAGTGGGAACGCCAGGGCTGGAAGAGCCGCCTGTCCGGCACCCGCTACGCCGCGCAGAAATACCTGGGCAAGAGCGTCAGCGAGGAAGTGCCGCTCGATGGCTACACCATGGTGAACTTCCAGGTGAGCCGCGCGTTCCAGCTGCCCCATGCGCCCATGGCGGAAATGGAAGTCTTCCTCAGCGCCTCCAACCTGCTCGATGACGAGGCGCGGCCACACAATTCCCCATTGAAATACATCGCGCCCTTGCCGGGGCGGGCATTCCAGCTGGGCTTGACGGGCAGGCTGTAAGGCGCCGGGGGGACCTTTGCCGCGGCGCCTGCCGCTCAGGCCTCGCTGGCCAGGCGCTGGCACCTTTCCAGGCTGCGTTCGCCATTTGGTCCCCATTCGGCGGTGTCCAGCCTGGTGCCGATTTTTTCGAACTGCTCCAGCAAGGTCATCTTGTCCTTGGCCAGGCAGGCAAAATAGGCATAGCGGTTGCGCTGGCTGACGCTGTCCGGGGAGCGCGCCAGGATATCTTCATATCCCTGCTTCATCGTCGGCCAATCGGCCAGGCTGCTGTCGAACAGGGCATGGCCATACTGGTGTACCGCCGCCGCCCAGTACAAGCTGGCGTACAGCCCTGCGCCGTGTTCCGCCCGTGTCTGCGCGGTAGCCTGCCTGATATATTTGTCCAGCTTGCCACTGTCGCCGCCCCACTTGGGCAGCAGCGCCATGCTGGCCACGGCATACAGGTTCAGGTCCCGGGGGTTGCGCTGCAAGCCGTCCTGCACGATGACATCCCTCTGCTTTTGACTGAAGCCCAGGCCCCTGCCGATATCGAGCAAAGTCACATGGGCATAACTGTCGCTCAAGGCGACTTCGCCGTGGTCATTCAGGTACTTCACCGCACTGCGCAGATAGCTTTCAAAGTCTTTCCATGCCTGGGGTGGTACCTGGTCCGCCATTCCGTTGCCACGGTACGACCAGCCGTGCGCAAACAGTGACCTGGCGTGCAGGATATGGGCCAGCGCCGATTGCGGATACTGCGTCGTCCATTGCAAGGTCAGCGCGTCCAGTTCCCGCAGATACGGTTCGCGTGGCCGCGCATCGTGATCGAAGACGCTGGTCAACTCCTCGCGAAACAGGTCGAGCTTCGCCTGGCCTTCCGGCGTGTAGCCGCCACTGTCCCTGAGTTGCGCATTTTTCCTTTCCAGCGCGGCAAAGTCGCCTATCCAGAAGTCTTCCGAGGCTTTCGTCGCGATGGGCGCCGCCGCTTCCGCCTTCGCCTGCGCGGCGATGCCAGCCATGGCAATGAGCACGGCAGCCAAGGCCAGGAAGGGCCGGCCCGCCGTGCGCCCGCGTCGAGTCTGCATGATCATGGTGTTCCCTCCTCGCCATCGGCTGCATCGTCCATGCCGTCCAGGCTCCATACCATTTGAAAGCTGGCATAGCCCGTCTTCGACGGTGCATAGCTTTGTCCCGTCATGGCATAGGCCAGCGCGGCGGCATCAAAAACTTGCTCAAAAGCAATAGGCTGTGCATCACGGATGCCCGGCACCGCGATCTTGCGCCCGATGATACTGGCCTCCTGCGCCAGCCCGGCGCCATCGAGGCGCACGCGCACGGTAGTGGTGCCCGTCACCTCGAAGCGCCTGGCCAGCGGCGGATAGGGCCTGGCGGAAGGACTGTCCCCAGCGGACTTCATGGAACGGAAATCATCATAACGGTCGGCCGCGACGCTCAAGGTGCCATAGCGATAGGCACGCAGGGCCTGGGCAGGCGCGACGTCTTGCAACAAGCTCAGCTGCAGCCACCATTGCTGCAGGGCGCACTGTTCATCCTTGTGCAGCTTATCGTAGGCGAGCCGCTTCGACAGCACGCTGTCGGCCAGGGCCGGGGTGAGCGCCAGCGCAGGCCGGGGGCCGCCGGCCTGCCAGCGGCTGATTACCGAGGCAATGGCTTCCTGCGGCAGCGGTAGCGGCATGGGCAACTGGGCAGGCCGCGCTTGTCCCCAGCGCGCCAGCATCTGGCCTTCGTTTGCCAGCGCGGCCTCGCGCTGCGCCACGGGCATGGCCTGGATGCGCGTGATTCTTCTGGCAAAATCGCCAAAGCGCCACGCGCCATCCGTCACGCATACCCTGGGCGCCGTCTTGAGCACCGCCAGCATTGCTGCTTCATACGCAGCATCGCCCGTATCGAGTTGCCATAATGCCAATTCATTGAACAAGCGTGACATCAACGGGAAATACAGGTCTGCGGCAGTTCCTGCCTCGCCGGCAGCGCGTTGCTGGACGCGCTCATCCGCCATCCAGGCCGCCAGCAAGGGGCGAACCTGCTTCAGGTGCGTTTCCCGCAGGGCAATGGCGCCCGCGCGCAGCGCCGGGTCGAGGGGCAGATCCTCGTCCAGCGCGAAGGTGAGTTCAACCCAGTGGTGCAGCCATTTGAGGAGCTCCGCATCCTGCCCCTGGCTTTTGGCAGCCGCCCCAGCCGCCTTGCCCTTGACGGGTGTCTTGGCGGGCGCGGCCTCCAGGGTGGTACAACACAATGCCAGTCCCAATACCAGGGCATGGCGCAAGCGGGGTGACGACGGGAGATGGGGCATCAAAAAAGGTCTCTTCGCGGGAAAGCATATGTTTGATCGCCGCCGCCATCGGGCGGCGGTCCAAAATTGCGTGCGAGAAATACAATACCATCTTGTCAATGTTGAAAATACACACATTCTCACACTTTCCCGCTATCGATCAAATAGTCATGCTTCCAGCAACAGACTCCTGATCACCGCCCCTCCCGGCCTGGCGGGCGCGCCCGCTACACGGCGCTATCCCATGGCGCCGACAGCCGCACGGCGCAGTTGATGAGGCCCACCATCGAATATGTCTGCGGGAAATTGCCCCACATTTCGCCCGTCACGGGGTGCGTGTCTTCCGACAGCAGGCCCAGGTGATTACGCGCCAGCAACATGGTCTCGAAGATCTTGCGCGCCTCGTCCTTCCTGCCGATGCGCGCCAGGGCGTCGATGCGCCAGAAGGTGCAGATGTTGAAGGCCGTTTCCGGCTTGCCGAAGTCGTCGGGCGCCTCATAGCGGCGCATGTAGGGGCCGTCGCACAGGGACGCTTCCAGCGCGTCGACGGTGGCGATGAAGCGGGGGTCCATGGGGTCGATGAAGTTGACTTCCGCCATCAGCAGCACGGACGCGTCCAGGTCGCGCCCGCCCAGGCTTTCCGCGAAGGCCTGGCGTTCCTCGCTCCACGCTTCGCGCAGCAGGCGCTCGCGGATCAGCACGGCGCGGCCGTTCCAATGGTCGGCCCGGTCCGCCAAGCCCAGTTTATGGGCGACTTTCGCCAGGCGGTCGCAGGCGGCCCAGCTCATCAGCATGGACGAGGTGTGGACGCGCGCCCGCGTGCGCAGCTCCCACATGCCCGCGTCCGGTTCCGCATGCAGGCGGAAGGCCTGGTCGCCCACGGCTTCCAGCGCGGCAAACTCGGCTTTTCCCGCCCGGTGGAACAGGCGGTGGTCGAGGAAGGCCTGCGCCGCGCCCAGCACGATGTTGCCGTAGACATCGTGCTGGAAGTGTTCCTGCGCCTGGTTGCCCACGCGCACGGGGCCGTTGCCCCGGTAGCCGGGCAAGTGGTCGAGGATCGATTCGGGCAGCTGCTCTTCCAGGCCGATGCCGTACAGGGGCTGGATGTGGCCGCCTTTCGAGCGGGCGACGATATTCGTCAGCCAGCGCAAATACTCTTCCATCGTGCCCACTTCCGACAGGCTGTTGAGCGCGCGCACGACGAAGAAGGCGTCGCGCAGCCAGCAATAGCGGTAATCCCAGTTGCGGCTGCTGCCGGGCGCTTCGGGGATGCTGGTGGTCATGGCGGCGATGATGGCGCCCGTGTCTTCATATAAAGACAGTTTCAAGGTGATGGCGGCGCGGATGACGACGTCCTGCCACTCCAGCGGCACGGCCAGGCGCCGCGTGTAGGTGCGCCAGTAATTGATGGTTTCCTTTTCGAAGATGCGCGCCGTCTCGTCGATGCCGCCGGCCAGGGTTTCATCGGGGCCCAGCAGGAAATTGGCCGTGCTGCCCAGCACGAAATACGTTTCGCTCAGCACATAGTTGAGCGATACATCCGTGTTCAGGCGCAAAGTCTGTTCCGGCCCCACGTAGCGGATGTGGTGGCTGCCCTGCGTGACCTGCGGCGCCAGGCGGCCCCAGTCGTAGCGGGGGCGCAGGCGCAAGCGGATGCGCACGGCGCGGTCCAGCGGGCGCACGCGGCGGATCAGCATCAGCGGGCGGAACATGCGGTCGCGGCTGAGAAAGCGGGGCGCGAAGTCCGTGATTTCCACGCCACGCCCGTCCATGTCGTACAGCCGCGTGCGCAGCACGGCCGTGTTCGGCTCGTAGAACTGTTCGCTGCGGGCAAAATTCTCGATGTCGATGGCCCACACGCTGCCGTTTTGCGTGTCGTCCAGCAAGGTATTGAAGACGGGATCGCCGTCGAAACGGGGCAAACAGGACCAGACGACCTGCCCCGCCTGGTCGATCAGGGCGTTGAAGGCGCAATTGCCCACCACGCCGCAGTTCAGGGATGCTTGCGCGGGAGGCGCCGTGGCAGCGGTCGTGGCGGCGGATGCATGGGCGCCGCTGGGGATGTCATACGATGTCGTCATGGGCTACTCCTTCAAGGGGGATACGGCGGCGGCCAGCAAGGCGGCGCGCAAGGCGCCCGGGCTGGCCAGGCGCAGGGCGGCGGCGCTGGGGCCGCTGCCCACTTTCACGCCCTGCCCGCCTGCAAGTTGTACAAAGGCAAAGCCTGCCTCGTCGGTGGTATCGTCGCCCGCGAACACGGGCCGGCGACCGGCGAACGGGCTTTCCTGCAGGAAGGCGGCAATGGCGCCGCCCTTGTCCGTGGCGGCCGGCTTGGCTTCCAGGACCATTTTGCCATGCAACAGCAGAATGCCCGGGCACGCTTGCACGGCCGCCGTCATTTCCTGCAGGCACAATTGTTCCAGTTCCGGCGCCAGCCGGTAATGCAGGGCCACGGCGCCCCGTTTCTGTTCCACCAGCAAGCCCGGGTGGCGCTCCGCCAGCGCCTGCGCGCGCGCCAGCACGGGCGACACGTCGGGCGTGGCCGCCACGAACAAGGTGCCGTCGGCGCCGCGCCGCTCCACGCCATGCACGCCGGCCACGGGCAGGATCAGCGGGGCCAGCATGGCATCGATCTGCGCCACGGGGCGGCCGGAAATGAGGGCCAGCGCGCCGTCGTGGCGCTCGGCCAGCAGCGCCAGCGCTTCCACCACGCCCGGTTCCAGGCGCACGCCGTCGGGCGTGGCCGCCAGGTCGACCAGGGTGCCGTCGAAATCAAGGAAGACGGCCGTCCCGGGCGCACCCAGCAGTTGCAGCAGGGCGCCGCTATCGTCGGTCAGGTCGTCCATCAGATCCCCTTGCGCCGCTTGATGCGGCTGTGGGCGTCGATCTTGGTCATGACCTTGTCGCGCTGGCGCAAGCGGGCCGCGTCCAGCAGCATGCGCCCGGCCCAGCGGTAGACATTGAAATGTTTCACTCGGGCACGCATGCTCTTCATGCGCTCGCGCTGTTCCACGGGCGGCATCACGAGGGCGCGGTACAGGGCCTCGGCACCCTGCTCGATGTGATACGGATTGATGATCAGCGCTTCATGCAGCTCACGCGCGGCGCCCGTGAATTGCGACAGCACGAGCACGCCCAGTTCGTCGTCGCGCGCGGCGATGAATTCCTTGGCCACCAGGTTCATGCCGTCATGCAAGCTCGTCACCATGCACACTTCGGAAGCGCGGAAATAGCGCTGCAAGTCGTCCTGGCCATGGTGCTCGGCCTTCAGCAGGATGGGCACGTAGTCGCCGCTGCCGAAGCGGCGGTTGATGCGCTCGACCATCTTGCGCACCCGCGCATCGAAGCTTTGATATTCGTCCAGGGCGGCGCGGCTGGGCGCGGCGATCTGCACGAAGGTAAAACTGCCCACCATGCCGGGCTGCTGTTCCAGCATGCGCTCGACGGCCTGGAAGCGTTCGACGATGCCTTTCGTGTAGTCGAGGCGGTCCACGCCGATGCCCAGCAAGTGGTCTTGCGCCACGCCCAGCTCGCTGCGTATCTGTGCGCGGCACGCGGCCACGTCGGGCTGCTGCGGATTCTCGTCCGGCCAGGCGATGGAAATCGGGTAATCCTCGACCTGCGTCATCTCGCCGCCGTAGGAAATGACGGACGCTTCCGGCTCGATGCGCGTTTCCAGGTAGCGGTCCACCGTTTCGAGGAAATTCTTGCGGTGGAAGGGCGTATGGAAACCGAGGATGGTGCTGCCCAGCAAGCCATCGAGGATTTCCTCGCGCCACGGGCAAATGCCGAAGGATTCGGAATTGGGCCAGGGGATATGCCAGAAAGTAATAATGGTCGCCTTCGGCAAGACGGCGCGCACCATGCGCGGCAGCAAGGCGAAGTGGTAATCCTGCACCAGCACGACGGGATTGTCCGTCTTCGCCTCGGCGATCACGGCATCGGCGAAGCGCTGGTTCACCTTCACGTACTGGTCCCAGTCGGACGAGCGGAACACGGGGCGCACGTGGGCGATATGGCACAGCGGCCACATGCCCTCGTTGGCAAAGCCATAATAATAGCCCTGCTCCTCTTCTTGCGTCAGCCACACGCGGCGCAAGGTATAGCTGGGGTTGTCCGGCGGCACGGGCACGTGGTCGAGCTTATCCACCGTCTCGCGGTCGGCGGAACCGGCGCCATGCGCGATCCACGTGCCGGAGCACGCCCGCATCACGGCTTCCACGGCCGTCACCAGGCCGCTGGCCGGGCGCTGCACGGCGATCCCGGCTTCCGTTTTGGTATGGATATACGGTTCGCGGTTGGATACGACGAGCACCTGGTCGCCCGCCAGGTCCGCTTCGAGCAGGGCGCGCAGCTTGTCCGGCGTCCAGTCGGACGACCAGCCGTTGTCGCCCTGGCGTTCCAGGTGGTATTCCTGCAGCAGTTCGCGCAGGTCGCCGATCAGCGGCGCCATTTCCGGCGGCGGCGCGGGCGCGGCGGCGGGTGCGGCGGCGGCCACTGCGCCATTGCCTTTCGGCAACAACTCGCCCCGTAAAATATCCTTCACGGCGGACAGCCAGCCGCGCCAGCTCAGGTGGGCCACGAAGACGGTCATCAGGGAAATGAGCACGGCCAGCACGGCCAGGAAGGCGAAGATGAAACGCTTGGTGTCCGTATTGCGGCGCTCGACAAAGCTCATGTCCTGCACCAGCACCAGGCGGCCCAGCTGCGAGGCAT
This sequence comes from Janthinobacterium sp. GW821-FHT03C08, assembly GCF_059420905.1. Taxonomy (NCBI): domain Bacteria; kingdom Pseudomonadati; phylum Pseudomonadota; class Betaproteobacteria; order Burkholderiales; family Oxalobacteraceae; genus Janthinobacterium; species Janthinobacterium sp. GW821-FHT03C08. The sequence continues at coordinate 331,540 of NZ_JBWKUP010000006.1, read as the reverse complement.
CCTGCATGACGGGGGTTTCGCTGATGTGGACCTGCCCTTGCGGCAATTGCGCGAGGGACTTGTACAGCCCCCCCGTGGGCGGCGTGCTCCAGCAGCCGATCGAGGCGGGGTATTCCAGGGATTGGTAGACCAGGTGGCCCGCGTTGTCGCAAAAGCCGATGGCGATCAGGCGTTCGTCGCGCGTGGCGCCCTGGAACAGTTCCTCGATGCGCGCGGCATCGTGGGCGGGCAGGTATTCGGTGAGCGAGGGCCGCAGGGTTCCGGCCAGCAATTCGGCCCGGCTGTCGAGATCGCGCACATACCAGCGCAGGGTAATATTATCGAGCAGGGGTACCACAATATACGCAAACAATCCCAGCACCAGGGCCAGCGGCAGGATGAAGCGCAAGGACATGCGGAGTGATCGTACTAGCATCGTTTTCCTTTGCAGACATGAACAACCATTGCAAGTATGGCTATGTTTCCATTGCGGCGGCGCCCGTTTGCTTTCCGTATTGAAACGTCAACGGGCATTGGCGCAGCGCAGCAATTTTTGCCAGTATCGCTCCTCCCGTCAGGCTTATCCGTTCGGCAACGCACACCCCCGCGTTGCCGTCTGCCCGTAAAATACGGGCTTCCTGCATCCATTTCACTCATAAAGAAGGAGTTTTCGCCTATGGATCTCGGCACGTTCCACTCGCTGATGGGAGGCCCGCTGCGCTCGGCGCTGACCGTGCTCGTCTCCGCCCTGCTCGTCAGCGTCGTCGCCATCGGCGTGCACCGGGCCGGCATCGGCTTGCTGAGAAGGCTGGCCAATGGCCGCCCGTTCACCACCAATGCCACGCGCGTGGCCTTCCGCGCCAGCCAGCTGTGCGTGATCGTCTTCGGCCTGCGCATGGTGCTGGCCGGCGCGCCCGACGACACGCCGGGCCTCGTTGCCATGTCGCATGTCACCAGCGTGGCCCTCATCGTGGCCCTGACGTGGCTGGCCATGCAATGCATCCAGGCCCTGTCCCTCACCATTTCCGAAGTCAATCCCGTCGACGTGGCCGACAACCTGCGCGCGCGCCGCCTGATCACCCAGGCCCGCGTGCTCACGCGCAGCGCGCACGCCATCGTCGTCATCCTGGGCCTGGCCTTCGTGCTGCTGACCCTGCCCGGCGCGCGCCAGATCGGCGCCAGCCTGCTGGCCTCGGCCGGCGTGGCGGGCCTCGTGGCCGGTATCGCCGCCCGCCCCGTGCTGGGCAATTTCATTGCCGGCCTGCAAATTGCGTTTTCGCAACCGATCCGCATCGACGATGTGCTGATCGTCAATGGCGAATGGGGCAAGGTCGAGGAAATCAAGGGCACGTACGTGGTCGTGCGCGTGTGGGACGAGCGCCGCCTGATCGTGCCGCTGCAGTGGTTCATCGAAAATCCGTTCGAGAACTGGACGCACAGCTCGTCCACCCTGCTGGGCACGGTCTTCCTGTGGCTCGATTTCAGCATCCCGCTCGAACCGCTGCGCGCGGAGCTGGCGCGCATCTGCGAAGGGGCCGCGCAATGGGATGGCCGGGTCTGCACGGTGCAGGCGACGGATTCGAACGAACGGGCCGTGCGCGTGCGCTTCCTGATCAGCGCGGCCGATTCGGGCCTGGCCTTCGAGCTGCGCTGCATCGTGCGCGAGCGGATGCTGGCCTTCATCACGGCCCACTATCCGCACGGCCTGCCCCGCTTGCGCGCCACGCACGACCCCATCGAGCTGCACGAGGCGCGCGAAGTGCACGAGTTGCACGAGGTGCACGCGATGCAGGCGCAGAACGCCAGCGTGCCGCGCCACAAGGCCTGACCACACCGTGCGGCGCGCTGCCCTGCGCCGCGCGCCGCTACAATGGACCGCATGAGCACCACCGCCTGGTTCATCCTCATCGGCTGCCTGATGCTGGCGCGCGGCCTGGGCGCCGCCAGCATCGCGCGCCTGCCGTTTACCTCGGCCATGGCCTACCTGGGCGTGGGCCTGCTGCTGGGCCCCATGTTCCTCGGCGTATTCGCGCTGGACCTCGTCAAGCAGGCGTCCCTGCTGGAAACCCTGGCGGAAATCGCCGTCCTCATCTCCCTGTTTTCCGCCGGCGTCAAGATGCCCGTGCCCTTCAGCCTGGCGCGCTGGCTGCCGTCGCTGCGCCTGGCCTGGCTGTCGATGGCCATTTCCGTGGCGCTGGTGGCCGCCTTCGCCTGTTTCGTGCTGGGCATGACGCCGGGCGCGGGCGTGCTGCTGGGCGCCATCCTCGCCCCCACCGATCCCGTGCTGGCCACGGATGTGCAGTTGCGCCACCCGGGCGACAGTGAACAGCTGCGCTTCATGCTGACGAGCGAGGCGGGCATGAACGATGGCAGCGGCTTTCCCTTCGTCATGCTGGGCCTGGGCCTGCTGGGCCTGCACGAGCTGGGACCGCACGGCGCCACCTGGCTGTGGCGCGACCTGTTGTGGGCCAGCGCGGGCGCCATCGCCCTGGGCGCGGCCGGCGGAGCGCTGCTGGCCTGGCTGGGCTGGCAAGTGCGGGGCAAGGAACCGAAGCACGAAGTGCTGGACGACCTGGCGGGCCTGGGCCTGATCGCCCTCGTCTACGGCGTGGCCACGTGGCTGCACGCCTGGGGTTTCCTCGCCGTCTACTTTGCCGGCGTGGCCCTGCGCCAGACGGAACTGATGCTGGCCGGCGCGCCGACGGACCGGCAAGGCTTGCTGCAGGCGGAAGACACGCATGCCGTGTCCGCGATAAAACCGCACGACAGCGAGGCGCCGCTCACCGTCAGCGGCGAATCGCTCGTCTTCAAGGAACACCTGGAACGCCTGTCCGAACTGACCCTCGTGCTGCTGCTGGGCGGCGCCGCCACGGCCGCCGCCTGGAGCTGGCAGGCGTGGAGCGTGGCCCTGTTCCTGCTGCTGGTGGCGCGCCCCGCCAGCGTGATGCTGGGCTTGCTGGCCTCGGGCACCAGCCTGCGCCTGCGGGGCCTGGCCGCCTGGTTCGGCGTGCGCGGCATCGGTTCCATGTATTACCTCAGCTATGCCATCGCGCATGGCTTGCCGCACGGCCTGGCGCGCGAGCTGGCCAATATCACCATCGTCGTCATCATCCTGTCCATCATCGCGCACGGCCTGACGGTCAAGCCCCTGCTGGCCCGCTACTGGCGCAAATGAGCACAGGAGAAGCCGGCATGTCTTTGCCGCATAGCAAAGTTTCGTCAATTGGCCGTGGCCCATCGGGAAATATTGTTAAGATAATTAAAAACGGCCAAGAGAGAAGCAATGAAACGACGAAGTGTGCTGGGACTGGGTGTATCGCTGGCCCTGCTGCAAACAGGATGTGCCACCGATCCGGCCAGGCTCGCGTGGGAAACGGAATTTGACGCCTTCATGCGCGACGGCCTGGCGCGCACGGAAACACCGGGCATGGGCGTGGCCGTCGTGCGCGGCGAGCAGACCCTGTTCGCGCGTGGTTATGGCTGGGCCGATATCGGGGCGGGCAGGCAAGCCGATGCCAATACGGTGTTTCCCCTGGCTGCCGTCAGCACCCTGGTGACGGCCACGGCCGTCATGATGCTGCTGGAACAGGGCGCCTTCCAGCTGGACGACAAGGTGGCGGCCTACCTGGACTTCCCCCTCATGCACCCGAAGTTTCCCGACGTGCCCATCACCTTCCGCCACCTGCTCAGCCATACCTCGGGCATTTCCGATGCCGTGTATGACAAGACGGCCACGTTTTCCGTGCAGGGCGACCCGCGCCTGCCCCTGCGCGACTTCGTCAAGGGCTACCTGTCGCGCGGCGGCGCCTGGTATGACGCGGACCTGTCCTTTGCCGCCCGGCCCGGCACGCAATGGCGCTACAGCAAGGTGGGCATTGCCCTGCTGGGCTACCTCGTGGGCCGGCTGCAGCCAGACGGCCTCGATGCCTGGACGCAAGAACACCTGTTCGAGCCGCTGGGCATGGACAACACGGCCTGGAGCCTGGCCAGCCTGCCCCGCCGCGCCGTCGTCGCCACGCCCTATGCGCACAAGGACGCGGGCCTGCAGGCGCTGCCGCCCGTCGGCTATCCGGACTGGCCGGCGGGCCTGCTGCGCAGTTCGCCGCACGACTTTGCCCGCTTCCTGGCAATCTTCAGCAACGGCGGCCGGGCCGGCGGCCACCGCTATCTGCAGGAAGCCACCTTGCAGCTGTGTTTCGCGCCGCAGGAAGCCAGCCTGCCGCCCGCGGAACTGGCCGCCCGCCAGGCCCTGGCATGGGTCTTGCGAGATGTCGACGGCAGCGCGCTGGCCACCCTGCACGGCAACGATCCCGGCGCCGCCACGCTCGTCTGCATCGACCGCGCCAGCAGGACGGCCGTGCTGGCCTTTGCCAACGTCAGCGCCGACAAGGAATTTCGTACTTTTCAGAAAGAAGTCGTGCGGCGCCTGCTGGCGCGCGGCGGCAGTGGCGTGCCGGCAAAATAGGCGCCGCTTGTGTGAACGGGCGCACGGTAGCATCCGGGCAAGAACGTATGCTGTGCTGGTCAAACGTTATTTCAACAGAGGAGACCGGCATGACCAAGCGCATCGGCAACAAGGACGTGGCGCAGCAGCGCAGCAAGAGCGAAAAAGCCCGCATGAAGGCGCACAACATTGCCAGCGAGGCCGTCAAGAAGGCCGAGGCCAGGGCCCGCTACCGCAACGCCGTCAAGGGCCAGCCGGCGCCGGCGGCCTGACCTGGCCGGCTCAGGCGCCGAACCAGCCCTGCAGCTTCTCGGCCGCGCGCAGTTTCACGTCGGCCGTGATGTAGGTGGCGACGGTGGCCACGGCGGCGGCCAGCACGGCCAGGTCGTCCGCGTAGCCGATGACGGGCGTGATGTCGGGAATCGCGTCGATGGGCGAAATGAAATAGCCGAGCGCGCCGTAAATGGCCGTCTTCGCCCACAGCGGCGTATTCGGCTGCTGCGCCGCGTAATACAGCCACAGGGCCTTTTCGATGACTTCGCGCCCCGCCGTCTTGGCAAACTTGACGACCTTGTCCCAAAAACTGTCATCGGTATATTTTTTTTCATACTGCTGCCCGGCCTTGGGGGCGTGGTCTTGTTCCAGATTCTTTCTTTTACCAAACATTTGCTGCTCCTGTGTGCCGCGCACGGCTTTCCGTACGCGCACCTTAGCATAATGGCGGCGCGCGCGCAGGCCGGCGGCGCCAGGCGGCAACACCGCGGAGAGCATCAAGCATGAACATGGAGACACCAGCGAGCACCACCGTTCCCGCCTACGCCACGGCGCGCGCGGCCGGCCTGCGCCACACGGGCGACCACCAGCCCGGCATCGTCCGGCTGGGCAAGCCCGGCAAGTTCCGCTATGCGGATGCGGACGGCCAGCCCGTGCGCGACGAAGATCTCCTGGCGCGCATCAAGACGCTGGCCATTCCGCCCGCCTGGACCGATGTGTGGATCTGTCCGCGCGCGAACGGCCACGTGCAGGCGACGGGCCGCGATGCGCGGGGCCGCAAGCAATACCGCTACCATGCGCGCTGGCGCCAGGTGCGCGATGACGTCAAGTACGAGCGCATGCTCAGCTTTGGCAACGCCCTGCCCGCCATCCGCGCCGCCGTCGCGCGCGGCATGCAGCTGCCCGGCCTGCCCCGCGAAAAAGTGCTGGCCACCATCGTGCACCTGCTGGAACTGACGATGATGCGTATCGGCAATGAAGAATATGCGCGCGCGAACAAGTCCTTCGGCCTGTCCACCCTGCGCACGCGCCACGTCGACATCAAGGGCAGCGCCGTGCAATTCCACTTCAAGGGCAAGAGCGGCGTGCGCCACGACATCCGCCTCAGCAACCGCCGCCTGGCCAGGGTGCTGCAGCGCATGCGCGACTTGCCGGGGCAGGAACTGTTTCAATACGTCGACGATGCCGGCGAGCGCCACAGCGTCGATTCGGGCGACGTCAACGACTACCTGCGCGCCGCGACGGGCGAGGACTATACGGCCAAGGATTTCCGCACCTGGTCGGGCACCCTGCTGGCCGCGCTGGCACTGCAGGCGTTCGAGCAGGTCGATTCGGCGGCGCAGGCGAAGAAAAACATCGTGCAAGCCATCGAATCGGTGGCGAAAAAGCTGGGCAACACGCCGACGATCTGCCGCAAATGCTATGTGCACCCGGCCGTGCTGGAGTCCTACCTGGATGGCAGCTTATTGGAAGGAATGCGCGCGCGGGCGCGGCAGGAATTGCGCGGGGACTTGCATGCGCTGACGCCGGAGGAAGCGGCCGTGCTCGCCTTGCTGCAGCAGCGCCTGCAAGGCACGGCTCCCGTCAAGCCTGGCGCGCCGGCCGGGGCTGGCAATGGGGTGACAGCGTAAGGGCATCGCTGCGGCAGGCCGGCAAGGTATCGTGCCCCGCCTCGCGCGCCACGGGCGCCGGGCCGGCGTCGGCACCGCCGTCGGCCGGCAGCATGCTGGCCGCCAGGGTCGACATGGTGAACAGGCAGATCAGGGCAAAGGGCTTGTTCAGGTGAAACGGCTGGATCGTCTTGTGCATCGCATACTCCGTCGGACTGGTTGGCTGTTGCAGCATGAACACGATCATCGCGTGTTTCCACAAGGCATACAATCAGACGCTTTCGACAAGATGGGTAGGACAGCGCTGACAGCGCCCGGCCCATCTTTCGCTGTCGGAAAACTTGACATCCGTCCCCCAGCCACTGCCCAAGTCCTTGTTTTAGCAGCCCAATTTCTCCAGGAATGCTTCCTGCTTGACCTCCTTCCCGGGCACCTTTCACGCCCGTCAATGGGGGAACGATCATGCGCTTCGTCAAACAGACGCCGTTAGCGCTCCTGGCGCTGCTGCTGTGCGCCTGCGGCGGGCCCAACGATCCCACGCAGCCGCCCTTGCCGAAAGTCGCGCTGGCCGGCGGCATCGGCGCGGGCGCCACCGTCACGCCCGGCGATACCGGTCAGGACGGCAGGTCGGCCAGTTCCAGCTCGGAAAACCCGGCCCGGCGCCGCGCTTCCAGGTTAAACGGACCGCGCAGGGTGGGCGCTTCGTAGCGCCGCGCCAGCGCCGCGTACGTGGCGCGCAGCTCCAGGCCCCTTTGATCGCACAGGTAGCCGTACCAGCGGTTGCCGATTTCTACGTGCCCCACCTCGTCGCGCAGGATGATGTCGAGGATGGCGGCGGCGGCCAGGTCGCCCGCCTGCGCCAGCTTGGCGCGCAGGGGCGGAATCGCATCGAGTCCCCGCGCTTCCAGGGTGCGCGGCACCAGCGCCATGCGCGCCAGCACGTCGCCGCGCGTCTTGTCGACCATTTCCCACAGGCTGTCGTGGCCGGGGAAATCCCCATACGTATGGCCCAGCACCTGCAGGTGCGCCTGCAGCATGGCGAAATGCGTGGCTTCCTCCTTGGCCACGCGCAGCCAGTCCGTGTAGTACTCGGCCGGCAGGTCCGGGAAGCGCCACAGGGCGTCGAGCGCCAGGTTCATGGCGTTGAACTCGATATGCGCGAGGGCGTGCACCAGCATGGCGCGCCCTTCCGGGGTGATCATCGAGCGCCGTCCCACGAGGCGCGGCGGCACCAGTTCCGGGCGTGCGGGCCGGCCCGGCACGGGACCGGACGGCGCCAGGGGCGCCTTGGCGTCGAGCGCCAGGCCGGCCGCGGCCATGGCCGCCACCATCGCCACCTTCGTTGCCGGGTCCGCTTCCAGCAAGCAAGCGAGCGCGCAGGCGCGCAATTCCGCTGGCGCGGCGGAGGTCGGTGGGGATGACGGCATGGCGGTTCTTTCGGGCAGGTTCTTCAACAAGGGGCGCAGTGTATCAAATTGCCTGCCCCAGCAGCCAGTCCATCAGCGCCTGCACTCTCGCCGGCAGCGGCCGCCCGGCATGCACGAGGTAGTACGCCTGCGGGCTGCGCAAGGCAAATGGGCCGAACGGCAGCACCAGCTGGCCGCTGTTCAGCCACGGCTGCACGAGGCGGCGCCGGCCCATGGCCACGCCCGCGTGGTGGATGGCCGCCTGCGCGCACAGGTCGGCGCGGTCGAAGCGCAGGCTGCGCGGGGGCAACTGCACCTGGGGCGCCTGCGCGTCCAGCCACAGCCGCCATTCCGCATCGGGCGCGCAGGCGGGCCAGGCCAGGGTGTCGTGCAGCACCGTCGCGTCCGCCAATTGGTGCGGCGCGCCCGGCAAGCCATGCCGGCGCGCATAGTCGGGGCTGCAGACGGGCGCCAGCCATTCATCCATCAGCGGGCGCGACGCGAGGCCGGGAAAGCTGCCGTCGCCGTAATGCAGGGCCAGGTCCACCTGCCCGGCGCGAAAGTCCACGCTGTCATTGCCCACGCGCAAGTCGAGCGACACGTCGGGATACAAGGCGCTCAAGCCGGCCAGGCGCGGCACCAGCCAGCATTGGGCGATGGAGGGGCGCGCATGCACGGTGATGCCGCCGGCCAGCACGTCGCCGCCGGCCAGGGCCGCATGCAGGCCGTCCCAGCCCGCCTGCAGGGCGGCGAAGATGCGCTCGCCCTCCTGCGTCAGCCTGACCTGCCGCGTCAGGCGCTGGAACAGCCGCAGGCCCAGGGCCGCTTCCAGGCGCGCGATGCGGTGGCTGACGGCACTGGGCGTGAGCGCCAGTTCCTGCGCCGCCAGCGCGAAGCTGGCATGGCGCGCCGCCACGCGGAAGGTGTGCAGGTTGGCGAACTGGCTGGCCGTCAGCGTGGCCATGCGTTGCGCGCCGGCCGGCATCAGTCGGCTCCGGGCGCCAGCAAGGCGCGGCCCCGCGCCACGTAGGCGGCCATTTCCGCCTCGGGCACCATGCTGCCGCCCGTGCCCCACACCAGGTGCGTGGCCTGCGCCAGGTGCGGCTGGTACTGGGGCGCCGCCAGCACGGCAGCGATGCCCGCGAAGCCGGCCACGGCGGACGGCTCCAGGCGCCAGCCTTGCGTTTGCTCAAGCGTCGCCAGCAAGCGGTACAGTTCTTCATCCGTGACGGTGGCGTAGCCGTCGATCAGGCGCTGCATGGCCCGCCCGACGAAGCCGGACGGGCGGCCCACGGCCAGGCCATCGGCGGCCGTGACGTTGTCGATGCCGATGTCCTGCACGCTGATGCCCTCGTGCAAGCCCGTGTGCACGCCCAGCAGCATGCAGGGCGAATGGGTCGGCTCGGCGAAGATGCAATGGACATGGTCGCCAAAGGCCAGCTTCAGGCCGAAGGCCACGCCGCCGGGGCCGCCCCCCACGCCGCACGGCAGGTAAACGAACAGGGGATGGGCCGCATCGACCGCGACGCCGCTTGCCGCGAACTGGGCTTTCAGGCGCTGGCCGGCCACCGCATAGCCGAGAAACAGATCGTGCGAATTTTCATCGTCGACGAAGTGGCAGGCCGGGTCGCCCTGCGCCTGTTTGCGCCCTTCCTCGACGGCCACGCTGTAGTCGGTGGCGTACTCCACCACCGTGACGCCGTGGCTGCGCAATGTATCCTTCTTCCACTGGCGCGCGTCGGCCGACATGTGCACCGTGGCGCGAAAGCCCAGCTTCGCGCTCATGATGCCGATCGACAAGCCGAGGTTGCCGGTGGAGCCGACGGCAATCGCGTACTGGCCGAAGAATGCCCGCACGGCGTCGCTGGCCAGCAGGCTGTAATCGTCGCCCTCCTTCAGCAGCCCGGCGTCCAGCGCCAGCATTTCCGCGTGCTTCAGCACCTCGTAGATGCCGCCGCGCGCCTTGATGGAACCGGAAATGGGCAGATGGCTGTCCAGCTTGAGCCACAGCTGACCGCTCGTCACGCCTGACGCCAAACCCAGCGCCGCCTGCATGGCGGGCAGCGGCACGACGGGCGACTCGATGACGCCGCCGCTGGCCGCCGTTTCCGGGAAAGCCTTGGCCAGGTAGGGTGCAAAGCGCGCCAGGCGCGCGCTGGCATCCATGACGTCGCCGGCCGACAGGCCCACGTCATGCAAGGCTTCGGCGGCTGGGGCGATGGCGGGATTGAACCAGCTCAGGGGCTGCAAGGCCGCCAGTTCATGAATCAGGGGAAATTGCGCGCGCAAGGCGGCGATGGCGGAAGTGGATAACATGGCAAGCTCGTGAAGGATCAAGCCATGATTAGACCGCATCCGGACGCTGCTGGCAAAGGATGGTTCATCAGGCAATGGATGACTTGGCGTCATCTGTGCGCCGGGCCAGCCGCATGCAGGCTGGCAAGCGCCTGCCTAGCGCTGCGCGGGCGCGCCGCCACTGCCGCCATCGCCCTCCACGCCATTGATGTTGTGGTACAGCGCCTGCAGATAATGGTAGTCGGCCATGAACAGATCTTCGATCACCTTGGAATTGACGATATCGAGCGAGCCCAGCCGCACCACGACGCGCGCCAGTACCAGGACCATCAGATAGGCAGGGTTCGCCTGGACCCGGTGGTCCTTGCGCGGCAGGATTTCATCGCCGGCCGTCGCCAGCCGCATTATCCCGTTGCGATGCAGGTTGCCATCAGCGTCGCGATAGCCGATGGGCAGGGTAAATTCACATTCCGTATTCGGTACTTGCATGGGCTCGTCTCCTTGTCTGCGGGGCGCCATTGCATGCACGGCATCCCCTTTTGCAGGCACTACTATGCAATGAAATGTTCTTCTAAGCAATATCCAAAAGCAAGAGCCCGGCGCCCTGCCGATAGCTAAATTTAATTCTTGGATGCACTATCGATTAAAGAAAAGTTTCCACAAAAGCATAAAAATAAGTTATCTTTAATGCAAATAAAAAGGAGACATTTTTCTCTTTATGACCGAGGCAAAAATGCGCTCCACGAATGACAAAATCACGATACCGGATATGGAAACAAGGGACTGCGCAAGGCAGGATGACTTGACGGCTCAGAAGGTCGAGGTCGGCATCATCTTCCAGGAAATGCTCGACACGGCCACGGCGGCCGCCTACCTGGCCAAGAACAAGGTGCCCATCGCCACGGCCCTGCGCGTGCTGACGGGCTCGCGGCGGAAGAAGGCGGAATGTGCACGCTGATACCGTGCCTGCGGCAATGGCCGTCTTATTTCGAGCAGCTCGAATCCGGCAGCGTGCTGGCATCCACTTCGCCAGGCACGATTTCATAGCTGAGCAGTTCCGCCTTGTCATCGCGCACCTGCCATAGCATGCGCTCGCTGGCCTTCCCATTCCTGAAATCGGTCTGGTAAACCAGTCTGACCTGGTTCAGGACGCAGGCTGCCCTGAGCTGGTGCGATTCCTTGATGGGGCCATAGATCTGCATCGCCTGTTCGGCGGCCTGGATGAAGTCACGCTCCGTCTGGTGCTGTCTTAACAGCTCGCCGGACATGGCGTACATGGCAGAAAACTGGCCCTGCGTCCAATACTGATGAAAAACATCTGCGGCCGCATCGGCCGTTTTCCAGTCCTTTTCATAATAGCCAACATGTACATCACAGGCGCCCAACAGCACAGCGAGCGACAAGCAGCAGCCGATCTTTTTCATTGCCAAAGTATTCATCCTTGATGGTCCGTGGCTGGCAGCCACCTTGATTGCCGCCCACGCCCGCCGGACGGCGGCCGGACAACGCCGCGTGCCAGGCGCCTGAAGCGGGCGCCAGCGAGCATAACAAATTTCCAAGAAGAAACATAGATGCAGGATCACCAGCGGCCAGCCGCCGTGCAGGCTGCGCCCCGGGCCGGCGGGCGCCTTCCGCTGCGGCATGGGCGGCAGGAGGAAGGCGCCGTCGCCGATGGCCAGCCTCAGAAGGTCAGCCGCAAGCCCACGTCGATCGACCTGCCCTCGGCCGGCAAGGCTTGCAGCGCCCCGCCCTGCGCCTTCAGGCCCGACAGGTAGACGCCGCCCAGGGGGTCCGCATGGGCACGGTTGAACAGGTTGCTGACACCGGCGCTCAGCGTCGCCATCTTGCCCAGCGCCACGCTGCTGCGCACGTTGACGAGGGCGTAGCCGCCCGTTTCCCGCTCCAGGCGGCGCGCATCAACCCTGTCCTTGCGGGCCACCACCTTCGTTTCGATGCAGCTGCTCCAGGCGCCCAGCCTGTGCTCGACGGCGAACACGGCGTTGAGCGGCATCATGCGGTATAGGTCGCCGCCATCGCTGCGCTGGCCCCGCGTCCAGGCCCCGTTGCCGCTGGCGCTCAGGCTGCCCCACTGGCTGCTGCGCGCCAGCGGCAGCTGCCACGCCAGGTTGACGCCGTACAAGGTCGCATCGTGGTTGGCGAACTGCAGCAAGTTGCCCTGGGCGCCCATCTGCATGTAGGGGTGGAAAGACGCCAGCACGTCGGCGTCGATGTAGTTGTCGACCTTGCTGTAGTAGGGGTTGACGCGCAGGAACCAGCCCTCCTCGCCGCCGCCATGCCAGTCGGCCGTGAAGGCCGCCGTGTACGCCGTCTCCGGTTTCAAGTCGATATTGCCCACGTAGCCGTTGCCGTCGCCAAACCAGTTGGTCATGGTCATGGCCATCGAGCCGCGGCCCCAGGAATAGCGCTCGTACAGGCTGGGCGAGCGCACCTTGCGCGCCAGCGCGAATGCATAGCTGCTGGCAGCGTCCGGCGTGAAAGTGGCTTGCGCCGAGGCATCGATATTCGTGTCGCGCTGGCGGCGGCTGCGCGCATTGAAGGCGGCGGCGGCCATGGAATCGGCCATGTTCATCATGTTCGTGCCATACGACTGCACGGCGCCCGACTCCATGCGCACGGATTCGCCGCGCAGGCCCAGCACGCTCGTCCAGCGCCCGTCGTGGCGCGTTTCCAGTTCGCCAAACAGCACCGTGCGCTCGCGCCTGCCGTCGTTGATGTTCAGGTAGGTGCGCGGCCCCATCATCATGGAAGCGGGCACGGCCGGCCAGACATCGTCGAGGCGGAAGCCGTGCCATTCCTGGCCCAGGCGCAACTCGCCCGCAGCCAGCGGCAAGCTGGCCATCAGCGCGTAGCCCGTGTTGCGCCCGTGCGTGAGCATCGGCATCGTGCCCGTGCGCTCGGGCGTGAAGAAGCCCATTTCATGGTCCGTCTGCTGCCAGTAGGCGCGCGCGTCCAGCACGCCCCAGGCAAACGGGCCCTGGTAGGCCAGGTTGGCGAACTGGCCGTGGTTGTCCGTCATGTCCATGTACTGGTTGGGGAAACCCTGGTAGGGAATGTGCTGCACGCCGGCGCGCAGGGTCAGCTGCTGTCCATCGCCTTTCGCCGCCAGCACGATGGCCTGGTTGATGCTTTCAAACATGCTGGCCAAGACAGTGTTGCCATGGCCATCTTCATAACTGTGGCCGCGCGTGGCGGCGCCGCTGTAGCCGATGCTGAGGGTATCGCTGGCGGCCGACGCGTTCACGCTGGTGGCCACGCTGTTGTTGACGCTGCGTCCCGACACGGCCAGGCTGCCCTGCGTCAGCAGCCCCGCGCCGGGCTGGGCAAACACGGGCGCCAGCGACTGCACGTCGATGGTGCCGCCGATGCTGTCGCCACCCATGCTGACGGGAGTGACGCCCGCGATCAGGCGGATGCGCTGCACCTGCTGCGGGTCGATGTAGGACAGCGGCGCATTCATGTGATTGGCGCAGGCGGACGCCAGTTCCATGCCGTCGATGCGGATTTTCAGGCGCTCATCGGCGAAACCATTGACCACCGGCAAGCCGGACACGCCGCCGCCGGCCGCCACGCTGTAGCCTGGCGTGCTCGACAGCATCAGCGCCGTGTCGGCGGCGGGACGGTAGCCGTCCTTGACGCCCGTGACGATGACTTTCATCTCAGGCAAGACCGGCTCGCTGCGGGTCTGGCCCAGGGCGGGCATGGCGATAACAAAAGAAATGATGAATGGAAAATGTTTCATGGTGCTGCTTTCAGATTCTGTATGGGCAAGACGAACGGCCGCCAGCGCACGAGGGGTGCGAGGCAAGGCAGTTCAGGGAGTGGACAGGTCAGAAAGCGGCAGGCGGCCCGCGGGGCTGGACGGGCGTCCAGGCGAACAGGGGCGTGGCGGACTGGTAGAACAGCAGGGGCAGCAAGCCCGTGAGGACTTCGCCGGACGCCAGCACGAGCGTCGTGGGCGCAATATCGAGGGTGGCCGCGTGCATGCTGCAGCAGGGGCAATCCATGCGCATGGCGCCCTGGGCGGGATCGGGTGCCTCAGTGGACAACTTCACGGGCAGCATGTTCATGCCGCCCGCCACGGAACAGATCTCGAAACTGGGCACGGCCTGGCCGCTGGCGACCGTGAAGGCGCGCGACAAGGTGGGGGCGAGCGCGGCCATGAGGATGGCGAAGCACGCGATCCACAGGACGACGACGGCGCGGCCTTGGCGAATAAACATGGCGGCATTATAACGGCCGCCCTGCCCCGTGCCCAGCCGCGCCGTCAAGAAAGCGCTACAAGGTATCGAGCTTCTTGCGTTCGGCCCGCAAGTCTTCCTCGCTGAGCGGCAGATAACCCTCCTCGCCATCCTGCTGCGCGTCGAGGATGGCTTGTCCCTGCGGCGACAGGGCCAGCTGCAGATAGGCTTTCACCAGCGGATCGAGTCCCTTGCCCGGCGCGCGGTTGACGTACAGCTGCACGGGCATCGTCAATGGATATTTGCCTGCGCGCACGGTGGCCTTGTCGGGACCGTAGTATGGCGCGCCGGGCGCGGCCGCCAGCGGCAGCACGCGCACCTGGTCCGAGATGGGCGCCGCATTCACCCAGCCCAGCACGGCAATGCCGTAGCGGTCGGCGGCCACGGCGCGGATCACGGCGTCGCGCGAGGCCAGCGCCTCGTACCGGGCCGCGAACGGACGCTTGCCGAAACGCGCATGGCGCAAGCCCGTGGCGAAGCCGCCATCGTCGCGCAAGCCGTAGGCATGGATGCGGCGCGGCGCCCACTCCCCTGTCGCGCCCAGCTGCGACCACAGGTGGATGTCGCCGGCGGGCGCGCCCGCCGTGAACACCTGGCCCAGCTGCTCCATCGTCAAGCCCGCCAACGGGTTGTCGCGGTGCACGTAGACGGCGGGCGGCGTCTTGGCCGGCGGCCGGGGGCCGTGGCCGTTGTAGCCGATGCGCACGGGCGTGGCGTCGTAGCCAAAGACTTGCCGGAAGGCAGCCTGGTCGCCCGGCCACATGTCGCGCGTCAATGGCGCGAATGCCGTGGCGCCTGCCGTCAGCGCGGGCATGCCGGCCGACGAACCTTCCATGCGCAGGCTGAAGCGCACCTGCGGATGCTGGCGCGTAAACAGCGCGTTCAACTGCGTAATCACTTCTTCCAGGCCATCATTGCCGACGATGGCCACCGTGCCGTCACGGTTCACATAGGTTTGCGCCGGATCAACGGCCACGGGCGCGGCGTGCAGGGAGCTTGCCAGCAGGCAGCAAGCGGCCAGCGCGGTCTTGTTCAACAGCGTCATTCGAGTTTCTCCAGTTCAACCCTGGCCTGCGCGGCCGTCAGGGGCAGGTAGCCGCCCGGTTGCGCGGCGAGGATGGCCTGCCCTTCGCGCGACAGCACCAGGCGCAGGTATTCCTTCGCCAGCGGATCGACGGCCTGGCCCGGCAAGCGGCGCACGTACAGGTACACGTAGCGGCCGTACGGGTAGCGGCCGGCGACCACTTCCTCGTCCGTGCCCGTCGCCGCCTGACCGTCGGCGCCCACGATGGCCAGCTGGCGCAGTTGCGGATGGCGCACGCCCAGGGCGGCCACGCCGATGCCGGCCGGGTCTTGCGCGATGCGGCCCGTGATGGCGGCCGTGTTGCCCAGCTCTTCGTGATTGGGCGCCAGCGCGCGGCCCTGGAAGTGTTCGCGCTGCAAGTAGTCGCCAAAGCCCGTGTACGCGGCCGTGCCGTAGGGGTGGATGGAGCGCGTGCGCCATTCGCCGCTCAAGCCCAGCTGTCCCCAGCGGCTGACATCGCCGCCGGGATTACCGATGGAGAGGATTTGCGACACCTGCGCCGCCGTCAGCTGCGTCAGGGGATTGGCGCGGTTCACGTAGACGGCCAGGGAGGTGGCCAGCTTGCCGTCCGGCGTGGCCGCCGTGTGCGCGATGCGGATTTCCAGGGCGTCGCGGCCGACGATCTTGCGGTATGGCACCAGTTCAATGGCATGGATGGCGCGGCCCATGGCGCCGAACAGGATCTTGTCATGCATCAAGAGCGGCACGGCGCTGCTCGTGCCCTTGCCCTCGAAACCGAGCACGATGCCCGGGTGGCTGGCAGTAAACAAGGCATTCCATTCCCCCACGGCGGCGGCCATGTGCCCGGCGCCGCCTATCATGGCCGCGCCCGTCTTGCGGTCCACATAGCCGGCCGTGGCCGGCACCTTGACGGGCTGCGGCACATACGCGGGCAAGGCGGGATCGAGCGGGGCTGCCGCCCCAGCCGGTGCCGACAGGGCCAGCAGGAAGGCCGCCAGCGGCAAGGAAGGCTTATTTGCCATCGCTGGCCCAGTCCACGGCCGCGTCGAACAGGCGCAGGCCGGCCGGCGACAGGTTCGTAAACGTTTCATTGTCGAGGAAGAAGCTGACCCGGCGCGCGGGCGCCAGGCTTTCGTAATCCATGGTGGCGCCCTTTTCATAGCCGAAGATGGCGGCTTTTTCCGGCTCGCCATAGATGGTGGCGATCGTCGTCGCGCCCAGGCCCGGCTTGCCCCAGCTCATGGTCGATTGCTTTTGATAAATATCCACCGTGCCGGCCGGCAAGCCGCCCGCCAACGCGTGCGGCGCGTTGACCAGCCACACATAGCGCGACTTTTCCACCGTGCCATAGTCCACGCCGGCCCGCTTGCCCGTCATCGACAGGTCGTCATACAGGTCGTTTTCCCATGTCAGCACGGGCACGGTGACGTTGCGGTAGGCACCCAGCATATCGCGCCCGCGGATGGTCGACGACAGGATCACCAGGTCCTTGCCTTGCGCGCCGGACACGGGCGCGTACTGGCTGTGCAGGGTGACGGCATAGCCGCGCGATTCCAGGTGTTCCTTGATCTTCTGGTCGAAAGGCAGGCTCTTGCCTTCCAGGCGCACCACCAGCAGCACCTGCTTGCCAGATGCGCCCTGCGCCGCCTGCACGTGCAGCGTTCCCGCCAGCAGGACCGCCGCCAGCAAGGTGTTGAGCGGGCGCATCACAGGTCCACCTTCATGCTCAGCTTGATGGCGCGCGGCGCACCGGACGCCAGGCGCGTGCCGGCGCCGGCCCAGTAGCGCTTGTCCGCCGCGTTTTCCACGTTCAGCTGCCACACGACGGCCTTGTTCATGAGCGTGCTCGCATAGCGGGCACCCGCGCTGAACAAGGTCACGCCGCCCAGGAATGCCTGGTTCAGGTCGTTGACGGGACGGGCGCTGTAGTAATACGCGCCGCCATTGACGGACAGGCCCGGCATGCCATCGAAGGCGTAGGCGAGGAAGGCGCTGCCCGTGCGCCTGGAGGCGTTCTCCGGCGCCTTGCCGTTGTAGTCGGCGTTGATGTGCTCGAATGTCGGGTCGAGGAACTGGGCCGACGTCTGCCACGACAGCTGGCGCGTCAGCTTGCCCTGGGTCGACAATTCCAGGCCGCGGTAGCGCTGCTCGCCATCCGACGTGAACACATTGCTGCTGTTGGTGTAATAGCCGGGACGCGTGATGTCGAACAGCGCGGCCGACACCAGGGTGCCGCCCGGGGTCATCCAGCGCGCGCCCAGTTCCTTCTGCTTGCTCACGCCAGGCGCCATCTTGACGTTCTGGTTGACGGTGCCCGTCGGGCCCGTCTCGCCCTCTTCCAGCCCCCGCGCGGACGAGGCGTAGAACGAGATGGCGGGCGTGGCCTTGTAGATCAGCGACACCATGGGCGTCGTCTCGCTCACGTCATAGTGGCTGGCGCCCTGGTCGCTCTGGTAGCTGGTGCGGCGCACGCCCACCACGCTTTGCCATTGCGGGCTGAAGACCATGCGGTCGAGCGCATACAGGCCCGTGTCGCGCGTGTCCAGCGCTGCCGTCGTCGGCGTCGTCGGCTTGGGACCGAACACGACATTCGTCACGGGCACGGGCATGTACAGGTTTTGCGAGGCGATCGTGTAGTTGCTCTGGTAAATCGGGTCCTGCGACTTGTCCGTGCGCGAGGCGCCCAGGGTCAGTTCGTGGGCGATGAAGCCCGTGCTGAAATTGCCGGCCAGTTCCGCGCGCAGCAAGTCCGACGCCGTCACGTGGTGCTGCATATTGCCCGTGATGCGGCCCGCGCCCGTTTCCACGGCGGCCGCGTTGTTCAGGCGGAAGATGGCCAGGCGGCGGTCGCGCGCCGTTTCCGAGTGGCCCGCCTCCACCGTCAGGGCCCAGCCGTCCGCGATGGCGTAATCGGCGCGCAGTTGCGCGTTCTTCGTCTGCGCCTCGAAATTCGACCAGTCCGGGCCGATCAGCTTGCCCGGATCAACGGCGCGCGGCAAGGTGATCACGCCCTTCACGGCCGTGGGCAAGGCCACGCCCGCCTGCTCCGTCACACGGCGGCGGTCGTATTCCAGGTCTGCCTTCAGCAGCAGCTTGTTCGTCACGCGCCAGTCCAGCGCGGCGGACACGAAGCTGCGGTTGCCATTGCCCACGTTCTCCAGGTAGGAACCCAGGGTGCCGCCAGCGGCGTTGATGCGCACGCCGAATTCCTGCTCGGCGCCAAAGCGGCGGCCGATGTCCACGTTTGCCACGGCACTGCCCCGGTCGTCGAGACTCAGGCCCATGCCCGTGACGGGCTTGCTGCCCGCCCGCTTGGTGACGAAGTTGACCACGCCGGCCGGCGACGTGAAGCCGTAGTACAGGGCCGAGGCGCCCTTCAGCACTTCCACCCTTTCCTTGTTTTCCATGGGCACTTGCGAAAAGTTCATGATGGGCATGGAACCGTTCAGGCGGTAATTCGTGCGGTTTTCCACGGCGATGCCGCGTATCACCAACTGGTCCCATGTCTCGCCGCCGTTTTGCTGGCGCGTCACGCCCGCCGTATTGCGCACGGCATCGTACAGGCCGGACACGGCTTGCTGCTCCAGCAATTCGCGCGTGATCACGTTGACGGTCGATGGCACGTCCATGATGTTGGCGCCACGGAAGCTGCCCGCCTCCGTCGTGACGGGCACCAGGCCTTGCGCGCGCGCGCCCGTCACCTGCACGGCCTGCATGACTTTCTCATCGCCAGCCGTCAGCTCGTCCTGGCCGTTGGCCCCATTCGCGGCGCTGGCCGCGTGGGAAGCGAAGGCCAGCGACAGGGCCGCGGCCACTGGAAGTAGTTGCAGGGAAGGAAAGGCAGCGCGCATAAAGACAAATCTTTCAACAGAAAACAGTGATCGGAGGAAACCTCAAGTTACGCCGCATGATATCCGTAACGAGAATCATTCGCAATGAATATGTGACAATCCGTGAGATTGTGAGGGTTTTCACAAGATAAACAGTCTGCAACGCCGCCTGTTATCACTTGAACACGTTTGGATTTTGCAGACGAGGCCGCAAAGAGGCATACTGACAGTCACGGCGCGCGCGACGCGCCACCCAACAAGATATGAATAAAAGGTAAGTTCGTGAACACAATCGACAAGAAAAGCGTGCAGACGAAATCATTTCGCTGGAAACGCTGGCAGCGCTGGGCCGTCGGCACAGGCTGCGTCCTGGCCGCCTACAGCGCGGCCGGCTTCTGGCTGGTGCCCTACGTCATCAAGCACCAGTTGCCCAAATTTGCCGAAAAAGAACTGGCGCGCCAGGCCAGCATCGCCGACGTGCGCTTCAATCCCTACACCTTGCGGCTGGAAGCAGACCAGATTGCCCTGAAGGAAGCGGCCGGCGCGGATGGCAAGGGCGGCGCGCCCCTGCTGTCCATCGGCGCCCTGGCCGTGCAGCTGGAATGGAAATCCATCGTGCGCCGCGCCTGGAGCCTGGCGGAAATCCGCATCACGGCGCCGCAGGCGCAACTAACGATCACGCCGGACGGCAAGTTCAACCTGGCCGAAGTGCTGGCCACCTGGCAACGCAAGCACCCGGAAAAGAGCGACGGCGGCATCCCGCGCCTGATCATCGGCCACTTTGCGCTGGAACAGGGCAAGGTGGACTGGCAAGACCAGAAGGCGGGCTACGCGGACAACTTCACGCCCATCGACTTCACGCTCGAGAATATCTCGACCCTGCCCGACGCCAACGGCAGCTACAGCCTCAGCGCCGATGCGGCGCGCGGCGGCAAGCTGCACTGGCGCGGCACGGCGTCCTTGAACCCCATCCGCGGCGACGGCGAGCTGATCCTGAACGACGCTTCCCTGCCCGGCCTGGCCGCCTACCTGAAAGCCTACACGCGCGCCAGCGTGGCGAGCGGCAAGCTGTCGGCGCGCCTGCCCTACGCCTTTTCGTATGCGGATGGCACGCTGGAAGCGACCGTCAAGGGCGCGGGCCTGGCCCTGCGCGACCTGGCGCTGGTGCGCGACGGCAAAGGAGCAGCCTTTACGTCGCTCGATACCTTGGGCATTGCCGGCGTCAACGCGGACCTGGCGCGCCAGAGCGTCACGGTCGACAAGATCAAGCTGTACGGCGGCAAGGTGGCCGTGCGCCGCGACAGCAAGGGCGAGATCGACGTGGCAAACCTGATGCTGCCTGCCACCGCTGCACCGGCAGCTTCCACCGCGCCTGCCAGGCCGGGCAAGTGGAAAGTGGACTTGAAACAAGTGGCGCTGGCCAACGTGGACGTGTCCGCCATCGATGAAACCGTCTCGCCAGCCCTGCAATTGAGCGCGAAACAGTTGCAACTGCAGCTGCAGCTAGGCTTGCAACAAGGGCCAGCGGGCATGGCTACCGTGATCGACGGCGCCAATTTCAGCCTGGCCGACCTGGCCATGCAACGCGGTACGCAAACGCCGCTCAAGCTGGCCCAATTCGGCTTTACGGAAGGCAAGATCGACCTGGCGGCGCGCAGCGTGCACCTGGGCGCCGTGACGGCCAGCGGCGCGCAGATCGACCTGGCGCGCAACCGCCAGGGCCAGTTTGCGATTGCGCAAAAACTGCCCGTGTTTGCTTCCGCCAAGGCCGACGCGGGCACGGCGCCCCCTTCCGCGCCCTGGACCACCAAAGTGGACAAGGTAGAACTGAGCAAGGTGGGCGCCCGCTTCGACGATGCGGGCACGGGCATCAAGGGCAACCTGCAGGATGCCAGATTGTCCCTGCAAAACGTCAGCAACGACATGAAGCAGGCGCTGCCGTTCGAGCTGGGCGTGGGCTTGCGCGAAGGCGGCTTGCTGACGGCCAGCGGCAAGTTCGTGCCCGGCACGGCCGCCGTCGATGCGCAACTGAACCTGAAACAGCTGACCCTGGCGCCCGTGCAGCCCTTGCTGGCGCAGCATCTGAAACTGAAGCTGGCGGGCGGCACCCTGTCCGGCAGTGGCCGCCTGACGACGGGCGGCGGCGCGCCGAAGGCGCCCAAGCTGCGCTATGTCGGCGGCGTGGATATCGCCGGCCTCGTGCTCAATGAAACGGATGGCAAGCGTTTTGCTTCGTGGAAAAGCGTGCGCGCCGACAAGCTCACGGCCAGCGTGGGTCCCGACTTCGTCGACATTCCCGAGTTGCGCGTGGTGGAACCGAATGCCCAGCTGATCATCGAAAACGACCGTAGCCTCAATGCCCAGCGCCTGCTGGTGAAGGCGCCGGAGCCGGCCGCGCCCGCGCCCGCCCCGGCGGCAGTGGCAACCGCAGCTCCGGCCGCCGACGCCGCCTTCCCCGTGCGCGTGCGCCGCGTGCGCCTGCAGAATGCCAAGCTGGACTTCGCCGACCTGAGCCTGCGGCCCCAGTTCGCCGCCAAGATCTATGAATTGAATGGCGTCGTCACGGGCCTGTCGACCAGGCGCGATGCGCGCAGCCAGATCGAGCTGGACGGCCGCATCGACGAATTCGGCCTGGCCCGCGTGCGCGGACAATTGAATCCCTTCGCCCCGACCGACAACACGGACTTGAACGTCGTCTTCAAGAACGTCGACATGGTGTCCGCTTCGCCGTACACGATGAAGTTTGCGGGCTATAAGGTGGCCGAAGGCAAGATTTCGCTGGACTTGCAGTACAAGGTGCGCAACCGCCAGCTCGACGGCACCAACCAGATCGTGCTCGACAAGCTGACCCTGGGCGAGCGCATCGACAGCCCGGACGCCTTAAAACTGCCTTTGGAACTGGCGCTGGCCATCCTCAAGGATAGCGATGGGCGCATCGACCTGGGCTTGCCCGTGTCGGGCGACATGAGCGACCCGCAATTCAGCTATGGCGCCCTGATCTGGAAAGCCGTGGGCAATGTGCTGACCAAGATCGTCACGGCGCCATTCCGCGCCCTGGGCAATTTGCTGGGCATCAGCGCCGACAAGCTCGAAGCCATCGATTTCGATGCGGGCAGCGCCGTGCTGCTGCCGCCCGAGCGGGAAAAGCTCAAGCAGGTGGCGCACATCCTCGCCAAGCGAGAACAGCTGAAGCTGGCCGTGCCGGCCCAGTACAGCGACACGGACGGGGCCGCCCTGCGCGCCCAGGCCGTGCGCCGCGCCGTGGCCGCCAAGGCCGGCATCAAGCTGGAAGCGGGCGAAGAGCCGGGACCGCTGAACCTGGGCGAACGCAAGATACGGGGCGCCCTGCGCGACCTGTACGCGGAACGCTTCGGCAAGGCCGAGCTGGACAAGCAGAAGAAGGCGGCGGAGTCTGCCGTTCCAGCCGCCCCCGCGGCAGCAGCGGCATCGGCCAGCGCCTCCGCTGCGGCGGCGGCCAAGATTCCCGTCTGGCAGCGCCTGGGCAAGCTGATCGAAGGCGAGCCGCAAGTGGCCGACACGGGCGCGTTCTACAAGGGCTTGCGCGAGCAGCTGGAAGCGAAGCAGCCGCTGCCTGCCGATGCCTTGAGCAAGCTGGGCGCCCAGCGCAGCGCGGCGATTCTGGCCGCCCTGCAGCAGGACGGCACGCCGGCGTCCCGCGTCAGCGCGGGCGCGCCGGAAAAAACGGAGGCCACGCCGGGCAAGCCGGTGGAACTGAAGCTGGGATTGGCGGCGCAATAAAATAAGGAAACCATCTGACGCATGAAAAACCTCGACAAGGTAGCACCCTATACATCGTCTGCCGCGCAAGGCGACTGGGGCACAATGACAACGTTACTTGCTGAAACAGCAATATCGGCCAAAGACAGCATCTCCTTTGCTGAGAAGACGCTGCTGGCTAATTACGTCTACAAAAAAAATGGCACCTACAAGCTGATATATACGACTGTCGCGATGGATGGCAGTATTGAAAACTACGCCGAGGATGACGGCATTTTGCCTACACTGTTCCTAAGTCCGGATCAGGAAAATTATGTTTCCGTCATCCCCTATCATCCTGATAAAGAACTGGAAATCAGCATTCCCGTCTTTCATCGCGAAGATGTGGAAATGCCAAAGGGCAACCGTCCATTTACCGGACACTTCATTGGAACAACGGTGGCCTATTCGATATTTCACGATGTGGATATCTTCGACAATAAACCGGACAAAATCCTGACCATCGAGTTTATCAATGGGAAGCTGAAGAAGAAACACAATGCCAAAATCCCCTTGCCCGCAAATAACCGCATCGCCATTTGCAACAAGGCAATTCATTTGCTGGCCAATGACGGCAGCATCCTGCTGCACCGGGAAATCGATGAAAAAGGTAATGTCACGCGCTCGCGGGAAATCGGCGCGAACGATATCCATGTATTGCAGATATTAAGCGCCTCCTTCGACAGGGATTCCTATCTGCTGGCGCAAGAAAAAGATAAAATCATTATCGAAAAAATAAATGCGGCTGGGGCAAGCGAAATCATTGAATTGGCGGACTTTGCCGATCCGCTGTTCAATACATGGCAGCCAGTCGACATCGCTGACGACACTTTTGTCACGCGTTTCAATACCGAGTTTGGAAACGGCTGGTTGACCATCAAAAATGATGAGTTATTGGAAATATTCTATAGCAAAGGCGAGCAAGGCTACCGGAACTTGCTGACAAACGAGCTTCTGTCCATGCAGCATGACAAATTGATCATTTCCAGCATCAACAAGACCACGGAGCGTAGTTATGCGGTCGTGCTCTACCCGAGGGTAGTCGGTACAGCGGAGAATGCCGAACTCATCGTCTTGAATCGCCGCTTGCCATAGCGTCGGGGCCCTCAATGGCAGCGCGTCGGCGGCATTGGCCAGTCCATGCCGCCGATGCGCTTCACTTACTTATCCTCTTACTTCCCTTTCCCCGCCTCCTTCACCGCCTCATCCGGCAAGGCAAACGCCACCAGGCTGTCGCCCATCTTGGTCCCCAAGGAACCGTGGCCGCCAGCCATGACGACGACATATTGCTTGCCCGTCTTGTCGGAGACATAGCTCATCGGCGTGGCCTGGCCGCCGGCCGGCAGGCGGGCTTTCCATACTGTCTTGCCATTGCGCACGTCATAGCCGCGGATGTAGTAGTCGAGCGTGCTACTCAAAAACGCCACGCCGCCGCCCGTGGTGCTGATGCCGCCCAGGCTGGGCACGCCCAGCGGCAAGGCGATGGGCACGGGGGCGCTGTCGCGCGTGGTGCCGTTCTTGTGCATCCACACTTTCTTCATGGTGCGCAGGTCGACGGCAGCCACGTAGCCCCAGGGCGGCGCCTGGCAAGGGAAGCCCAGCGGCGACAGGAAAGGCTTGATTTCCACGGCGAATGGCACGCCCGTCTGCGGCTGCAAGCCCATTTCCGTGCCCGTGCCGCCCTTCGCATTGGCTTGCGCGCGCGGCACCAGGCGTTCCAGGAAGCCCATGTAATCGGGATTGACCAGCAACAATTGACGGCCCGGATCGACTGCCGCGCCACCCCATTCGAAGATGCCCAGCGGGCCCGGCGAGATGATGGCGCCCTTGATCTTGCCTTCGGCCACCGTCTGCGGCGTGAACGGCCCTTCGTAACGGTGCTGGCGGAAGATGATGCGGCACGCCAGCTGGTCGAATGGCGTCGTGCCCCACATGTCCGTCTCGCTGATATGTTTCTCGGGCAGGAAGGTGAGCGCGGAGAACGGCTGCGTGGGCGACAGCTTGTCGCCAGGCGCCGCGTTGGCGGTCGGCACGGGTTTTTCCGGCGCCGGCACCACCAGGCTGCCGTCGCGCCGGTCAATCACATAGATGTCGCCCCGCTTGGTCGTGGCCACCACGGACGGCACCTTGCCTTTCGGCGTGTCGATATCGACCAGGGTGGGCTGGCCGCCGATGTCCATGTCCCAGATATCGTGGTGCACGGTCTGGTAGACCCAGCGCACCTTGCCCGTCGCCAGGTCCAGCGCGACGATGGCGCTGTTGTACTTTTCACCGTTCGGATTGCGGTTGCCGCCCCAGGTATCCGGGGTTTCATTGCCCATCGGCACGTACACCATGCCCAGCTTTTCATCGATGCTGGACACGCCCCAGGAATTGGGCGAGTTGTTGGTGTAGGTCTTGCCATCGGCAATCGGCGCCGTGTCGTCGGGATTCGACGCATCCCAGTTCCACATCAGCTTGCCGGTGACGGGATCGTAGCCGCGGATCACGCCCGACGGCTCTTCCGTGGAGAAATTGTCGGTCACGCTGGCGGCCATCACCACCACGTTCTGCGCCACGGCCGGCGGCGAGGTGGGCATCAGGAAACCCCGCTTCTTCATGGCCATGCCGTGGTACAGGCCGATCACGCCATTTTCGCCAAAGCTTTTGCAGGCCTCGCCCGTGTCGGCATTGACGGCGATCAAGGTCGCATCCATGGTGGGCGCGAAGATGCGGCGCGGGCATTCCATGCCGGCCGCTTCGGGCGCCGGGTTGTCCTTGGCGCGGCCCGCGTTCACGTCCCAGTACGCCACGCCACGGCAGATCATGTGCTGGTAGCTGGACGCGTCGCGGTTGATCTTCGGATCGTGGCGCCACAGCTCCTTGCCCGTGTCCGGGTCCAGGGCGATGACGATGTTGTGCGGCGTGCAGAGATACAGCATGCCGTTCACTTTCAGCGGCGTGACTTCGTTGGCGATCTCGCCCGGGTCGTTCGGCCCCTTGAAGTCGCCCGTGTGGTAGACCCACGCCTCCTTCACCTGCGCGGCGTTGGCCGGCGTGATCTGCGCGGCCGGCGCGTAGCGGTCGCCGTAGCCGGAACGGCCGTACGCGGCCCAGTCGTTGGGCGCCACGCCAGGCGCGTAATCGCCCTCGGGCTTGCCCGCCATGTTCTCGGCCGGCACTTCGCCGTGCAGGGTGTAGTAATCCTGGAACAGGGAAAACACGCCCACGGCGGCCGTCACGACGACGGCGGCGAGCAAGGCGCTCTTGCCGGCATCGCGCGGCTTCGCCCCGGCGGCCAGGGGCGGATCGAGGCGCCGGTCGATGAAGGGCAGCAGCAGCCAGACGGCGGCGGCAAACCAGATGTCCAGACGCGGCAGCAATTGCCACCAGTCGAACTTCACTTCGATGACGGACCAGATCAGGGTGGCGAACAGCAGCAGCGCCAGGAAAGCCTGCGCGCTGCGCCGGCCTTGCCACACGAGCGCACCGGCAACGAGCATGCCGATACCGGCCACGACGTAATACCAGGAGCCGCCGAGGCTGACGAGCCAGGCGCCGCCGCCGGCAAGCGCGAGGCCAAGCAGGAGGAAGATGACTGCGGTAAATGCCAACAAGGGGCCACGCCGGGCAGAGGGACTCATGATGCTCCTTTACAAAGGTAAGAACAGCTGGCCAAAGCTGCGCGCGCCGGGCTCGTGGCCTGCGCTGCCCGCCGAGCCTGCATCCGCGCGCATGCGCACGGCGCCACCGCTCAGTCACAACGCATAGCACGCGCTACGCTTTGGTCAGACGTTGTAAATCGGCGGCGCGCGCCTGCGCACCGGGTTGAGCACAATCAATGAATTTTCATTTTTTCACCATTTGACAAAGCGTGGCACACGCCACAACACGGGCGGGACGCAGTGTTGCTTTTCATCACATTCCCTGCCCGCCCCCACTGCCGGACAGCCGTGTCCGCAGGCGTTTTCAATAGAAAACATAAAATAAATCAAATAAATAACAAATTTCTCGAATAAATCAAATTTTTATCGTAAAATACAAATACCGAATTTTTGCACACCGATTTTCCCGATTTTTACCTTGAAGGGGAGCGCCCATCATGACCATCGCCAAACGCCTGTATGCATTGATACTCGCCGTCATCGTCGGACTGGCAGCCCTTGCCGGCTTCAACATCTACGAAATGGATCGCGTCTACACGGCGGCCAACTATGCCACGGTCAACACCGTGCCCAGCCTGCTGACCCTGAACGAGGCGTTCGTGCCTTTCACGCAAATGCGCACGGCCGTCTGGCAGCACATGGCCAGCAAGGATGCCGCCCGGCGCGATGCCCTGGAAATGGACATCCGGCAGGCGCGCGCGGCCGTCGACAAGGCGCTCGACAAATATGAGAAGGAAAACCTGTCCGACGAGCAGGACAAGGCCCTGCTGGCTACCAACCGCGCCACGCTGTTGCGCTACGATGGCGTGCGCGACAAGGTGCTGGCCCTGTCGAAGGCGGGCGAACTCGACGCGGCGCGCGACTTGCTGATGGCAAACCAACCCGTCATCAAGCAGCTGGTCGACGCGCTGGAAGCCCACCTGCGCTACAACGAGAGCCTGGCCAACAAGGGTGCCGCCGACGGCGCCGCCGCCATCGGCAATGCGCGCTGGATTTCCAGCGGCCTGGCCCTGGCCGTGACGGTCCTGGTGGCAGGCATGGGCCTGCTGCTGGCGCGGCGCATTGCCGCCTCGCTGGCCAGCGCCATCGGCGTGGCCCGCACCATCGCCAGCGGCGACCTCAGCGCGCGGATCAGCGCCACCTCGAAAGATGAAGTGGGGCAACTGATGACGGCCATGGGCGAGATGAGCGACAGCCTGGTGCGCATCGTGGCCGAAGTGCGCTCCGGCACGGAAACCATCAACACGGCCTCGGGCGAGATCGCGGCGGGCAACCTGGACCTGTCGGCGCGCACGGAACAGCAGGCCGGCTCGCTGGAGGAAACCGCCTCGGCCATGGAAGAACTGACGGCCACCGTGCGGCAGAACGCCGACAATGCCCGCCAGGCCCAGCAGATGGCCGTCAGCGCCTCGGACAAGGCGGCGCACGGCGGCGAGGTGATGGGCGACGTGATACGCACCATGGAAGCGATCGACAGTTCATCCAGCAAGATTGCCGACATCATCGGCGTGATCGACGGCATCGCCTTCCAGACGAATATCCTGGCCCTGAATGCGGCCGTGGAAGCGGCGCGCGCCGGCGAGCAGGGGCGCGGCTTTGCCGTCGTCGCCACCGAGGTGCGCAACCTGGCGCACCGTTCCGCCACGGCCGCCAAGGAAATCAAGGCACTGATCAGCGACTCCGTGGCGCAGGTGGGCCAGGGCGGCAAACTGGTGCGCCAAGCCGGCGCGACCATGACGGAAGTGGTCGACACGGTGCGCAGCGTCACCGACATCGTCAGCGAAATCTCGGCCGCCAGCGTGGAGCAAAGCACGGGCATCGAGGAAATCAACCGCGCCATCACGCAGATGGATGAAGTCACGCAGCAAAATGCCGCCCTGGTGGAGGAAGCGGCAGCGGCATCGCAGTCGCTGCAGGAACAGGCGGGCAACCTCGCTGCCGTGGTGAGCGCCTTCACGCTGGCACCGGGCCAGGCCGGGGCGGCGCCGGCAGCAGCGCCCCGGGCGGCGCACGCGCCTGCCGCGCGGCCGCCCGCAGCGCGCAAGGCGCCGCTCAAGCTGGTCGCCACGCGCAGCGCGGCGCCGGCCCGGAACCCGGCCGCCGACGATGGCGGCGACTGGGAAGTCTTCTGAAGCACCGATCACACGACTGACGCACGAGCACCGGCACGGACCGCACTGGAGCACCGCCATGAACGCCTTTCTGACCGCCTATCCCTTCATCCGCTGCGAAGACATTTCGCTGATGCGCCCTGCCCTGGCCATGGCGGGCCTGGCATTGCTGCTGGCCGCCCTGCTCTGGCGCCGCATCCGCTGGCGCCAGGCGCGCCGCGTGCCGGCCGACCTGCATGCGGGCCTGGAGCAGTTGCTGCAGGCCCGCACGCCAGGGCCCACCCCGGCCGGCAAGGCGGCAGTTGCCGCAGCGCCGCAGCCGGCGGCGCACGCGCCGGATGGGCTGCCGTTCGAGCAGGCCCGCCTCGATGCCATGTTCGGCTACGACCGGCGCCTGCAGGGCGAGATCCTGGCCCTGTTCGTGTCGGAGACGCGCGACCGGCTGGCCGGCATCGGCCATGCGCTGCGCTGCGAGCGCGCCGCCCCGGCACGCGTGCTGGCGCAGGAAATCCTCGACGGCAGCCATGCCATGGGCCTGATGCCCTTGCAGGCGCTGGCGCGCCAGGCCGTGCACGCGGGTTTTTCCAACGACATCGTCGCCCTGCGCCGCCTGCATGCCGACCTGCTGATGGCGCTCGATGCGCTGTCCCAGGCCGTCACGGCCCTGCAGACCAGCGCGGCGCCGGCGGACGACTGCAGCGGCATCGGGAGCATGTCATGAGCGCAGCGATCGACCTGGCGGCCCTGCGCGGCGGCGCCATCCTGCCCTCGCCCGCCTGGCGGCGCCAGCGGCTGGCCACCTTGTGCCAGCAACAGGTGTCATTCGACGAGCTGGCCGAACAGATACGCTGCGATCCCGCCCTGGCCGGCAAGCTGATCGGCCTGGCGAACGGCGCCGTGCCGTCAGGCGGGCGCAGGCATGCCGCCGTCGGCGCCCCGCTGCTGGCAGCGCTGGGCCGGCCCGCCCTGATCCAGGCGCTCGCGGCCCCGGCGGCCGCCTCCACCCTGTGCACGCAATTCAACGAGCCGCGCTTCTGGTGCCACGCGCTAGCCATGGCCTGCGCGGCCCGCCTGGCAGGCGACGCGCTGCAGCTGGCGCCAGCCGACGAACTGTTCACCTGCGGCCTGCTCGCCAATACCGGCCAGTTGGCCCTGGCAACGCTTCGTCCGCAGGCGTATGGTCAGCTGCTGGGACAGCATGGCGGCGCCGCTTCCCGGCTGCTGTGCGAGGAATCGCGGCACTTCGGCTACCACCGGCTGGCCCTGTCCGCCAGTCTCATGCACGGCTGGGGCTTGCCGGAACCGCTGTGCAGCGCCGTGCGCTGCCATGCCGCGCCGCCTGGCTGCGGCCAGGCAGGCGGCATGCTGGCGCTGGCCTGGCTGCTGAAACTGGCCAGCGCGTTCGCCGACTTGATCCTGGTCAATGGCGCGGGACCGCGCGGACCGGCCCTGGGCGCCGCGCGGGTGCTGGGCATCGATGCGGACGACATGGAAACCCTGCTGCGCCACAGCAATGCCGACTGGAGCGAATGGCGCGACACCCTGGAGCCGCCCGGCCATGCCGCCCCCTGCCGCGTGCGCGCAAGGCCGCAGCCATGGACGGGCCTGGTCTTTAGTGAATTCATCTAATTTGTTGAAATTGATTTTTTTTGCGCGAGTGCGTATCATTCCCCTTACCTTATTCCCCACATAAAGCCCATCATGCACACAGCAGACGTCTGCACTACACAGAAGGCCGCCGAAATCCTCGGCATCTCGGTGACATCCGTGCAGCAGCTGGTCGAGGCCGGCGTCATCGAAGCGTGGAAGACCAAGGGCGGCCACCGGCGCATACCCCTCGCGGCCGTGGAAGCCTACAAGGGCAACCCCGGCCAGCATGGCCAGGAGCAGCGCTCGGCGCGGCCTGCCCGCCCCGCGCCATCGGGCCGCCCGCCGTCCATCCTGGTCATCGAGGACAATCCCATCGAACGGGCGCTGTACGAAAAGCAGATCGGCTCGTGGGGCTTGCAGGCGGACTTGCGCTTTTGCGAGAACGGCTACCAGGCGCTGATGGAGATCGCCCGCGACCAGCCCGACATCCTGCTGGCCGACATCGTCATGGAAGGCATCGACGGCTACGAGGTGATACGCACCATCCTCGCCGACCCGCTGCTGGCGGACATGCACATCGCCATGCTGTCGAGCCTGACGTCGGAGGAGCTGGAAGAACGGGGCGGCGTGCCGCCCGGCGTCGTCTTCTTTGCCAAGCCCGTCAATTACGACGAACTGCGCGGCTACCTGCGCGCCTGCTGCGCCGGCCATGCGCGGCGCAACAGCCTGGCCGCCTAGCCCGCCACGCCCACCCTCGCCCCGGAGCCCTTCATGCAAGCGTATCGCCACATCGATCCAGCCGTGCTGTTCCAGGCCACCGGCCATGACCTGGAGATGTTCCGCGCCCTGTCGCAAACCTACCTGGACACGGCTCCCGCCATGCAGGAGCGCTTGGAACAGGCGGTGCGCAGCGGCGCGGCGCAGGCCATCGTGCACAGCTGCCATACCTTGCGCGGCACCGTGGCCCTGCTGGGCGCCAGCGCGCTGACGGCGCGCCTGGCCGCACTGGAGCAGCTGGTGCGCCACCAGGGCATGGCGGCGCCCGGCTGGCTCGACGAGACGGCGCTCCTGCTCGGCGAAGTGGAGCGCGAGGTGCGCCGCAGCATGCTGGAATACACGGGCGCGCAGGCATGAACGCGCGCCGGGCCATCCTGCGCCTGGTGCACCGCTATCCGCCACGCACCACGGCGGCCCTGGTGGGACTGGTCCTGCTAAGCCTGCTGGCGCTGCGCATCATCGTCGCTGGCATGCTGCTGCACCGCGAAGCCGTTGACGACTGGAAACGTGACCTGTCCAACCTGTCGCTGCTGCTGGCGGAAAACACGGCGCAAAGCATGACGGCGGCCCGGCTGGTGCTCGACAGCGTCAGCAGCGAGATCCAGACGGCGGCGCCGGCCGACGCTGCCGCGCTGGCCAGGCTCGTCGGCAACCAGGCCATGCAACAGACGCTGCGGCACAAGATCGGCGGCGTGCCGCAAGTGGACGTCGTTTCCATCGTCGGCGGCGACGGCGCCGTGCAGGTCTTCAGCCGCGCCTATCCCGCGCCGCCCATCCACCTCGACGAGCGCGATTATTTCGATTACCACCGGCGCCACCCGGATGGCGGCCTGCACGTCAGCGCCCCCGTGCAAAACAAGGGCAATGGCGCCTGGACCTTCTATCTCAGCCGGCGCATCAGCGGGCCGGACGGCCGCTTCCTGGGGGTGGTGCTGGTCGGCCTGTCGTGCGACTTCTTCAGCAAATTCTTCCAGAACACCAGCATCGGCGAACACACGGCCTTTTCCCTGTACCGCAGCGACTACACGCTGCTGGCGCGCTGGCCCGCCGCCCCTGCCATGATGGGCAAGCGCAACCTGACGGGCAGCACCTACCGCCTGCTGGAGCAGGGCCAGACGCATGGCGTCATCCAGGTGGAGCTGCCACGCACGGCGGAACAGGGCCGCACGGTGGACCGCCTGGCCGGCATCCGCCTGGTGCGCGACTACCCGCTGGCCATCAACGTCACCATCACGGACGAGGTCTACCTGGCCGGCTGGCGCCGCATGCTGCACACCATGGGTGGCGCGGCGCTGGTGAGCCTGCTGGTGGTAGCCCTGGCCGTGGCGCTGATCATGGCCCTGCTGCGGCGGCGCGAACGCGACACGGCCATGGCGCTGGCGCTGCAGGCGCGGGCGGAAGCGGCGAATGCCGCCAAGTCGCGCTTCCTGGCCATCATGAGCCATGAAATCCGCACGCCGATGGCCGGCATCGCCGGCATGGCGGAACTGCTGCTGGAAACCCCGCTCGACGCGACGCAGCGCCAGTACGCAGGCAACGTCAGCAATGGCGTGCACGACCTCATGCACATATTGAACGACATCCTCGACCTGTCCAAGGCCGAGGCGGGCCAGATGGGCGTCGAACTGCGCGACTTCGACCCGCGCCTGCTGCTCGACGACCTGCTGGCGCTGCACCGCGCGCAAGCGGAGCGCAAGGGCTTGCCGCTGGTGGCCGAGGTCGACCCCGGCGTGCCGCCGCTGGTGTGCTCGGACCGCACGCGCATCGCGCAGATCCTGGGCAACCTGGTCAGCAACGCCATCAAGTTCACCACGGCGGGACCGGTTACGGTGGGCCTGCGCCTGGCGCCAGGCATCCCCGGGCGGGAGGGCAGCGCCACCGCCCTGCTGTTCAGCGTCAGCGACCACGGCATCGGCATGACGCCCGAGCAGCTGGGCCGCGTGTTCCAGCCCTATTGCCAGGCCGACGCCAGCATCAGCGGCGCGTATGGCGGCACGGGCCTGGGCCTGGCCATCTGCAAGCACCTGGCCGAGCTGCTGGGCGGCGACATCGGCTGCGACAGCACGCCCGGCGCCGGTTCGCGCTTCAGCGTGCGCATTCCGTGCACGCCCGCCGCCGGCGCGCCGCTGACGGCGCCGGCGCCGCCTGCCGACGCGCCGCCTGCCGCGCCAGCCACCCCGTCCGCACCCGTAGCCGAGCCGGTAGCCATGCCTGACGCGGCGCCGGCGCCGCGCATCCTGCTGGTCGAGGATACGGCAATGAACCGCCAGCTGGTCTGCCTGCAGCTTGGCGGCCGCGGCTACACCATCGAGACGGCGGAAAACGGCGAACTGGGCTTGCTGGCCCTGGCGGCACAGCGCTATGACCTCGTGCTGATGGATTGCATGATGCCCGTCATGGACGGTTACCAGGCATGCCAGGCCCTGCGCGCGCGCGAATTGCGCAGCGGCGCCCCACGCACGCCCGTCATCGCCCTGACGGCCGGCGTCACCGACGACGACCGGCAGCGCTGCGTGGCCGCCGGCATGGATGACTTCCTCTCCAAACCCTTCACGGCGACCCAGCTGCGCGAGCTGGTGGAACGCTGGCTGGGGCGCCAGGCAGCGGCGCCTGAACTGCAATCACAGCAACCAATTACAACACTTGCAACAAATAATTCAAATTAATCGATAAAATCACAAATATTCGATATAATTGACCGCAGAGAAGCAGCGCGGCCCCTGCCCTCGTCCGCACGCGCGGCGAGGGCGAGGCATACCTACCGTGGGAGGCGATATGCGGCACGACAACCAACACCCCTTGCAATGGCAGGCCCTGTCCTGGGAACGCCTCGACACGCGCGTCCTGCTGGCCATTTTCGTGGCCCTGCTGCTGGCCGGCCTGTGGGGCGTGACCCTGCTGCAGCTCGAGCACGCCTACGACCAGGCCATCGCCGATGGCCAGCGCGATGCGCGCAGCATGGCGCGCGTCTTCGACGAGCATGCGATCCGCACCATCGAAGGCGCGGACCAGGCCGTCACCTACCTGCGCGGCCGCTACAACGCCCTGGGAGACAAGCTCGACATTGCCACCGACCTGCAGCAGGGCCTCAATCCCGGTCCCCTGTACAATTTGTTTACCATCGTCAACGAGCGGGGCGACACGGTACTGTCGAGCCGCCCGTTCAAGCCCACCAACCTGGCCGACCGCGAGCACTTCCAGGTGCACGTGCGCGGCGACAGCGGCGAACTGTACATCAGCAAGCCCGTGCTGGGCCGCGTGTCGAAGAAATGGTCGATCCAGCTGACGCGGCGCATCAATCACCCCGACGGCAGCTTCAAGGGCGTGGTGGTGGCATCGATGGACCCGTACTATTTCACGCGCCTGTATGACGAGGTCGACCTGGGCAAGAACAGTTCCATCTCCCTCGTCGGCACCGATGGCGTGATGCGCGCGCGCCGCGTCGGCAGCGTCAACACCATCGGCCAGGACGTGGGCGACAGCGCCCTGTTTGCCCAGATGCGCGGCCAGACGCGCGGCAGCTTCCTGCAGCGCAGCCCCATCGACGGCGCCCTGCGCTACTACGCGTTTGAAAAACTGGCGCACTACCCCCTCTACATGCTCATCGGCCTGGACCGCGACACGGTGCTGGCCGACTACGCTTCGCGCCGCGACCAGGCGCTGCTGATGGCCGGCGTCACCAGCGCGCTGATCGTGCTGTCATGGGCCGCGCTGGCCCTGCTGATCGGGCGTTTGATCGACAGCCGCGCCCGCGCCATCGCCGCCAGCGAAGCCAAGTCGCGCTTCCTGTCGAACATGTCGCATGAGCTGCGCACGCCGCTCAACGGCATCCTCGGCTTTTCCGAGCTGCTGCTGGAGCAGTTGCAGAGCGGCCTGGCCGGCCATGCGCAGGCCATCCGCGCCAGCGGCCGCCAGCTGCTGGCCATGGTCGACGCGACCATGGAATTGAGCGCGCTCGAGGGCGGCCAGCTGCAGCTCAGGTGCATGCCAGAGCCGCTGTCCGGCGTGCTGACCCAGGCGCTGGCGCCGTTCCGCCAGCGCGCGGCCGACAAGG
Organism: Janthinobacterium sp. GW821-FHT03C08; assembly: GCF_059420905.1. Lineage (NCBI taxonomy): Bacteria > Pseudomonadati > Pseudomonadota > Betaproteobacteria > Burkholderiales > Oxalobacteraceae > Janthinobacterium > Janthinobacterium sp. GW821-FHT03C08. Next base: position 296,446 of record NZ_JBWKUP010000006.1, on the reverse strand, counting down.
GCGTCGCCCTGGCCTGGAGCGCCTCGGCGGATACGCCGCCGCAGCTCGAGTGCGACCGGCCGCGCCTGGTGCGCCTGCTCGGCATCCTGCTCGACAACGCGCTGCACTTCACGGCCGCCGGACGCATCGACGTGCGCCTGGCGCGCCAGGCCGGCATGCTGCGCATCGACGTGTGCGATACGGGCATCGGCATCGCGCACGCGCAGCAGGCCGCCATCTTCGACAAGTTCTCGCAGGCCGATGACGCACCCAGCCGCTCGCATGGCGGCGTGGGGCTGGGCCTGGCCATCGCCCGCCACCTCGCCGTCCTGATGGGCGGGCGCATCGCCGTGGCATCGGCGCCGGGCCAGGGCGCCGTGTTCAGCCTGTACCTGCCGCTCGCCGACACGGCGCAAATTGCCGGCCGCTACGACAAATTGACCACACTATCAACCGAGTAGCAACTGGGAAAAGTTGTTCTTCTTCCATAACCGGTATAGCATCGATACATGATCCGACTTCCAGGTGGCAACGCAGTGCACAGACGACTGATTGAGTGGCTTTTTTTCCTCCTCGGACTGCTGATCATCGGCGCCACCCTGGCTTACCTGCATCTGGCCGAAGCGACGCGCAATGAAGCGGCGGAACGTGAGCGGCTCGGTGCCATGACGGCGCTGCTGGCGAAGAATATCGAAGTCGACCTGGCCGCCACCAACCTGGTGCTCGAGGGCGTGATCCGCGACTTTCTCGGCACCGAAACGGAAGCGGGCGCCAGCCAGGCCCTGCCCCGGCGCCTGGCGGCGCTGGTCGACGCCATGCCGGGCGTGCGCACCATGCTGGTCATCGATGCCAGCGGCAAGCCCGTCGCCAGCAATATCGAAGAACTGACCGGACAGGACTTTTCCCGCCGCGGCTACTTCCAGACGGTGCGCGACGCTCCCGACCTGCACATGCTGTACCTGTCGCCGCCCTTCCGCTCGTTCAAGAACGACCTCGTGATGACGGCCGCGCGCATGGTGCCGGACCGGCAGGGCCGCTTCGCGGGCCTGGTGGTGGCCACCTTCGATCCCGAGTACTTCACGGGCAAATTCCGCACCGCCATGTATGCGGGCGACGTGTGGGCCGTGGTGCTGCATGGCGACGGCCGGCAATTTCTCAATTATCCGGCCAAGGGCGCCCTCGATGGCAGCAACCTGGACGTGCCAGGCAGCTTCCTGCGGCGCTTCCGCGACAGCGGCCAGCCCTCGGCCGTGCTGGACGCCGTGCTGGTGCCGGGCATCCCCGCCAGCCCGCCACGCATGATGGCCATGGCCACCATCGCGCCGCCCGCATTGCACATGGACCGCGCGCTGATCATCGGCCTGAGCCGCGAGGAAGCGGCCATCGCCGCCCCGCTGCAGCGCCAGGCGGCGGGCTACGCCATCTTCTTTGCCATCCTGGCCGCGGCCGGCGGCGCGCTGCTGTACTGGAGCCAGCGGCGCCGCCTGTCCCTGGCCAAATGGCGCGCGCAGCAGGAAAGCGCGCGCCAGGCCTTGCAGGCCGTGACGGACAGCGAGACGCGCTTTCGTACCCTGATCGAAGATGCGCCGCTGGCCATCGCCATCCTGCGCCATGGCCGCTTCGTCTATTCCAACCCGCGCTACCGGCATCTGCACGGCTATGCCCTGGAAGATGACTTGAGCGGCATGCCGTGGCGCGCCATGCTCTCGGCAGGATCGCAGGCGGCGCTGGCGGCCAACGAAGCGCTGATCGAGGCCGATTCGGCCTGCGAGCAGATGTTCGAGGCCGTCGGCCTGGACAAGCAGGGGCGCCCCGTGCCCGTCTTCAAGACGACGGCCCGCGTGATGCTCAAGGATGGACCGGCCACGCTGATCTTTGCGCAGGATATCTCGGCGCAGAAGCAGGCCGAGGAAGCCATGCTGCTGGCCCGCGACGCGGCCGAGGCAGCCAACCGCAGCAAGGCGGAATTCCTCGCCAACATGAGCCATGAAATCCGCTCGCCGCTCAATGCCATCCTCGGCATGGCATGGCTGCTGGAACGGGGCCGCCTCGATGCGGAAGGGCTGCAGATGACGCGCAAGATCCGCGCCGCCGGCCAGTCCTTGCTGGGCATCATCAATGACGTGCTCGACGTGTCGAAAATCGAGGCGGGCCACATGACGATCGAGCAGGCGCCGTTCCGCCTGGCCGAGGTGATCGACAAGACCGCCGCCAGCATGGGCGTCGCCGTGCATGACAAACCCATCACCGTGCGCATCGCCCCCCTGCCCGACGGGATAGACCAGGTGCTGGGCGATGCGCTGCGGCTCGAGCAGGTGCTGGTCAACCTCACCAGCAATGCCATCAAGTTCACGCCGCAGGGCATGGTCGAGCTGTCGATCACGCTGGAAAGCCGCGACGGCGACGCCGCCGTGCTGCGCTTCTGCGTGCGCGACACGGGCATCGGCATCGCCCCCGAAGTGCAGGAGGCGATCTTTTCCGCCTTCGCCCAGGCCGACAGCTCCACCACGCGCCGCTTCGGCGGCACGGGCCTGGGGCTGACCATCTGCCGCCAGCTGGTGCGCCTGATGGGCGGCACCCTGAGCCTGGAAAGTGCCCTGGGCCAGGGCAGCGCATTCAGTTTCACGGTGCCGCTGCAGCTGCTGCCGGCCGGCGCCTTGTCCTCGCCCGACATGAAAGGCCTGCACGTGCTGCTGGCCGACGACAACCCCGCCGCGCGCGAGATGGTGGCGGCAGTCGCCCTGGGCCTGGGCTGGAGCGTGCATGCCGTGGGCGGCGGCCAGGCGGCGCTCGACTACGCCTTGTCGTGCGCCGAGGGAGCGCGCCCCGGCGTCGCCCTGCTGGCCGCGCGCCTGCCGGACATCGATGGACTGGCCACGGCGCGCGCGCTGCGCGAACGCCTGCCGGCGCAGGATTGCCCCGTCGTCATCCTCGCGCCCAGCGACGCCGTCGCCGCGCCGCCCGCGCGCCGGCATACCGATCCGGACGATCCTGCCGACGCCATCCTCAACGAACCGGTGACAGCCTCCAGCCTGTACAACGCGGCGATGGATGCGCGGCAGCGGCGTGCCGAAGCGGCCGGCCTCGATGCCAGCCACGCGGCGCTGGAGGAGCGCCAGCTCGCCGGCGTGCGCGTGCTGGTGGTCGACGACAGCGAAATCAATCGCGACGTGATCAACCATATCCTGTGCGACCAGGGCGCCCAGCCCGCGTTTGCCTGCGATGGCAGGCAGGCACTGGACTGGCTGCAGGCCCATCCCGCCGACGTCGACATCGTGCTGATGGATGTGCAGATGCCCATCATGGATGGCTTGCAGGCGACGCGCGCGCTGCGCCAGCTGCCGCAGTTCCACGACCTGCCCGTGGTGGCCCTGACGGCGGGCGCATTCCAGACGCAGCGGGCAGCGGCGATGGAGGCGGGCATGAACCACTTCATCAGCAAGCCCTTCGACGTGCCGCAGACCATCGCCCTGATCGCCCGCGCGCATCGCCGCCATGCGCACGGGTTGCCGGCCCTGCCGTCGAGCGTGGCCGCGCCGACGCTGCGGGCCGCGCCGGACGGCACGGTGCCCGTCATCGACCTGGCGCAAGGGCTGGCACAGTGGCTAGACGAAGCCCCCTACCGCCAGCACCTGTCGCGTTTTGGCGCCACGTATCGCCACGCCGTCGGCAGCATGCGCGCCATGCTGGCAGCGAATGCCCGCGCCGACGCCGCCGCCCTGGCGCACAAGCTGGCGGGCGTGGCGGGCAGCCTGGCGCTGCCGGCCACCTTGCACGCGGCCCAGCACGCGGAACAACTGCTGCATGCCGGCAGCGATGCGGCGGCCGCGCTCGATACGCTGGAACAGGCGCTGGCGCACGCCATCGAGGCCGCCACGACGTTCACGGCACAAGCCCCGCCGCCTAGCCAGCCGGCCATGCGCGCCAGCGCGCCGGCCACCGTGCTGCTGGCGCGCCTGCTCGAAGCGCTCGACCGCGATGAGCCGGCGCCCGCCGAAGCGCTGCTGCAGGAACTGGAACAAGTCCTGCCCTCGAGCTGCCTGGGCGCGTTGCGCGCCCACCTGTCCGACTTTGATTTCCGCGGCGCGGAACGGGCCACGCGCCAGCTGGCCGAGCGACTCACGCCGCGGGTGCCGGGATGACCTTGCCGACCGTGCTGGTGGTCGACGATGAACCGACCAACCTGAGCCTGCTGCGCTCCATCCTGGCCGACAGCTATCACCTGGTCTTCGCCTGCAGCGGCAGGGATGCGCTGGCGGCCGTGCTCAAGCACCGGCCGGCGCTGGTGCTGCTCGACGTGGGCTTGCCGGACATCGACGGCTACGCGCTGTGCCCGCAACTGCGCCAGATCGACCCCACGCAGGCGATGCAGGTGATCTTCATCACGGCGTATGGCGGCGCGCAGCAGGAATCGGCCGGCTTCGAGGCGGGCGCCGTCGACTACATCGTCAAGCCCGTCTCCGCGCCCATCGTGCGCGCCCGCGTCGCGGCGCACCTGTCGCTGGTGCGCGCCACGGCGCTCGAACGCAGCTACCGCGACGCCATCCAGATGCTGGGACATGCGGGCCACTACAACGACACGGACACGGGCGCGCATATCTGGCGCATGGCCGCCTATGCAGCCGCCCTGGCCCGCGCCGCCGGCTGGGATGCCGAACGCTGCGCCCAGCTCAAGCTGGCGGCCGCCATGCACGATACGGGCAAGCTGGGCATCCCGCAAGCCATCCTGCGCAAGCCCGGGCCGCTCGACGAAGCCGAATGGGCCGTCATGCGCACGCATCCGAAGATCGGCTACGACATCCTGTCGCGCAGCGAGGCGCCCGTGTTCCAGCTGGCGGCGGAAGTGTCGCTGCGCCACCACGAAAAATGGGACGGCAGCGGCTACCCGGACGGCTTGCGCGGCGACGCCATTCCCCAGTCGGCGCGCATCGTCGCCCTGGCCGACGTCTTCGACGCGCTCAGCATGAGCCGGCCCTACAAGCCCAGCTGGCCCATCGAGGAGATCGTCGGCCACCTGAAGGCGGGCGCCGGCAGCCATTTCGATCCCTGGCTGGCGGAATTATTCATCGAACTGATGCCGCAGTTGCTGGCCATCCAGGGGCAATTCCACGACGTGGAGACGGCGGCATGATGCCCCGCCATGGCGGAAAGTCGCCATGAGTGTGCCGGCCAATGATAAACTTGCCAACTTAAAAACTTGGGGAACACTATGATCTGGTGCCGTGATCTGCTGCTGAGGCTCCTCATGCTGGGCGTGCTGCTATTCGTCGTGGGCGAATCGCTGTCCTACTGGATGCCGGAAATCAGGAAACTGCTGGCCTGGCGGCCTTTCTGAGCGCAGCCTAGCCTTCGCGCCCATCCACCCTGGCGCGCCACAGATACGGCGCATACGTCAGCCCGAACAGGGCAAACGCCAGCGACCAGCACAGCCCTGCCGCCAGCAGCGCGGGCACGTACAGCGAAGCGGGTCCCGCCGCTGCCAGCAGGCGCGCCAGCGCGCCCAGCTGGATCAGCCAGTACATGCCCGCTTCCGCCCTGCCCGCCTTGAGGGAACGTCCCGTGTGGCCCAGGGTGGTGCGCGTCATCATGCCGATGATCAGGCCCGCCATCGAACCCACCGTCAGCGCGTGCAAGGCGGCGCTGGCCGGCAGCAAATGCAGGCTGGCCAGCGCCAGCAGCGCAAAGCCGATGCCTATCCACGCGTACGACAGGTGCAGTATCCACAGCAGCGGCACGCGCAAGGTGCGCTGCGGTTGCCAGGCCAGCAGCTTGGCCAGGGAGACGCCGGCGGCGCACAAGGCCAGCGGCGCCGTCAGCCAGGCGGGCGCACCGGCCAGCCACGCGATCGCGGCGGCCGCCATGCAGGCCACGGCGAGCAGCGCGCGTTTCGGGCTGGCCACCGGCGTGCTGCCAGGTGCGCCATTGCGGGTAAACATGGGAATGACGCGCGCGCCGATCATGGATTCGATCAGCACGATGATGAAGATGGCCGCCTGCACGGGCAGCATCGGCGGCAAGGCCAACACCCCCAGCGCTTCCGCGTGGTACAGGCCATTGGCCAGCGCCAGCAATGCCAGCAGGCCGACGAGGAACAGGTTGCGCGTATTGCCCGCGCGGCGCAGCACCTGGTACAGGGGCCAGGCGGCCAGCGGCAGGAACAGCCAGTCGACCAGCGCCGCCACCAGCCCGGGACCGCACAGCATAGCCACGCGCCCGGCCAGCCACAGCCCCGCCAGCGCCATCAGCGGCGCGCCGTGCGGCGTGGGCAAGCCCGTCCAGTTGCGTCCCGCCGTGTACAGGAAGCCCACGACGACGGCCACGGCAAAGCCGAACACCATCTCGTGCATGTGCCAGCCCAGTCCCAGTTGCAGGCCGCCCGGCATCCACCCCAGGTAACTGGCCAGCCACAAGGGAATGCTGACCGCCGCAAACACGGCCGCCAGCAGGTAGAACGGGCGGAAACCCAGCTGCCAGACAGGGTGGCCGCTCTGCCAGGGCGCCGCGCCTTTTGTCATGCCGGGAGGGGTAGCTTCACTGATGGGGGTAAGGGCCATGATGGACTCGCCTTTAAAGATATATTCAACATACTACTTTAAAAGCACAGGAACTGCCATCGGCAAAAAGGACTAGAGAGATAGCGACAAGTCACCATGGGGTCTGACCCGGCGGGTCAGACCCCAACGCGGGCTACTTGCCCTGGCGGTGCTCCACCGCGTAGACGGCGGCCTGCACGCGGCTGTTCAGGTTGAGTTTTTTCAGCACGTTCTGCACGTGGATCTTGACCGTGCTTTCGGCCAGGTCCAGGGTGCGCGCGATGCCCTTGTTGCTCTCGCCGCGCGACAGGCAGTCGATGATCTCCTTTTCGCGAGGCGTGAGCTTGTCCAGCTCCGACACGGGCTCCTCGCGCCGCGTGCCCGCCTGCAACTGCGCCACCAGCTTGCCCGTCATGGCCTCGGCGATGACGACTTCGCCGGCGGCCGCACGGCGGATGGCGCGCACCAGGTAGTCGGCGTCGATATTCTTGATCAGGTAGCCGCAGGCGCCCGCACGCAGGGCCGTCGCCAGGTCATCTGCATCTTCCGAGACGGTCAGCATGACGATGGCCGTGTCGGGGCAGTCGTGCTGCATCAGTTGCAGCGCTTCGACGCCGGACATGCCGGCCATGTTCAGGTCCAGCAGCACCACGTCGGGCTGCAGCTGGATGGCGCGCTTGATGCCTTCCACGCCATCGGCGGCCTCGCCCACGACGGAAAACTCCGTGTGGCGCTGCAGCAGCGAGCGTATGCCGCTGCGGAACAACGCATGGTCGTCCACCAGCATGACGGTGATCGGTTTATCGGGTGTCTCCATTTTTTTTGTACTTTCAGATAGTGGCTTAGGCGGAGCGCCGCTGCTCGCGCGACAGATGCAGTTCGACGGTCGTGCCGCCGCCCGGGCAGGCATGCACGTCGAACGTGGCCTCGATGCGCTGCGCGCGTTCGCGCATGATGTGGATGCCGACGTGGCTGTCGCCTTTTTCCAGCACGGCCGCGGCCTCGAAGCCGACGCCGTTGTCGCTGATCGTCAGGGTAAAGTCCTGGTCATCGGCCAGGCGCACCTCGACGTGGCTCGCCTGGGCGTGCTTGCGGATGTTCGACAGCGCTTCCTGCACGATGAATAATAGCTGCAATTGCTGCTCGCGGGGGAATGGCGCGCCATCCACGTCGGCCAGCAACTCCGCGTCGATGCCCGTCTGGCGGCGGAATTTGTCGAGCGCCGCGCGCAGGGAGCCGATCAGGTCGTCCTCCATCAGGCGGCTGCGGAAATTCGCCAGCAGCTCGCGCACGTCTTCATAGCTTTCCTTCACGCCCGCGTGCAGGGCCGGCACGATGCCCGCCACCTCGTCGAAACGGGCGTTGCGCACGGAATCGTCGAGCATCTGCACCTGCAGGTTGAGGAAGTTGAGACTTTGCGCGATGCTGTCGTGCAGGCCCTGCGCCACCAGGTTGCGCTCTTCGGAGACGGCCATTTCGCGTTCGCGCGCGGCCAGGCGCAGGTTTTCCAGCGCGATGCCCAGCAGCTGGCCCAGGGTTTCCAGCAAGGCCAGCTCGCGCGCGGAAAACACGCGGGCCAGGCGGAAATGCAGGTTAAAAAAGCCCAGGTGCTGTTCGTGCGCGTGGATCTGGAACACGGAGACCGTCGCAAAGCCCTCGCGGTGGCAGCGCAGCTCGTGCGCCCTGTCGATGCGGCGCATGTCGTGCACCTTCGCCACCTTCATTTCGACGGCCGTGCCGCACAGGCAGTCGCCCACCTTCAGGCAGTGCTCGGACGCCACCAGTTCCTCGGACAGGCCCGTATGCACCACCATGTGCAGGTTGCCCCGCTCGGCGTCGAGCACGCGCACGGTGGAGCCGTCGGCCGCGAAATAATCGACGATGCGCTGCATGAAGCCGCCGCAGATGTCCTCCAGGGGCTGCGGGCGCTGCAAAAAGGCCGCGCTTTCATACAGCAGCGCCAGTTCGCGGTTGCGGTATTCGAGCGTGGCCGTCTTGCTGCGCACGCCCTCTTCCAGGTTGCCGTACAGGGCCTGCAGGCGGTCGGCCATCTGATTGAAGCCGCTGGCCAGCTGGCCGAATTCATCATTGCTCTCGACAGCCAGGCGCACGCTGAAATCGCGCTCCTTCATGCGCTGCATGCCCAGGCGCAGCCGCGTGACCGGTTCGATGATGAGCATGAACATCAGGTAAATCATGCTGACCGTGCCGATGACGGCCATGCCGACGAGGATCAGCTGCGAGGCGCGCAGCCAGAAGGTGCGCTGTTCGCTATCGTGCTCGATCAGGCGCACCAGCTGGTCCACCTGGCCGGCGAAGGCATCGGCGTCATGCCCGAACTGTCGCGCCTTGGATGTGGAATCGGCGGCCAGCGCGGCCGGGCGCAGGGAAGCGCGCCAGGCCTGGCCGATGCGTTCGAATTCCGCCTTGATGGCGGCGCTGGGGGGCAGGAACAGGGGCCGCTGCGGGTCGCCATGGGCGATCTTTGCCAGGGTCTCGTCGATCAGCAGCACCTGGCGCTGCGCCTGCTGGGAGGCGTCGCTGGCGATCAGCAAGGTCAAACGATAGGTCTGCATGCGCAGCCGGCCCGTCTCGTTGATGGCCGCCGAACTGCCTTCGAGCTGCCAGGACAAAAACAGGGTGCAGCCGATGGCGCTCAGGGCCAGCACCAGCATGAGCAGCAGCGCGCCGACGATCTTGGTCGACAGCTTCTGCCAGGAGGAAAACATCGCCTTCAATTTCATACCGCCCTTGAGTGTAAATACAAAACTGCCTCAGCCGCCCGTCTGCGCCATGAATCTCACGATTTTATCGGGCTGCGTATTGAAATCATGCTGCTGCGGCTTCAGCTCGATGGCGGCGCGGATCGCCGCCTCGATCTGCGCATCCGTGGCCCCGCCGCGTAGCATGGGTCCAAGGGCGAATTGTTCTTCCTGCCCCAGGCACAAATACAGCGTACCGTCGACGGACAGGCGCACGCGGTTACAGGTGGCGCAAAAATGCTGCGACATGGGCGTAATAAAACCGATGCTGGCGCACCCCTCCGGCGTGGCCAGGTAGCGCGCCGGCCCGCCACCCAGCTCCATCGCCTGCGGCACCAGGCCGAAACGGGCCGCCAGGCGCTCGCGCACGGGCCCCAGCGGCATGTAGCTGGCATTGCGGCCCGTGCTGCCCATGGGCATGGCTTCGATCAGGCGCAAAATAAACTGCTGCTCGATGCAGAAGGCCGCCATGGCCTCGATCTGGCCGTCATTGACGCCGCGCATGGCCACCATGTTGATCTTGATCGGGTCAAAACCGGCCGCCTTGCCCGCCATCAGGCCGTCCAAAATAGGCTGCAGGCTGTCGCGCCCCGTGATCTGCTGCATGCAGGCGCGGTCGAGCGAATCGAGGCTGACATTGATGCGGTCCACGCCCGCCGCGCGCAAGGCCACGGCGTGCTTGCCCAGCTGCGTGGCATTGGTCGACAGCGACAGGTCATCCAGACCGGGCAGCGCCGACAGCCTTTGCGCCAGCTCCGGCAGATTGCGCCGCAACAGCGGTTCGCCGCCCGTCAGGCGCACGCGGCGCGTGCCGAGCCGCACGAAGATGCCCAGCAGGCGCTCGATCTCGTCGAACGTCAGCCAGTCCTTCGGTTCCTCGAAGCCGCGAAATCCCTTGGGCAGGCAATAACTGCAACGCAAGTCGCATCGGTCGGTAACGGACAGCCGCACATAATCGATCGAACGGCCAAAACGGTCCTGCAACTTGACGCTACCCATGACGCTACTCCTGATTCTTCCTTGATTGTAAAGGCTGGGGCACGATCTGGCTGTGCCCCAGAAGGCCTAGCGGCCTACGCCTTCCGGTCTATTGCACTAATGGACTGGCTGTGCCTTCGAGCTCGATGCCGGCGATGTCGGCCCGCCCCACCAGCAAGTGCAGGTACTGGTGCACGGCGCGCTGCCACGCTGCCCGCGCCAGGCGGTCGGCGATCTGCGCCTGCACGGCTTCGTAGGCGATGGCCTGGCCTTCGACCCGGCGCTGCACCTGCACGATGTGGTAGCCGAAGCGCGTTTCCAGCAAATGGCCTGCCAGCGCACCCGCCTCCAGGCGGAACACGAGCGCATCGAATTCCGGCACGCTCTGGCCCGGCGACAGCTGGCCCAGGCTACCGCCCAGCGCGCCCGACGGACAGTTCGAATACTGCGCCGCCAGTTTGCCGAAGCGTTCCGGCGCCAGTTTGAGGGCGTCGAGCACGGCTTGCGCCGTCGTGCACAGCAGCTCCAGGGGGGCTTCCGGCGTCACCTGGAACAGGATGTGGCGCGCCTCGACCAGCGCGCCGCTGCGAAACAGCTGCGGGCGCTGCGCATAAAAGGTGCGGCAAGCCGCATCATCGGCCGGCGGCACGCGCACTTCCTGCGCCAACAGCGCCTCGATGCGGTCATCCTCGCCGGCGCCCGGCACGCCGAGGCGCTGGGCCTCGTCCAGCAGCAGCCGGCGCAGCACCAGTTCATGCACGGCCTGTTTCAGCGGATTGCCGGCACCGTCGTGATGCGGCAATTCCTGCGCGATGTCGGCATCGTCGATATCGATGCCATTGACGGAAATTCCCATGATGTGACTCCTCTTTTAACGGCGGCGCACCAGTTGCCAGGTGCGGCCCAGATAGCCGATGGCGCCAAAGCCGCTCCACACGTGCACCAGGCGGGTGAACGGGAAGATGACGAACAGCGACATGCCCATGAACAGGTGCAGCTTGAAGACCAGCGGCGCGTCGACGATGAAGCTGGCCGCATCGGCGCGGAAAGTGACGATGTGCTGCGCCCAGGTCATCAGCAAGACCATCATGTGGCCATCCATGTGCGAGGCCGAGACGAAGATCGAGGACAGGCCCAGCAGCAGGGTCAGCAAGATCCACAGCATTACCAGCTTGTCGCCGGCCGTGGTGACGGCGCGCAGGCGGGCATTGCCGAAGCGGCGCGCCAGCAGGATCAGGATGCCGGCCAGGCACAGGCCGCCCATCACGCCGCCGGCCGCCATGGCCACGCCCTGCTTCAGGCTGTGCGACACGCCCAGGGTATCCCACACCCAGACGGGGGTGAGCAAGCCGGCCGCGTGGCCGAACAGCAGGCCGATGATGCCGATGTGAAACAGAATATTGCCCAAGCGCAAGCTACCACGGTGCAGCAGCTGGCTGGAATCGGACTTCCACGTATATTGCTCGCGGTCGAAACGGATCAGGCTGCCCAGCAAAAAGATGGCCAGCGCGATGTACGGGTAGATGCCGTAGACGAATTGATGCAGATAGTGATTCATGATGTACTCTCCTCATGCGGGCGCGGTGGGCCATTCAGGCGGCGCGCCGCGGCTGCGGGTGAAAATGCACGGGATGGACGCCGCCCACGACCTGGCCCTGGCCTTGGCCCATACTTTGGCGCAGCAGCGGCTCGACGCCGTCCGCGCCGGGACCGAAGGTTTCCAGCGCTTCATCCATGTCGCGGATGGGCGGCTCGGCCAGGGTTTCCGCCGCCACGGGACTCAGGCGTTCGAGCACCGTGAAGACGGGCGCATACGGGCTGCCATTGGCCGCCAGCTTGCGGCCGATGTGTGCGAGCACGTGAACGGCGTCGCCCAGCAGCGGCGCCGAGACTTCCTCGTCGAGCTGCGCCAAAAACTCCAGGAACAGGGGCACGAAGTCGGGCAAGTCGTCGCCCACCATTTGCAGGCCGTGGCGCTTGTATTCCTCCATCAGGTCGACCATGGCCTGGCCCCGATCGCGCGATTCGCCGTGGATATGCTCGAACAAATGCAGCGAGTGCGAGGGGTTGCGATCAAAAGTAGCCACGTACTGCTGCTGCAGGTCGATCAGGCTGCTGCTTCCCAGGTGCGCCAGCAAGGGCTGCAGCAGCGCATGCTGCTCCGGTACGGCCGCCAGTGCGGCCTCCAGTTGCGGCAGGTGCGCGATCAGCTCGGGCTCCGGATACAGCAGCAGGCGAGAGAGGATTTGATAGTGATGCATGGCGTTGTTCATATCGGTTCCTTAAGCGCCTGGCGCCGTTTTGCGCGACTTCGGCATCTGCATGAAGATGGCCGAACCGTGCTTTTTCTTGCCGAACAAGGTAGGCTCGCTGACCCCGTCCGAGCAGCCGTTGCCGAAGCTGAAGCCGCACGAACCCTTCTCGTTGAAGCTGTCCTCCGCCATTTCCTTGTGGCTGCTGGGGATGACGAAGCGGTCTTCGTAGTTGGCAATCGCCATGATGTGGTACATGTCCTCCACCTGCGCCTGGGTCAATCCCACTTGCTTGAGGACCGTCAGGTTTTCCACCTTCTCCACCGTCTTGCTGCGCATGTAGGCGCGCATGGCCAGCATGCGGTCCAGGGCCGAGACGATGGGCGGCTGGTCGCCGGCCGTCAGCAGATTGGCCAGGTACTGCACGGGAATGCGCAGGCTTTGGGTGTCGGGCAGCATGCCGTTCACGCCCAGCTTGCCCGATTCGGCGGCCGCCTGGATAGGCGACAGCGGCGGCACGTACCACACCATCGGCAAGGTGCGGTATTCGGGATGCAGCGGGAACGCCACTTTCCACTCGACGGCCATCTTGTAGACGGGGGATTTCACGGCAGCATCGAGCCACAGGTCCGGGATGCCCTGGCGGCGGGCCTCGGCGATGATGGCCGGGTCGTGCGGATCGAGGAACAGGTCGAGCTGCGCCTGGTACAGGTCCTGCTCCTGCGGCACGGAGGCGGCGGCCTCGATCCTGTCGGCGTCGTACAGCAGCACGCCCAGGTAGCGGATGCGGCCCACGCACGTTTCCGAGCACACGGTAGGCTGGCCCGCCTCGATGCGGGGGAAGCAGAAGGTGCACTTTTCCGCCTTGCCGGACGACCAGTTGTAGTAAATCTTCTTGTACGGGCAACCGGAGATGCACATGCGCCAGCCGCGGCACTTGTCCTGGTCGATCAGCACGATGCCGTCGTCTTCGCGCTTGTACACGGAGCCGGACGGGCAGGACGCCACGCACGTCGGATTGAGGCAATGCTCGCACAGGCGCGGCAAGTACATCATGAAGGTGTTTTCGAAGGTGCCGTACATCTCCTTCTGCATGTTGTCGAACAGCTTGTCCTTGCTGCGCTGGGCAAATTCGCCGCCCAGGTCATCTTCCCAATTCGGGCCCCACTCGATCTTCTCCATCTTTTTCCCCGTCAGCACGGAGATGGGACGGGCCGTCGGCGGCGTCTGCGACAGCGGTGCGCTTTGCAGGTGCTCGTAGTCGTAGGTGAACGGCTCGTAGTACTCGTCGATGGCGGGCAGGTTCGGGTTGGCGAAGATATTGGCCAGGATTTTCAGGCGGCTGCCCTGGCGCGGCTCGATCTTGCCCGCGTCCGTGCGGCGCCAGCCGCCATTCCACTTGTCCTGGTTTTCCCACTGCTTCGGGTAGCCGATGCCCGGTTTCGTCTCCACGTTGTTGAACCACGCGTATTCGACGCCATCGCGGCTGGTCCACACGTTCTTGCAGGTGACGGAACAGGTGTGGCAGCCGATGCACTTGTCCAGGTTCAGCACCATGCCGATTTGCGCTCTGATTTTCATACCATGCTCCCGTCTTCTGTTTCCAATGGCCCTTCGAGCCAGTCAACCTTGTTCATCTTGCGCACCAATACGAATTCATCGCGGTTGGAGCCCACCGTGCCGTAGTAATTGAAGCCGTAGGCCAGCTGGGCGTAGCCGCCTATCATGTGCGTCGGCTTGGGCACGGCGCGCGTCACCGAGTTGTGGATGCCGCCCCGCTTGCCCGTCATCTCCGCGCCAGGCACGTTGATGATCTTTTCCTGGGCGTGGTACATCATCGTCATGCCGGCCGGGATGCGCTGGCTGACGATGGCGCGCGCCGTCAGGGTGCCGTTCACGTTGAACACTTCGATCCAGTCGTTGTCGACGATACCGGCCGCCTGCGCGTCCGTCTCCGACAGCCACACGTGCGGTCCGCCGCGCGACAGGGTCAGCATGCGCAGGTTGTCCGAATACGTGGAGTGGATGCCCCACTTCTGGTGCGGCGTCAAAAAGTTCAGCGCCAGTTCCTTGTTGCCGTTCGGCTTGGTGCCCAGCAGCGCCTGCGTCGTCTTGGTGTTGATGGCCGGCTTGTACACGCACAAGCCTTCGCCAAAGTCGCGCATCCACAGGTGATCCTGGTAGAACTGCTGGCGGCCCGTCAGGGTGCGCCACGGGATCAGTTCATGCACATTGGTATAGCCGGCCGTGTAGCTGACTTCCTCGCTTTCCAGGCCCGACCACGTAGGCGATGAAATGATCTTGCGCGGCTGCGCCTGCACGTCGCGGAAGCGGATGCTGTCATGCTCGCGCGGCAGCGCCAGGTGGGTGTGGTCGCGGCCCGTGATGGCCGACAGCGCGGCCCAGGCTTTCACGGCCACGTGGCCATTCGTTTCCGGCGCCAGCGACAAAATCATCTCGGCCGCATCGATGGCCGTATCGAGGCGCGGCTGGCCCTGCGACACGCCTTCATCTTGCACCGTGCGGTTGATGCCGCGCAGTACGTCCACTTCATGGCCCGTCTTCCAGGAAATGCCCTTGCCGCCGTTGCCGATGGATTCCAGCAGCGGGCCGATCGAGGTGAATTTCTTGTAGACGTCGCGGTAATTGCGCTCCACCACCGTCATGTTCGGCATGGTCTTGCCGGGAATCGCCTCGCATTCACCGGCGCGCCAATCCTTGGGATCGAAAGGCTGGCCCAGCTCACCCGGGGTGTCGTGCATCAGCGGGGTGAGGATGATGTCTTGCTGGGTGCCCAGCAGCTCGCCGCCGATTTCCGAGAATTTCTCGGCCAGCCCCTTGTAGATTTCCCAGTCCGACTTCGATTGCCACAGGGGCTGCACGGCTTCGGACAGCGGGTGGATGAACGGGTGCATGTCCGACGTGTTCAAGTCGTCTTTTTCATACCAGGTGGCCGTCGGCAGCACCACGTCGCCGTACAAACACGTGGTCGACATGCGGAAGTCCAGCACCACCAGCAGATCGAGCTTGCCTTCGGCGGCCGGGCGCACTTTCACCTGCTTCGGCGTGATGCAGTCGTCTTCGTCGCTGAGCAAGCCGTTCTGCGTGCCGAGCAGGTATTTCAGGAAGTACTCGTGGCCCTTGCCCGAGCTGCCCAGGATATTCGAGCGCCAGACGAACATATTGCGCGGGAAGTTGGCCGGGTTGTCCGGGTCGTCGCACGAGAACTGCAGCTGACCCGCCTTGATCTGGTCGAGCGCATACGCGGCCGGCGCCTGCCCAGCCGCCTTGGCGGCCCTGGCCACTTCCAGCGGATTGGTCTGCAGCTGCGGCGCCGATGGCAGCCAGCCCATGCGCTCGGCCTTGGCGTTGTAGTCGAGCAGGGTCAGCTCGCCCGTGCCGCCGGCCGCCGATGGCGAGGCGATGTCGCCCGTTTCCAGCTTTTCGTGGCGCCACTGGCTCGTGTGGGCATAGAAGAACGAGGTGCCGTTCATCTGGCGCATGGGGCGTACCCAGTCCTGGGCGAAGGCCAAGGGCGTCCAGCCCGTCTGCGGACGCAGCTTTTCCTGGCCCACGTAATGGGCCCAGCCGCCACCCGACTGGCCGATACAGCCGCACATCATCAGCATGTTGATGATGCCGCGGTACGTCATGTCCATGTGGTACCAGTGATTCAGGCCGGCGCCCACGATGACCATGCTCTTGCCGCGCGTCTGGTCCGCGTTTTGCGCGAACTGGCGCGCCACGGTGATGACGTCGGCGCGTTTCACGCCCGTGTGCTTCTCTTGCCACGCGGGGGTGTAGGGCACGTCGTCGTCATAGCTCTCGGCCACGTTCTCGCCACCGAGGCCACGGTCGATGCCGTAGTTGGCCAGGGTCAGGTCGAACACGGTGGTGACGAGGCCCGTCGTGCCGTCGGCCAGGCGGATGGTTTTCACCGGCACCTTGCGCAGCAACATGTCGGCCGCGTCCTTGCCGCCGAAGTAGGCAAAACCCACTTCCGTGACGGCGTCGCTGTCGTTGATCATGGAGAGCATCGGCACGATGGGCGCGCCGCTGCCGCCCGCCTTCTGTTCCAGGTTCCACTTGCCCGACTCGCCCCAGCGAAAGCCGATGGAGCCGGCCGGCGCGGTGATGGCGCCCGTGGTTTCGTCGATGACCAGGGTTTTCCATTCCGGATTGTTGGTTTCGTCGAGGTTGTTGTCCAGGTGCGAGGCGCGCAGGAAGTAATCGGGCACCAGGGTGCCGTTATGCTCCTTGAGCAGGACCAGCATGGGGAAGTCCGTGTACTGGCGCGCATAGTCGCGGAAGTAGGCGCTCTGCCCTTCCGAATGGAATTCCTTGAGGATGACATGGCCCATGGCCAGCGCCAGCGCGGCGTCCGTGCCCTGCTTCGGGGCCAGCCAGATGTCGCCGAACTTCACCATTTCGCCGTAGTCGGGCGAGATGGCCACGGTTTTCGTGCCCTTGTAGCGCACTTCCGTGTAGAAGTGGGCATCGGGCGTGCGCGTCATCGGCACGTTCGAACCCCACACCATCAGATAGGTCGAGTTGTACCAGTCGGCCGATTCCGGCACGTCCGTCTGCTCGCCCCACACTTGCGGGCTGGCCGGCGGCAAGTCGCAGTACCAGTCGTAGAAGCTCAGGGCCACGCCGCCGATCAGCGACAGGTAGCGCGTGCCGGAAGCGTAGCTGACCATGGACATGGCGGGAATCGGCGAGAAGCCGACGATGCGGTCCGGGCCGTATTTCTTGATCGTCAGCGCGTTCGCGGCGGCGATGATTTCATTCGATTCTTCCCACGTGGCGCGCACGAAGCCGCCCAGGCCGCGGATGGATTTGTATTGCTGCGAGCGCACGGGGTCCTGGCTGATCCAGTCCCAGGCCGTGACGGGGTCCATGGTCTTGCGCGCTTCGCGCCACATTTCCATCAGCCGGCCGCGCACCATCGGGTATTTCACGCGCTGGGCCGAATACACGTACCAGGAATAGCTGGCGCCGCGCGGGCAGCCGCGCGGCTCGTGGTTGGGCAGGTCGGGCCGCGTGCGCGGATAATCGGTTTGCTGGGTTTCCCAGGTGATCAGGCCATTCTTGACATACACCTTCCAGCTGCACGAGCCGGTGCAGTTCACGCCATGCGTGGAACGCACGATCTTGTCGTGCTGCCAGCGCTGGCGGTAGGCGTTTTCCCAGGTGCGGTCTTCATCGACGACGCTGCCATGGCCGTTCGAGAACGGTTCTGCGCTCTTGCTAAAAAATTTAAGACGGTCCAGAAAGTGACTCATGCTACCTCCACATTGCGCCGCAGGAGCGGCGCCAGGTCATAAAAACGCTGCAAGCCGGATGGCCTACGCGTCGATACAAGCAGTCTATCGACGCACCGTGCGCGACGGTATTGGCAAGAAGTCGGTTTCCGGCACCAGGAATGCATAGGCGCGTAGTCACCCGGATAGTCACTATTGCCTATGGGCGGCAAGGCGGCGCTGCGGTATACCTGTCGTCATCGTTCAACACAGAGAAAGAGCATCATGCCAATTACCGATTACGCCAGCCTGCTGCGCAGCGCCCGCCACCAGGAGCAGCCGCAACGCCTGCTGTTTACCTTTACCCAGGCGCAGGCCCAGCCCGGCGGCCAGGGCCGCTCGCTGACGCCCGTGATGTGCGCCGACAAGCTGCCCGATGAACTGGGCAGCTTTGAGGCGCTGGAGGAGGAATCGAAACAGATGCAGACGCACTGGGACGTGGTCTTCGTGGCGGGACTGGCGGGTCGCGAGGGCCAGCCGCCCGCCCCGGAGGATTGCGAAGCCCCCCTGCGCGCCATGGTGGCGGCCATCGAGCAAGGCCGCATAGATACATTGCTGGCGTTTGACCGCAGCGGGGATTTACTGCGTTTTAGCTGAATCCGGCCATGGGCGCTCATGCAAATGACGCGCCCGCTCGATCGGGCAGACCAGCGGCAAAAACTGCTGCTGGCGCGCCGAATACGCCATCAGCGCCCCGCTGTCGATATCAAAATACCATCCGTGCAATTTCAATACGCCCTGCTCCACCCGGCGCTTGAGCCACGGGTAGGTCAGCAGGTTGTCCAGCGACTGCAGGATGCTGGCCAGTTCGCACGCGTGGTGCTGTTCCTCCGACGAGCGGTGCGCCAGCTCGCGCCGCACGCGCTGCGCCACCGGTTCGGCGATGCGCATCCACGGTCCCACGAAGTCCGTTTCCTGCTCGTCGGAGCGCGGCTGCGGCTGCAGCAGCGCGCATGTCCGAGCACGATGACCCTGGCCACTTCCAGCTTGCAGACGGCAAACTCAATGGCCGAACTGACGCCGGGCGGCGCGTCGGGCGTGCACGGCGGCACCAGGTTGGCGATATTACGCACGACAAACATGTCGCCCGGGTCGCTGCCCGTCAACAGCATCGGGTCGACCCGCGAATCGCAGCAGCCGATCAGCAAGGTCGACGGTCGCTGCCCGTCGCGCAGGCTGTCGTACAAGGTTTGCGGCTCGCTGAAATACTGCTGCTGAAACAGGCTGAAGCCGTTGACGAATTTTTCCAGTTCTTCCATGACTACCTCTGATACTGTAAACAACGCCTGACAAGTGCGACCTGCCAGGCGTTTTGCTCAATTAGCAAGGCATGGGCGCGTTTTTGCGCGCATAGCACCACCAGGTAATCGCGATGCAGCTGACATAAAAGCCGATGAAGCACCACAGGGCCGCGTCGGGGCTGCCCGTCAGCGAAATCGAGGTGCCATAGCTTTTCGGGATGAAGAAGGCGCCGTAGGCCGCCACGGCCGACGTGAAGCCCAGGACGGCCGCGCCTTCCTTGTTGGCGTCGACGATGGCTTGTTCCTGCGCCGCCTTGCCCTTGCCGGCCGCCGCGCGCTGGTGCTCCGTCAAAAAGATCACGGGGATCATGCGGAAGGTCGACGCATTGCCGATGCCCGTGCCGGCGAACAGCAGCATGAACATCCAGAAGAAGCCGTTGAAGCTTCCACCCACGCCGGCCTGCGGCATGAAGTACAGCACGCCCAGCACGGCGCCTATCATCATGAGGAAGGACCACAGGGTGACGCGGGCGCCGCCCAGTTTATCGGAAATCACGCCGCCGGCCACCCTCGCCAGGGCGCCGACCAACGGTCCCAGGAAGGCGTAATCGAGCGGGTTCACGTCGGGGAACTGGATCTTGATCAGCAGGGGGAACGCGGCCGAATAACCGATGAAGGAGCCGAAGGTGCCCGTGTACAGCCAGCACATGAGCCAGTTGTGCTTGCGCTTGAAGATCACGGCCTGTTCGGAAAACGAGGCCTTGGCCGAGGCCAGATCATTCATGCCGAACCAGGCCAGCAAAGTGGACAGTGCGATGAACGGCACCCAGATGAAGCCTGCGTTTTGCAGCCACATCTCCTTGCTCACGCCATTCTTGACCCAGGTGAGCGAATCGCCGCCCCAGGCGCCGAAGACGGCGAACGTGATCACCAGCGGCACGACGAACTGCACCACCGACACGCCCAGGTTGCCCAGGCCAGCGTTCATGCCCAGCGCGAAGCCCTTGCTGGCCTTCGGATAGAAAAAGCTGATGTTGGCCATCGACGAGGCGAAATTGCCGCCGCCGAAACCGCACAGCAGGGCCAGGATCAGCATGGTCGGGTAGCCCGTGTTCACGTCCTGCACGGCCAGGCCGATGCCGATGGCGGGGATCAGCAAGGACCCCGTGGAAATGGCCGTCCAACGCCGGCCGCCGAAGATCGGCACCATGAACGAATAGAAGATGCGCAAGGTGGCGCCGGACAGGCCCGGCAAGGCCGTCAGCCAGAACAGCTGGTTGTTACTGTAGGTGAAACCGATGTTGGGCAGGTTGACCACCACCACGCTCCACACCATCCACACGGCAAACGCCAGCAGCAGCGCGGGAATCGAGATCCACAGATTGCGCGCGGCCGTGGCCTTGCCCGTGCTTTGCCAGAAACCGGGAGTCTCAGGCTCCCACGTATTGATCATATAGCGGCTCATTGGTTTGCTCACAGCGGTGCTCCTGCAGGTTGAGGGATAGTTGCCGCGCGCAGCGGCTTGAACGAGAAATGCATCCAGACGAGGGAAACGCAGACGGTGCCGTACAGGAGCATGAAGGAGCTCGAACGCACGCCCGTCAAATCCACCAGGGCGCCGAACATCACGGGCAGGATGAAGCCGCCCAGGCCGCCGGCCAGGCCCACCACGCCCGAGACGGCGCCGATGTTGTCGGAAAAATCATCGCCGATGAACTTGAAGACGGACGCCTTGCCCACGGCCATGGCGATGCCGACGATGAACAGCAGCACGGTAAACCACAGCGGCGACAGGCCGATATGGAAGGCCAGCGGCCCCGTGACGGTTTCCACCACCATCTGCGTTTGCGGATACGACAGCAGGAAGAAGCACACCCAGCACACCCACATCACGGCCCACGTCACCTTGGCCGCGCCGTATTTGTCCGAGATCCAGCCGCCCAGCGCGCGCAGCACGCCGCCCGGCAGCGAGAAGCAGGCGGCCAGAAGCGCCGCGTGCTTCAAATCGAAGCCGTATTCGGCCACGTAGTACTTCGTCATCCACAGGGCCAACGCCACATAGCCGCCAAACACCACCGAGTAGTACTGGCAGTAGCGCCACACGCGCGGGTCCTTCAGCACCTTCATCTGCTCGGTAAAACTTTCGCCCGATGGCGCCAGGTGCGATTTGTCCGTGTACGAAAACAGCCAGAAGAGGATGGCCGTGGCCAGCATGGCTACCGCATACACCTTGGGCAGCATCTGCCAGCCGAAGGCGGCGACGATGCCCGGCGCGACGAACTTGGTCAGCGCGGAACCGGAATTGCCCGCGCCGAAAATGCCCATGGCCAGGCCGCGGCGCTCCTTCTCGTACCAGCGCGCCACGTAGGGCGTGCCGACGGAAAACGAGCCGCCCGCCAGGCCGACGAACATGCCCAGCAAGAGGAAATGCCAATAGGCGGTGGCGTAGGCGATCAGGTAGATGGGCACGACGCTGGCCAGCATCAGCAGGAAAAACACGCGGCGTCCGCCGTATTTGTCCGTCCAGATGCCCAGCGGCACGCGCACGAGGGAGCCCGTCAGCACGGGCATGGCGGCCAGCAGGCCGAATTGCGTTTCGCTCAAGCCCAGGCTGGTCTTGATGGGGATGCCCAGTACGGCAAACATCATCCAGACTGCAAAGCAGATGGTAAATGCGAAGGTACTGCTGATTAATACGGACGCCTGCTTGCGCCGCCTGCCCCCTTCACCTGCCGTGTTGTTACTGTTGTTCTTAGTGCTATCTAGGGTAGCCACGATGTTTCTCCATGAATGCACTGGCCGTCTGGCCAGCCGTCCCGACCAGCTTACGTGGCAGCGGCGCAAGGCACTATCGGCCACAGGGTGATTCCGGGAAGGCAATCTGGATAGCCGCATCGGCAAAAGTGACTAGATACGGGAGCGTGAAACTAGCCTGGATGGCGGGTGTTTTACAAACCAGCGCGTTTTTGGCACACTCGGCGCCTGGAGAAAAGGAGCGACATGCAGAACGGGCACGACAGGCACAATACCGACCCGATCATCACGCGCGTGACCCAAGCTGGCGACGTGGAAGCCATGCTGGCTTGCGACGCCTATGCCCAGGCGCACCCGGAGCGTGGCGACGCCGTGCGCACCGCCGTCGGCAAGGGTTTATGCCAGGTGGCCACCCGCGCCGGCCATGTGGGCGGCTATGCGCTCCTGCACGACGACTTATTCTTGCCTTAGCTGCATCTCGTCCCGACGGCGTATGGCGCAGGACGCCAAAGGCGGCTATGCTGGCGCCACCGTCAATCAACGCCACCACATCACGCATGGATTATCTGAGCCTCAAGCATTTCCACATGGGCTGCGCCGCCGCCAGCGGCTGTCTTTTCCTGTTGCGCGGCGCCTGGATGCTGCGCGCCTCGCCCGCACTGCAGCAGCGCTGGGTAAAGATCCTACCGCACCTGGTCGACACGGCCCTGCTGGCCAGCGCCATCGCCCTGGCCGTATGGAGCGGCCAGTCGCCGGGCAGCCAGCCTTGGCTGGCCGCCAAGCTGGTCGCGCTGCTGGCCTACATCGTGCTGGGCACCATCGCCCTGAAACGGGGCAAGACGCCGGCCGTGCGCGGCGCCGCGTTCGCGGGTGCCGTGCTGGTCTTCGCCTACATCGTCGCCGTGGCCGTCACCAAGCAGGCCTGGCCGCTGTGATGCGTCAAAAGAGCTAGCGCAGGGCGCTGCCCTGTTTCGAGTGGCTCGATACGGAACTGGCGCAGCGCGCCGTGGAAGAAAGCGGCCATGAGCTGATCCAGATCGACGGCAACGGCACCGACGAAATGGATGCGCCTGTGGTGTACCGGCGCGATACAAACGACATCATCCACGCGGCTGCATTGATGGGCGTGACGATAGGCCGGCCGCTCACTTATTATCGCGGCATCGAAGCGATGGCGGACAGGCGGCCGGGCCAAGAACCAAGGCCTATTGCATCGGCAAGGTATTTACATCGACGGCAGGCGCCTGCCCCGTCGCGGGCCGCGTGAAGTTCTGGCCGGTTTGCACGTAGTCGGCGAAGAAGCCCCCGTTATGCAGGTAAAACTTGCCGTTTTCCAGGCCGCCCGCGTAGTCCATGCGCTGCGCGTTGGTGGCCGTGGCGTCGCCCGTGAACCTCCCGGCCGTCACTTCCGACCACGTGCCAGACACATTGCGCGCCCACTGGTTGCCGAACTGCACGCGGCGTTCCGTGTAGCCCCTGGTGTCGATGAAGTTCTCGAGGAAGGAATGCACGCCCGTCAGATAGGTACTGATGGCCGGGCGCTTCCACGTGGCGATGTAGCGCCACTTGCCCGTCTCCGGCGCGAAGAACCAGGCGGAATAGTCGCTGCCGCCGTTGCCGTCCGGCCGCGCGCGCGTGATGAAGCGGTAGGTGGCGCCGGCCGCCCAGTTGTACGACAAATAGGTCTGGCCGCCCGTGCCTTCGCCGCCGAATGCGTTGTCGACCACGCCGGCGCCCTTGCTCACCAGGGTGGTCTTCGCGCCATTGTCCGCGTCCCACACGGAGAACAATATCCAGCGCTCGCTGGCCGATTTCACCTGGATGCCCATGTAGCCCTGGCCGAAGCCATTGGCCATGAAGTAGGAGCCGATGGCGTCCTGGCCCTGGGGTATCGTCATCTCGTTATAAAAATACTCGGTATTGGCCGGCACCGTGTAGCCCATGTGCACGGACGGGCCGCGCCGCGACCAGTAGTAATTGGCCGGGTCGCTGGCGTAGTTGAGCGTGGCGTTCGACGTCACCTTCAGCGCCGAGACGTCGCCAAAATAGCCGCCCGCCTTGCTCACGCCGCGCAAGTCCACCTTCACATAGCCTGGCGCGGCCACATTGACCGTGCCCACGGCATACGTCTTGCTGGCCGTGCCCGCCAGGGCCACGTCGAAAGGCTGGCCGTCGACCGTCACGCGCACCACGCTGCTGGTGCTGCCGGCCAGCCGGGCGTCGAGCGCCACCGTCACGGGGCCGGCCGCGCCGACGCGGAAATACGCGCTCGTCACCGTGTTCGGGCTGGTCCAGTTGGCCAGGCCATTGTCATTGATGACTTCCTGCGCGCTGGCGTCGGCGCTGGTGATGAAGGCATTGCCTGCCAGGGCCACGGTGGCCGGCGTGCCCGCCACGGTGGCCAGGCCGGTTTCGGCCTTGATCACGCTGGCGCCGGCACTGCTGCCGCCGCCGCTGCCGCAAGCGGCCAGCAGCAGCGGTGCGCTGGAAAGGACTGCGTAGAGTACTGCACTTCTGTGTTTCATCGACGTCTCCTGGTGGTACAGCTTGCGGCGGGCAACAGGCGCAAAGCGTCCTGCGGCGCGCGCCGCGGTTGAAAAACGGATAGGGACAGAAAAAACCCGCAACGGCGGCAGGCGCGGTAGCGGGTTGTGAAGGCTTAGTACTTGCCGTCGAGGGCGAAGATCGGTTTGCGCGACTTCCACTGCCCGCCCGTGAAGTCCGGGAAGTCCAGGGTCTGGAAGTTGGCGGCGATCGACTGCTCGGACAGGGGCGTGATGGCGCTCCACGTCACGGCATCATAGATATCGATCGGCATCGGCGCGCTGGCCTTCAATGCTTCGACAAAGGCGTGGATGACGAAGAAGTCCATGCCGCCGTGGCCCGCGCCTTCCGCCTGCGCCGCATACTTGCGCCACACGGGATGGTCATACTTGTCCTGGTAAGCCTTGAAGTCATCCCACTGGTGCGGCTTGCTGACGCCTTCGATGTGGATGGAATTATTCAAGTCCATCCACAGGCCGTCCGTGCCTTGCACGCGGAAGCCCAGCGAATACGGGCGCGGCAGGCTCGTGTCGTGCTGCAGGATGATGGTTTCGCCGTTTTCACACGCCAGGGTGGTCGTGACCACGTCGCCCAGCTTGAACTTGACCTTGGCGTTCGCGTGCTGCGCGCCGCCCGGCTGCTTGACGATGTAGTCGTGCAGGCCGCGCGCCTTGGTGGCGAAGGCGTTGATGCGCGTAAAACGGTTGCCGCGGTTGATGTTGGTGTACATGGCGCACGGGCCGATGCCGTGGCTCGGATACAGCTCGCCATTGCGTTCGACCGAATGCTGCGTGCGCCAATGGGCTTCCGACCAGCCCTTTTCGCCGAATTCCACGCCGCCGCCATACGGCTTGGCCGGATTGCCGCTGTTGAATTTGACGGCGCGCAAATCGTGCTGGTAGCCGCCCTGCAGGTGCACCAGTTCGCCGAACAGGCCGGCGCGCACCATCTGCAGCGCCGCCATCACGTCGCGGCGGTAGCATACGTTTTCCAGCAACATGTACGGCGTGCCCGTTTTCAGCTGGGTATTCAGGACGTCCCAGTGGTCTTGCAGGGTGATGCCGGCCACCACTTCGCAGCCGACGGCGATCTTTGCCTGCATGGCGGCAATCGCCATCGGCGCGTGGAATTCCCATGGCGTGGCGATGATCACGCCATCGAGGCCGCCCGCGTCCAGCATGCGCTTGTAGGCTTTCTGGTCGCGGTCTTCGCCATACGTGCGCGGACGGGGCTTGCCGGCCTTTTCCACCTGGCCCAGCGCGTGTTTCAGCATGATCGGCTCGATATCGCACAGCGCCACCACTTCCACGTCATCGCGGCGCACCAGTTCGGCCAGCAGCACCTGCCCGCGCATGCCCGTGCCGATCACGCCCAGGCGGACCTTGTCGCGGCCGGCGGCCGGGGCGGCGACGGCGCCGCCAGGCAGCAGTGCGCTGCCGGCCATGGCGCCACCGGCCAGCGCGGCGCTGGCGGACAGGAAATTGCGGCGATTGAATTGTGTCGTCATTGGTCTCTTCTCACTTCCGTTGGTAATCATGGGCCGGCCCGCCGCAAGGCAGGCCGGCATGCGGTTAATAGGTGTATTCCGCCGTGAAGCGCACGGAACGCGGTGCCGTGCGGCCAGCCACCTGCAGGTAGTTGCGGGCGATGGCGCCGTGGTCTTCGCGCGTTTCGTTATAGCGGGTCACCGTCTGGCTGTTGAACACATTGAACACGTCCACTTTCAGGCTCAGGCCCTTGATGGCGCTGGGAGTATAGGCCACATTCATGTCCAGCTGGGCTTGCCATGGCAGGCGGCCCTGGCTGCCGCGCGGCGCCGGCTTGCCATTGCAATAAAAGTAGGAATCGCCATAGTCGTTCTCGAACTTCAGGTCATCGGGCAGCGCGCCGATGCAGTTGCGCGGCGCGCCCGAGATCAGCGACATGTTCGCGCCCACCGTCACATCCGGCACCACCTGCATGAAGCCGTAGGCCTTGAAGGCGTGGCGGTGGTCGCCCGGCAGGTAGCCATAGGCGTTGTACATCAGCTCCTTGTGGTCGTCGCTGACCGTCAGGCCCACGTCGCCGCCGCCGATGCTGTCCGTCTGGCCTTCCATATTGCCCTTCAGGCCGGACAGGGTGTAGGTCAGCTTGCCATACCAGCCATTCGTGTACGGGTGCTCGACGAACAGGTTCAGGGCGCGGTAGGTGCGCGAAGGCAGCGGGTTGCCCCACTCGGCCGCCGAAATATCCACGCGGCGCAGGCCCTTGCCATCGTCGAAGTCCACCATCAGGCTGTTGTCGCGGCCCGGGTTGATGATGGCGCACTGGAAGCCGCCCCAGTTGCTGGTGTCGACGCTGTTGCGCGTGGCCCAGGCCTGCAGCGGACGCTCGTCGCAGACGTCGTCGTTGGTGTCGTTCAGCTTGCGGTACAGGACGCTGGCACCCACCACCAGCTTCTTGCTCAGGGCGCGCTCGAAGCCCAGCGAGAATTCGTCCTGCGACAGGGGTTTCAGGCCGATGGCCGTCACCTCGCGCGCATCGCGGCTCTGGCCATAGGCGTTGTTGGCCGAATACGGCTTGCTGATGGCGTGCAGGCCCGTCGGCGCGCCCGTCACCGGATCGACGCCCGTGTAGGTGAACATTTCGCTCGTGGCCAGGAAGGGACTGGCCATATTGCTCGACAAATTCGACGGCACGGGCAAGTGGTAGCGGCCGCCGTTGGCGAAGAATTTCAGGGTGCCGTCGCCCAGGTAATCCCAGGTCGCGCCCACGCGCGGGGCGATCATGTTGCGCTGCGAAATGAAGGCTACGCCATCGGTGCTGTAGTTGGTGAACTGTTCGCGGCGCAGGCCCAGGTCCAGCAGCACGCGTTCCGTGACCTGGTAGTGGTCCTGGACGTACTGCGCCGACTGCACGCTGGTGGGACGCGCCAGGTTGGCGTTCAGGTCCTTGCTGACGTAGTAGCCCTGCGCGCCGTAGCCGCCGCCCTGCGCCGGCGTCTCGAACGCGCCGTTGATGGCCCGGTTCGGGTCTGCCGCCTTCTGGTAGCTCCAGCGGTAGCCGCCCGCCAGGCTCAGGCCCACCTTCGATTCGACATCGATGCGGTCGATGCCGCCGCGCAGCGAGTGCTTGCCCAGCTTGTATTCCAGGTCCAGGCGCTTGGCTTTCTGGCGGTCTTCCGACGACGGGTCGATCAGCGTACCCGTCACCGTCTGCGGATTGGCGTAACTCAAACCTGGCACCTGGGTGGAGGCATTCGACGACGTCTGCGCCAGCAGCGGGTCGTAGCCATTGGGCGTACGGCGGTGCGAAGTGCGCGACTGCCCCATCATCGCCGTCACCGTCAGGTTGTCCGTCAGGTAGCCCGTGTACTTGAAGATGTCGATGTTCGCGCCCGGCGCGGCCGACGGGCCGCAGCAGTTGGTGGTGCTCTCGCCCTTGCCCGACTGGATGCCGTTGCTCGCATGCGTGTCGTAGCTGTAGCCATACGACTGGCTGTCCGTGCGCGTGCGGTCATACAGCTTGGTGTATTCGAAGTGATGGTCGTCCGTCAGGTTGTAATCGAGCTTGGCCATCATGCGGTCCACCTTGCTCTGGCTGGTGCTCCAGCCGCGCGACAGGGCCGTGCCCGCATCGGCGGCCGCTGCCACGGCCTGGCCATCGGTGCGCGTCTGTTCCAGCGCCACGAAGGCGAACAGCTTGTTCTTGATCAAAGGACCGCTGCCGTACAGGCCCACGACCTTGCTGGTGCTGCCGTTGTCGCGGTTCCAGTACAGCAGATTGCCGTCCGTCTTGGGATTGGCGCCCGTGTTCGGATAATACGTGTTTTCCGGGTCGCCCTTCAGCGAGCGGGGAATGATGGAGACCTTGCCGCCGAATTCCACCTTGTTGCCGCCGCTCTTGGTGGTGATGTTGATCACGCCGCCCGTGGAACGGCCGAATTCCGAGCCGTAGCCGCCCGACAGCACCTGCATGTTCGAGATGGCGCCGAACGGCAGTTCCGACGCGCCCACCTGGGTCAGGATGTTGGTGATGGGGAAGCCGTTGACGTAGAACGCGTTTTCCGACTGGCCCGAGCCGCCGATGGACGGCGCATTGCCGTACACGCTGTTGGTGCCGCGCGATACGCCCGGCGTCAGCTGCACGATGGACGCCACGTCGTTGCCGACCGGCAGCGCTTTCAATTCCTTGGCCGTGAAGATCACGCCATTGTTCGTGTTCGACACGTCGATCGGATTGCGCGACGCCTTCACCACGACGGTCTGCTCCTGGCCCACGGGACCTGCCGCGCTGGCCGGGCCAAAGTTCGCTTCGGCGCCGGCGCCGATCAGGGCTTCGACTTCCTGCGTCGCTTCGACCGTGCCGGCGCGCAGCACGCGCACCGCGTAGCGGCCCGGTGGCATGGAGTTGGCCACATAGCGTCCCGACGCATCGGGCGTCAGGGTGCGCTGCACGCCCGTCGCCAGGTTTTGCAGTACCACGGTGGCGCCGGCCGGCGCGCTCACTTCGCCGAAGATGGTACTGGTGGCATTCGATTGTGCCCAGGCCTGGCCTGGCACGCCGGAGGCCAGCGCGATGACGATCGCGGCGGCGCGGCTGATGTCGCGCAATTTGAGTCGGGTGCTATGCATGCTGTCTCTCCGTCTATATCGAGGGTTATCAGCGCCCTTCCCGCTCCAGGGCGAAGCTGTGGGGGGCGCCATTTTTATGGTCATCGTCGGAAGGCAGAGCCGGGCAGCCGCGCCTTCCGGAAAATCGGTCCGTCTCGGCCAATTTTCGTTTCTTGGGAATACTTTAAAAAGAAAAATAAGTATCGTCAATAAAAAGAAAGTTATTACGGCAATTTAACGCTGAAATCAGCAAATAAAGGCGATTTACCTTTCGTTTCACTGGAATATGCTGCACATAACTTTCGCTATCGTGGCGTGAGGGATACATGCGCATGCGGGGAGATGGCCGGCGGAGGCGAATCGGCGCAGAAATTGCGAAGGAAAATCGCGAAAGAAGACATGGCAATCGCCTTTCGCTTACGTTTATCTTTCGTATTGCGTATTTCGGGATGTTGTCTTTTTCTTTTCATCGCACTATCCCGGCCCGCCAGCCGACATGGTGGCGAGCCGGGACAGGTCACGCGTCAAAAGAACTTGTAGCTGGCCGACAGGGCAAACTGGCGGCCGAACAGGTCCTGGCTATGGTTGTAGCCTTCCCAGCCGTTCGGGTCGTAGTACGGCTGCTTGTTGAACGCGTTTTTCACGTTCAGGCCCACGTCCAGGTTCTTGATCGGCTTCCAGCTGAAGGCCAGGTTCACCGTGGTGTACGACGGCGCGCCCTTGCACTGGCCGGCAGGCAGGGAAACCGAGGCGGCGGTGCAGTTTTCCGGCGTGTTGTCCTTGTCCCAGGGACCATACGCCCAGCGCGTCTTGCCCGAATAGTTGATGAAGACGCTGCTGACGAAATTGCGGTAGCTCCAGTCCGCGTTCACGGTGGCGCGGTAGCGCGGCGAATCGTAGTAGCCGACGGTATTGCCCTTGATGTCGCTGCCGTCTTCGCTGTCGTGGGTGTCGCGCTTGCGGATGGTGGCGGCGATGCCCGTGCTCAGCTTGCCCCAGTCACCCAGCGCAAAGCGCGTGCGCGCGTCGATGTCCACACCGTCCATCAGGGTGCGGCCCCGGTTCGAGTACGAATTGATCAAGCCGCC
Organism: Janthinobacterium sp. GW821-FHT03C08; assembly: GCF_059420905.1. NCBI lineage: Bacteria > Pseudomonadati > Pseudomonadota > Betaproteobacteria > Burkholderiales > Oxalobacteraceae > Janthinobacterium > Janthinobacterium sp. GW821-FHT03C08. The sequence continues at coordinate 266,420 of NZ_JBWKUP010000006.1, read as the reverse complement.
CAGGTTGCCCACCGAGTAGCCCGGCACGCCGCCGGAACACACGCCCGCGTTGGCGGGATTGGCGCACATGGCCGCCACTGCCGCCATGTTGGCGCGGTCCGTATCCGTCAGCTCGTTGCGGATGGCGTTCGATGCGCCGGCCAGGGTCGGGCCATACTTGTCCACCAGCTCCGTAAACAGCTCGTTGAAGTCCTGGCGCACGATTTCGTCGCGGCGGTTGATGAACCAGTAATCGACGGAGATGCTCACGTCCTTGGCCGGCTGCAGCACCAGGCCCACGGTGGAGATCTTGGCCTTTTCCGGGCGCAGGTTCTGGTTCGGCGGCGTCAGTCCGCCCACCGTCGTCGAGCAGTTCGAGTTCAGCAGGCTCTTGCCCAGGTCCGCATCCGTCGCCACCTTCGATTTCAACAGCGCGCGCGCCATGGCGTTCGTTTCGTCGCAGCGCACCGTGTCGCGGATGCCTCCCACCTGCGCAAAGACGCCGCCCGAACCCGATTCGGCCAGGTTGGGCGCGCGGAAGCCTTCCGAGTACGTCCCGCGCAGCATCAGCTCGGGGCGCGCGCGCCAGATCACGCCCAGCTTGGGCGCCAGGTTGGCGGCGAAATGCGGGTATTTGTCCAGGCGCGCGGCCGCGTTGACTTCCAGGGTGTCGGAAAGCGGCACCACCACCTCGCCAAACACGGCGGCGATGGTACGCCGGCCGTCGAACCAGGAACCGCCCTGCTGCGTGATCAGGCCATTGGCCGCATCCGCATTGCCGGGCGTAAGAAAGCTCTCGCGCATCACGTTCGTGCCCACGGCGGCGCGCACTTCGCGTTCGCCCAGCTTGAACAGCGTGCCTTCCAGCTTCGCGTCCCACGTCATCAATTTGGTCCAGGATTCGATGGCAAACGTCGGGTAGGCAGCGCGCAGCAGCACCGCATTGGCCTCGCTGATTTCGCCGAACTTGTAGGCGGGATTGTCGGAGATATACGTGCGGCCGCTGACAGGGTCCTTGGTGAACGGGCCGAACGCCTGCTCGAAACCCTTGATGTTGATGTTCGCCGTCTGGAACAGGGTGGAATGGCTACCCGCGACGCTGAGCGCCGTTTCAAAATCCCAGCCGCCGCCGATGCTGCCGCGCAGGCCAACGAGGGCGCGGTAATTTTCATCGATATTTTTCTGCCCGAAGTGGCCCGTCGCATCCTGCAGCAGGTAATTCAGGCCGGCCGCGCCGCCCATCTTGGCCACCATGTCGGCATCGAGCTTGCCTTTCAGGTAGACGTTGTTCGGGCTCAGGAAAGGCGTGGCGAAGGTGTTCAGGGTAGTGCCCGTGTTGCGCGCGAACCAGTTGTTCGTGCTGCCGCTGTTGAAGCTGGAGGGGCCGTTCTCGCCGCGCATCTTGATGTGCGTGTAGGCGCCTTCCGCGAACGCTTCCATGTCGCCGCCCAGTTTCAGGCGTCCGCTCAGGTAGGCCGTGGCGCGCTCCGAGGTGGGGCCCGTGTCGAGCTGGTTGGGCAGCGCATTCCACACGCAGCGCGTGCCCGACGCCTCGGTGATGCTGGTATTGCAGCCGGGCGCGGCGCGCTGGGTGCGGGCATTGTTGTTGGCCTTGTCGAAGACGAAGAAGGTGCCGGGGTTCATCACGCCCGGCTCGCTGCCCACGCCCACGCGCATGTTCGGGATGAAATTGGGGTTGTTGACATAAAAATACGAGGGGCGCTTCTGCCAGGTGTCGGCCAGCGCGATGCGGTCGCGCTGGTACACGTTCACGGAGCCGTAGACGTTGTAGCCGTCGCTGGCCAGGTCGCCCACGCCATACAACAGGCTGGCCTGGCGCTCGCCATAGGCTTTCACACTGGGCGAAAACTCGCCGTTGGCGCGCGCTTCCAGGCCTTGATACGATTTTTTCGTGATCACGTTGATGACGCCGGCGACGGCGTCGGAGCCATACACGGCCGAGGCGCCATCCGTTAGGATTTCCATGCGCTCGATGGCGGCGGCCGGAATCGCGTCGATGTTGACGAACATGGTCTGGAAGCCGGCCGGCGCGCCATAGAAGGACAGGCGGCGGCCATTGAGCAGCACCAGGGTGCCCTGCGCGCCCATGCCGCGCAAGTTCGCCTGCGAGCCACCATCGGACCCCGTGAACATCGAGCGGAAATCCTGCTGCGCCGGGCGGGCGGCGGGCAGGTTGTCGAGCACCTGCAGCAAGGTGAGCGCGCCCATGTTTTCGATCTGCTTGGCGTTGATCACCTGCACGGGCGACGCCGTTTCCGCGTTGATGCGCTTCAGGCTGGAACCCGTCACTTCGACGCGCGCCAGCTTCTCCTCCTCTGCGGCCAGCGCTGTCGACGCCAGCGCGGTTGAGCCAAGTCCGACCGCCACCATTGCGGCCACCATTTTTTTCATATGCATGCTCGTCTCCCTTTTTATAAGTAATTGATGTTGCAGGCTGCAAGAGCCCCTCCCCGGTCCGAAGAGGGGCTCGTTTTGGTGAAATGAAGTGATTGCGGTTAGCGCGGCTTGACGGTCGCGCCTTCCGTGCCGGTGAGTACGGCATTGGCCCAGTTGCCGCAGACCTGGGCCGGGTGGGCGCCGCGCGCGCCCAGGGTGCGCAAACTGAGCTGGCTCAGGCCGCGCACGTCGATTTCGGGTTTGACCACCCCGGGAGCCGTGACCAGACCGCTGTCGTACAGCAGCCGCTCGCCGCTCCAGACCTGGAATTGCAAGCCGCCCGCGCTGCGGCAGCTATCGTCCACGCCCAGGTCGGCGCGCAGCAGATTCCAGTTGCCCGCCAGCTGCAAGTCGATGCGGCTGGCTGGTCCCACGCCGAGGCCCTTGCGGAACCACAGCCCGTTCATGCGCATCTCGGCGGCCTTGCCGGCCGGCCGGTCTTTCGCGACAGTCTTCGGCAGCGCCAGGTCCGACAGATAGCGCTGCACTTCGGCGCCTTCGGCAACGCGGTGCTCGAGCACGCGGAATTCGGACAGGGTCACGGGCGCCACGTCGGCGGCCAGCGCCGCGTCGTAGGCGCGCGCCACGGGCCCGGCCTGCGCCGCCGTCACCATCGGGTCCGTGGATGCCGCACCGTCGCCTTCCGGATTTTGCGTGCTCATGACGCGGAAGCGCAGCAGGCGCCCGGCCGTCGCGGGGAAGCTGATGGTCTGCGTGCCTTCCTGCAGTTTCAAGGTGCCGCGCGCCAGCGGCGCGCCCCACTCGCCGTTGTTGTCGCCGATGTAGATTTCGTAATCCCGCACCTGGCCATGCTTCCAGTGCTGGTCGTTGCGCGGCGCCAGTTCGATGCCGTCCACCAGGCGCCGCTCCGTGAAGCCGATCACCCATTCGTGCGGCCCGCTTTTCACGGCCGGGCTGCGCACGGTGCGGAACCACGTCTCCGGCTTGCCGTCGAAGGCGTTTTCCAGCGGATAGCCGCTTTCCTCGAAAGGACGTCCCACCACCTGCATGGCGTCGGCCGGCAAGGCGCGGCCCGGCACGGGGGCGGCCGGGAAGTCGGCGTCCAGTCGCGCCACGGCCAGCGCGCCGGCGACCTGCAAGGCCAGGGGCTGGCGGATATCCTGCGCCGCCACCTTCACGTGCAGGGTGCCCTGGCGGTCGGCAGGATCGAAGAACCAGGCATCAAGCGCCTGGTCGTAGGCAGCGCGGTCGCTGGCCGCGGCGATCACGCGCTCGCCCGCCTTGACGGCGGCCGGGGCCTGCCCCGCCAGCATGCGCAGCGCATAGCCGCGCCGCGCTTCCTGGCCCTGGTAGGTGCCATCGACGGCGCCGATGTCGACCTGCACGTCGGCGCCCGTCTGGCGCATGCGGATGACTTGCTGGCTGAAGGCGCCGCCCTGGTACTGGCGCGTGTTGCCGTCGTCTTCATACAAGGTGTAGTCGGAGTCGCCGTGCGGGTAGATATCGAGGGTCAGCTGATCCTTCGGCTTCTGGCCGTCGTACAGCATTTCCGGATACATGGGCAGGATGGCGCCGGCGCGCACGAACACGGGCAGCTTGTCGAGCGTGACCTGCAGGTCCAGGTCGCGCCCTTTCGCGTCCGCCGTGGCCTGGCGGCCGTCCCAGTAGTCGTACCACGTGCCCTGCGGCAGGTGGATGCCCTTGCGCCAGCCACCGCTGACTGCCTGGCTGCGGTAGACGGGCGCCACCAGCACGTCGCGGCCCAGCAGGAACTGGTATTTATAGGCTTCCGTGTAGGCGGCCGGGTCTTGCGGGTAATCCCACATCAGGCCGCGCACCAGCGGCGCGCCCGATTGCTCCGCTTCGCGCACCAGCGTGTACATGTACGGCGTCAAACGCATCTTGAGCTTCAGATAGCGGCGGTTGATGTCGCGGTACGGTTGCTCGAACCACCACGGATGCTTGCGCTCGGCCGCGGCCCAGCCGGACATGCCCATCAGCACGGGCGTGAAGCTTTTCCACTGCAGGTCGCGCAGATAGGTTTCCGGGCTGCCGCCGAAAATGGCGTCCACGTCGCCGGACGCATACGCCTGGCCGGACAGGCCCGAGCCGATCAGGGTCGGGATGTGCCAGCGGATGTAGTCCCAGCTGGCGCTCTGGTCGCCCGTCCACGCCACGGCGTAGCGCTGGATGCCGGCCCAGCCCATCACCGTCCATAGGAAGGGCCGGCTGTCGGAGTTGTTCAGGATGCCGTCGTAGGCGGACTTGTTCGCATCCATGGCGAACTGGTAGCCCTTGCCTGTCCACGCCACGTCCAGCTTTTGCACGCGGCTGCCCGCCTGGCCCACCTCCCAGGCGATCTTGTCGACGCCGTTTTCCGTCCACAGGCCCGTGCGGAAGCCATAGCCGGCCAGGCCCTTCACCGTTTCCGGCAGGTTCGTGTAGCCGCAGCCATAGCCGTCGTTGGGCAGTATCCAGCCGCCCGGCATGTCGTGTTCGCGGTACTGGCGCGCCACCGCTTCCACCACGTCCGGCGTCTTGCCCGTGGGGCCGTCGGTCCAGCCCTTCGGCACGGAGCCGGGCTTTTTCACGTTGTCGCCATCGTTGTAGCAATCGGCGTCGCCGAATTCCAGCGCCCAGCGGGGCAGCATGCGCGCGCGGCCCGTCAAGTCCGTGTAGCGGGCGACGACGTCGCGCAAGTCCTTGCCGACGAAGAAGTAGGCATCGAAGCGGCCTTCCGCGTGCTGCAGCGAGATCTGCTCCGCGTCGCGCAAGTCATAGTTGCCGTCGGACCAGGTATTGCGCAGCACGCCCCAGCCCCGTGAACTCATCAGGAATGGCGCGGGATTCGGGCGGTCGCCCTCTTCCCAGCCACCCGAATACGACACGGGCACCTGCTTGCCCTTGAATTCGAAGCGCCCATTCTGCTGGCCGCCGCCGAAGTAGCGCTCGCCCGGCAGGCTGGACAGCACTTGCACGCCCTGCTTGTCGTCGAGCGACAGCGGCTGTACCTCGCGCCACAGGGGCACCGTGTCGCCCTTGCGGTACAAGGCAAAGCGCAAGGGCTTGCGGTCGATGCGCAGGCTCAAGGCATCCGTGGAGATCAGGATATGGTCCGGCTGTTCCTTGATCTGGTAAGCCACCTGCGCGGCCGGCTGGCCCACGACGATGGGCGCGGCCTTGTCACCGGGACCCGTCAGCCCCGCCTTGCCGCCGGCCTGGATGCGCAGCACGTCCACCTGCGGCAGGCTGATGCGCAATTGCACGCCCGTGTCGCTGCGCAAGTCCCAGCCCAGGCCCTCACCCTTGGCCACGTCGGCGGCATGCACGGCGGAGAAGGCCTGCAAATTGCCGATAGGCGCGGCCTGCAGGCCAGGCGCGGACAGGGTGGCAAGGGCGGCGAGGACGCAGGCGGCAAGGGCGTGGCGGGGAAGCGGGAGAGGTTTCATCTGTCGGCTTTCAGGAAATCAAAGTGATGGAAATACTTTAAGAAGAAAAATAAATATCGTCAATAAAAAGAAAGTTTTGACGCTGATTAATTAATAAAATGCCCAAAATTGGCGCACTTATCTTACGTTTCACCAAAATGTCACAAAACATACTTTCGTTATCGTGGCATTTCAGCGACAGGCCGCAGCGACAGGGGGCTTCGCGCGGCGCTGATGCGGCACTGCAGCACACTTCAGCCCCCATAAAACGACATTATTTCGCAAGCAACGCAACAATTTACTTTCGTTTTACTTTCGTATTTGACTTTTCGAAATTTAGTATTTATGCTTTCTCACAACAAACACTTTACTGACCTCACATGACTACCCTTCTGCAGCGTGACACACAATCCTGGCGCGACATCGGCGGCCTGTACACGGCCGAGGAAATCGCCCACCAGCCCGCCATCTGGCGCGCGCTGGCCGCCATTTTGCGCGACGAGCAGGCCGGCCTGGCCGCCTTCCTGGGCGACGCCCTGTCCAACCCGGCGCAGCGCGTCATCCTGACGGGCGCCGGCAGTTCGGCCTACGTGGGCGAAATCGTCGCAGATAGCTTGAATGCGGCCTGGCCCGCGCAGATCCGCGCCATCGCCACCACCACCCTGCTGACCCACCATGAGCTGTATCTGGAAGCGGATGCGCCCACCCTGCTCGTCTCGTTTGCCCGCAGCGGCGACAGCCCGGAAAGCCTGGCCGCCGTGGAACTGCTGCGCCAGGTCGTGCCCGGCGCGCGCTTTTTGAACATCACCTGCAATGCGGACGGCAAGCTGGCGCGCCAGGGCGCGCATGACGCCCATACCTATAACCTGCTGATGCCGGCCGGCAGCTGCGACCGCGGCTTCGCCATGACCAGCAGCTTTAGCAGCATGCTGCTGGCGGCGCTGTCCGTGCTGGGCAAGGATGCGGATCTGCAGCGCCTGGACACCCTGGCGCAGCTGGGCGAACACGCCTTGCGCGACTGGTCGGCCCCCGTGGCGGACCTGGGATCGACACCCGTGCAGCGCGTCGTCTACCTGGGCAGCGGCCCGCTGGAGGCGCTGGCCAAGGAAGCGGCCCTGAAAATCCTGGAATTGACGGGCGGGCGCGTGATGGCGATGGCAAATACGCCGCTGGGTTTCCGCCACGGTCCGAAGTCGGCCGTCACGACGGAATCGCTGGTGATCCTGCTGCGCAGCAGCAAGCCGCTGGCGCGCCAGTACGAAGACGACTTATTGCAGGAACTGCAGCGCGACAGCGTGGCGCAGCGCTGCCTGACGGTGGGCATCGGCGGCGACCTGTCCGCCGATGCGCCGGCCTGGCCCGACGCCTGGCTGGCCCCTTTGTGGCTGCTGATGGCGCAGCAATATGCGCTGCACCAGTCCGCGCTGCTGCAACTGCGCCCCGACAATCCATTCGCCGGCGGCATCGTCAACCGTGTCGTGCAGGGCGTCACCATCTATGGCCATGACCAATTCTAATCAACTGCAAGGCTTTCACGGCATCGACATCGGCGGTAGCAAGATGGAGCTGGTGGCCTTTGCCGACCGCGACGGCGCGCTGGAAGAAGTCTTCCGCGAGCGCGTGGCCACGCCAGGCGACGATTTTGCCGCCTTCGTGCAAGCCATCACCGGCCTGGTGGCGCGCGGCGACGCCGCCCTGGGCACGACGGCGCCCGTGGGCATCGGCCTGCCCGGGGTGATCGACAGCGCCAGCGGCCGGCAACTGAGCTCCAACGTGCCGGCCCTGAACGGCCGCCTGGTGGCGCAGACCCTGCAGCAGGCCTTGCAACGCCCCGTCGCCATCGGCAACGACTGCCAGTGCTTCGCCCTGTCGGAAGCGCAGGGCGGCGCGGCCGACCATGCGGCCAGCATGTTCGGCGCCATCCTCGGCACGGGCGCCGGCGGCGGCTATTGCGTGGGCGGCCAGCTGCTGCGCGGTTTTAACGGCGTGGCCGGCGAATGGGGCCACTGGAGCCTGCCCGCCACCCTGCTGGCGCAGCACGGCCTGGCGGAATACGCCTGCCCGTGCGGCAAGGCGGGCTGCCTGGAACGCTATGTCTCCGGTCCCGCCATGGGCAAACTCCACGCGCATTTCGGCGGCGACGGCGCCGAGCCCCTGGCCATCGTCGCGCGCGCCAACATGGGCGACGCCGTGGCCGAACGCACGGTGGCCGTGCACCTCGACCTGCTCGGCCATGCGCTGGCCGGCCTGGTGCTGGCCTACGACCCGCACGCCATCGTGCTCGGTGGCGGCCTGTCCAAGCTGCCGCACCTGTACGACAGGCTGCCGGCCGCCGTCAAGCGCCACCTGTTCCCCGGCGTGCACGTGCCGCCCATCCTGCCGCCCCGCTTTGGCGACGCCGGCGGCGCGCGCGGCGCGGCCCTTTTGATACGACAACATACAAAGGCTTGAGAACGATGAATCCAGTGGAAACCCCGACCTTTACGCTTTCGCCCATCCAGCAAGTGATCAAGGCGCACCGCCGCGGCGAGCGCGTGGGCCTGTACGCCGTCTGCTGCAGCCACCCGAGCGTGCTGCGCGCCGCCATGCGCGTGGCCAGCGAGTACGACACCGTGCTGCTGGTCGAGGCGACGTCGAACCAGGTCGACCAGTTCGGCGGCTACACGGGCATGACACCAGCCGTCTTCCGCGACACCATGCTGGCACTGGCGCGGGAACAGGGCTTCCCCGCCGAGCGCCTGGTGCTGGGCGGCGACCACCTCGGTCCGAACGCCTGGCAGCACCTCGATGCGGCCACCGCCATGGACCACGCCGAGACCCTGATCGCCGCGTATGCGTCGGCCGGCTTCCACAAGATCCACCTCGATTGCAGCATGCGCTGCGTTGATGACCCTTTGCAGCTCGACGATGAAACCGTGGCCGCCCGTTCGGCGCGCCTGTGCAAGGTGGCCGAGGATGCCGCCGCCGCCGCCGGCTTCGCCCCGCCCGTCTACGTGATCGGCACGGAAGTGCCGATTCCGGGCGGCGAAGCGTCGCTGGCGCAGGCCGGCGCCGTCACCAGCCCGCAGGCGGCGCGCCGCACGCTCGACGTGCATTGCCGCGCCTTCCTCGACAACGGCCTGCACGGCGCCTGGCGCCGCGTGATCGCCATGGTGGTGCAGCCGGGCGTCGATTTCGACCAGCGCAGCATCCAGCATTACGACGCCGATGCCGCCGCGGAGCTGTCGGCCTTTGTCGCCGAGCAGCCCGGCCTCGTGTTCGAAGCCCATTCCACCGACTACCAGCGCGAATCGGCCCTGCACGCCATGGTGCGCGACCATTTCGCCATCCTGAAAGTGGGCCCGGCCGCCACCTTCGCCCTGCGCGAAGCGCTGTTCGCCCTGTGCCAGATCGAGGAAGAACTGCTGCCGGCGCCCGCCACCTCGCAGCTGATGCAGGTGCTCGACGACGTCATGCTGGCCAAGCCGAAGAACTGGATCAAGCACTACCTGGGGACGCCGGAAGAACAGCGACTGATGCGCCGCTACGGCTTGAGCGACCGTTGCCGCTACTACTGGGGCGAGCCGGAAGTGGCGGCCGCCGTCGGCAAGCTGCTGGCCAACCTGGAGAGCGTGGACATTCCCCTGCCGCTCCTGAGCCAGCACTTGCCGGAACAGTATGCGGTCGTGGTGCAGGGCAGCCTGGCAGCCAAGGCGCCGGCCTTGATCGAGCACAAGATCGGCAGCCTGCTGGCGCAATATGCGCGTGCCTGCAACCGCAATGCGGCAGTGGCCGTCGTTGCCGAAGCGGCAATCTGTTAAGCTCGGTCTTTTCATTTTTTTACCGAGCCCGCCACCATGCGAAATACCAGCCAACGCCGTGAATCCATCCTCCAAATGCTTGCCCAGCAGGGCTCGGTGCAGGTGACCGATCTGGTGGAAAAACTCGGCGTGTCCGCGGTCACCATCCGCAGCGACTTGAATGCGCTGGAAGCGCAAGGCATGGCCACGCGCAGCCACGGCGGCGCGACCCTGACGCGCACCCCGCCGCCCGAGCACACGATACGCCAGAAGGATGCCATCAACCACGAGCAGAAGGAGCGCATCGGCGCCTATGCCGCGCGGCTGGTGGAACCGGGCGACAACATCATCATCGACTCGGGCACCACCACCATCTCGCTGGCGCGCCATCTGCGCGACGCGACGGGCGTGACGGTGGCCACGAATGGCCTCAACATCGCGTGGGAACTGGCCGACGCGCCGGGCGTGGACCTGATCCTCACGGGCGGCCTGCTGCGCAAGCAGTCGCTGTCCATCCAGGGCAGCCAGGCCGAAACCTGCCTGCAAGCCTACAGCTTCGACAAGCTGTTCCTGGGCGTGGACGGTTTCGACCTGCAGTTTGGCGTGACCACCCACCATGAAGCGGAAGCAAGCCTGAACCACAAGATGGTGGAACGGGCGAAGAAAATCATCGTCCTCACGGACGCCTCCAAGTTCGGCCGCGTCAGCCTGCACCGCATCGTGCAGCTGGACCGCGTCGATACCGTCATCACCGATGCCAGCATCAGCCAGGAGTACCGCGAAGGGCTGCACAAGCTGGGCATCGAACTTTTTATAGCGGAATAATACATGCTGAGCGGCAGAATCCTTACCCCATCTGGCTGGATCACGGGCACCATCACCTTTGACCAGCGCATCGTCCAGATACAAGAAGACCCTGCCGCCGACAGCGCGCTGACCATCCTGCCCGGCTTCATCGACCTGCACGTGCATGGCGCGGCCGGCGTCGACATCATGGAAGGCGGCAACGCGGGCGCCACCGTGGCGCAGGTGCATGCGCGCCACGGCACCACGGCCCTGCTGGGCACCACCCTGACGGCGAAAGAGCCGTCAATCCTGCGCGCCCTGCAAGGCCTGGCCGACGTCATCGCCGAGCGCCCCGCCAACGGCGCGCGCATGCTGGGCGTGCACCTGGAAGGCCCGTTCTTGAATTTGCACCGCCTGGGCGCGCAGCCGCCCGACGTGGTGCAGGCCAGCCTGGCGCTGGTGCAGCGCTTCCACGCCATCGCCCCCATCAAGGTACTCACCATGGCGCCGGAAATCCCCGGCCACCTGGAACTGATCCCGCAGCTGGCGGCGATGGGCATCCGCGTGCAGATCGGCCACAGCGCCGGCACGTATGACGAAGGCGTGGCGGCCCTGCAGGCCGGCGTGGCCGGCTTTACCCACCTGTACAACGGCATGACGGGCATGACGCACTACGACCCCGGCATGGTGGGCGCGGCGCTGGCGCACGCGGAGTACGCGGAAATCATCCCCGACCTGCAGCACGTGGCCAAGGGCGCCCTGCGCGCGGCCCTGCGCGCCATCCCCCGCCTGTACGGCGTGACGGACGCCACCTCGGCCACCGGCATGCCGGACGGCGAATACGGCCTGGGCACGCAGCGCGTCTACAAATGCCTGGGCTGCGTGCGCCTGGCCACGGGCTCGCTGGCCGGCAGCGTGCTGACCATGGACCAGGCCCTGCGCAATTTCGTCGAGCTGGGCCTGGACCTGGCCGACGCCTCGAACCGTTTGTCGCTGTACCCCGCCGATTACCTGGGCGAATCCGAACGGGGCCGCCTGGCACCGGGCGCCTGGGCCGATATCGTCGTCCTCGATTCAGCACTACAGCCAGTGTCCGTCTTCGTCGAAGGCGCGGCCATCGATCTTTCCACCCGCTAGACCACTTCATCTCACCTCAACCCCGTCCCGGAGTTTTCATGCACGACACGTCACACAAGGCCCCCGTGTGGGCCATGCGCTACCTGCTATTTATTGCCGGCATGGGGGGATTGCTCTACGGCATAGACATCGGCATCATCGCCGGCGCCCTGCCCTACCTGGAATCGACGGCCTCCGTGGCCTGGAAACTGACGGCCCAGCAGCTGAGCTTTATCGTCGCCGCCGTGCTGCTGGGTTCGGTCCTCTCGTCGCTGTTCGCCGGCGCCCTGTCCGACCTGCTGGGCCGGCGCTGGGTGATGTTCCTGGCCGGCGCCCTGTTCAGCGCCAGCATCCCGCTGATCGCCCTGGCCGACGGCTACCTGCCCCTGCTGCTGGGCCGCCTGCTGCAAGGCATCAGCGGCGGCTTGATCGGCGTCGTCGTGCCCCTGTACCTGGCCGAATGCCTGCCCGCGCAGCAGCGTGGGCGGGGCGCGGCCCTGTTCCAGCTGCTGCTGACCATCGGCCTGGTGGCCGCCGCCCTGATCGGCCTGCTGCAGGCGCAGACGGTGGAAACGGCCACGCAGGCGGCGCAGGCCTTGCCGGAAGCAGGCCGCATCGCCGCCATCTTCGCCGCCAAGGACCACGCCTGGCGCAGCATCTTCTGGGTCTGCCTGACGCCGGGCCTCGTGTTTACCATCGGCAGCCTGCTGCTGGCCGAATCGCCGCGCTGGCTGGCCCGCCGCGGCCGCATCGAGCAGGCACGCCAGTCGCTGCTGCGCACCCGCCTGCCCGCCGAAGCCGACCTGGAACTGCGCGAAATGCTCGATACCCCCGAGAACGCGGCCAAGACGAGCGGCACGGCCAAGGCCAAGGACCCGCTGCTGAGCCGTCGCTACGTGCTGCCCTTCCTGCTGGCCTGCCTGATCCTCGCCTGCACGCAGGCGACGGGCATCAATTCCATCCTCGCCTATGTCGTCAATATCCTCAACCAGGCGGGCCTGTCGGGCGCCTCGGCCAACATGGCCGACGTCTTGCTGAAAGTGCTCAATGCCGTGATGACGGTGGTGGCCGTGCTGCTGGTGGACCGCAAGGGCCGCAAGTTCCTGCTGATGCTGGGCACGGGCGGCATCGTCGTCTCGCTGCTGGCGGCCGGCCTGCTGTTCCGCGGCGCCGAAGCGCACCTGGCCGACGTGCGCCCCGCCATCGCGGCGCAGGTGCAGGCCGACGGCCTGACCGTGCACCTCGATGCGGCCACCCTGGCGGCCCTGGGCGCGGCGGCCGACGGCACGCCGCAGCAGCTGACCATCGCCTACGCCTACGGCCCGTTCACCAACGTGAAGAGCCTGCGCAGCGACGACCCCGTGCTGCGCCAGGTGACGATCGCCCGCGAAGACGCCGTGCAGGCCGACAGCGTGATCGGCGTGTTCTTCCGCAAGCTGCACCTGAACCCGTTCGCCGACCCGGCCGCCGGGCGCGAGGCGCCGCTGCGCATCGAGAAGGCCAGCCTCGGTCCCGTGCCCTCGTCCACGCATGGCTGGCTGGTGGCGATTGCCATCTGCGTGTTCGTCTCCAGCTTTGCCGTCGGTCCCGGCGTGTGCGTGTGGCTGGCCCTGTCCGAGCTGATGCCCACGCGCATCCGCTCGAACGGCATGAGCATCGCCCTGCTGGTGAACCAGTTCGTCTCGACGGTCATCGCCGCCATCTTCCTGCCGACGGTGGGCTTGCACGGCTATTCCACCCTGTTCTTCTTCGGCGCCGGCTGCACCGTGCTGTATTTCCTGGCGGCCGCGTTTTTGTTGCCGGAGACCAAGGGAAGAACACTCGAGGAAATCGAAGCGCATTTCGCCAGATAGCGAATTCAAGCAGTCTCCCATGCGGCCCCGGTCCAGCGTCCGGGCGCCAATCACATGCCCTCACCCTATAAGTTATCAAACTTATAGGGTGTTTTCATTTGGCTATGTCACCGTCAAGTGTGGGAACGCTCCCAACGTTGCCTTCAATTAGGTTTCTGGCGAGCGGATGCGCCCGGCATCGAGTATCCAGCGCCATCCCAGGTAGTTCGGCAGGTAGCGCGTGGCCACGCCGTGAAAGGGCCGCAGCCATTCCCGCAGGCGGCTGTGATAGGCGTTGACGTTCTGCACGTGGAGGGCGCCCCGCACGCGGATGCCGGCGCGCAAGTTGACGGCCTGGTGGCTGATGCCCGCAGCGCGCGCGAAGGCCCGGCAAGCAGCATGGCCGTCCGTCACCAGCAAGACATCCTTGTCGATGACGGGAGACAAACAGTGATGCAGCTTATTTCGACAAATTTCCCTTGAGCAATTTTCATCCATCGCCCGCCCAGGCGCTTGAGGCACCTGCATCCATATTTTTCTCGGCGGAGTCAACGGCACATGCGTAGCTGCGTTAATGCATGCAGACACGTCATTTCGTGCACACCGGAGACTCTAAATGAAAAATTTCTTGGCAATCCTCGCAGTCAGTGCAGCCTTTGCGTCGCAGGCGTTCGCACAGACCCCGGCAACTGCACCTTCGGCGGCACCCAAGCCATCGGCCGCAGCGATGGGAAATTCCGCTATGCCAGATGTGGCGCCCATGCCCAAGTGCAAAGATGGTTCGGCGCCCCTAGGCCAATCCACTCACGGTTGCCGTGGCCACGGCGGCATGATGAGCAACGCAGCGCCTGCGAAGATGGCAGCTGGCGCGGCTCCTGCGGCGAGTACCGCGGGCAAGGCAGCGCCTGCCCAGATGGCTCCAGGCGGCGGCGACGGCAAGGTTTGGGTTAACACCGCAAGCAAGGTCTATCATTGCGAAGGTGATAAGTACTACGGCAAGACAAAAAAAGGCGAATACATGGCTGAAGCAGATGCCAAGGCCAAAGGGTTCCATGGTGAACATGGAAAGGCTTGCGGGAAATAAGCGCGCGCCAGGATCTGCACTGACCGGATTGTCACCTGTCAGTGCATTGCCCATCCCACGCTCATCAGCCCGCCTGTCGCGGGCATTTTTTCAAGTATTCCGCCCCCCGCTTCCGCCACCCGCTTTCACTGGCGTCGCGTCAGAAGCACAATGCCTTCACGCAACTATGCCCGCCATTCGTCAAGATCAAAGCAGTCCCGATGGCCGTGGTCCGGCCTAAGCCGGAGCATTCCTGGCCTGACACTGTCCTTGATTCCCCATGCCAGCCCGACGCTTCGGGGCGCATGAAACGGTCACCCTTCCCCTATAAGTTACCTGCGGAAAAACCGCTCCAGTCAGGCACCGGAGCGACTTCAGCGAGCCGACTGCCATCGGACAAAATCCGCTTGCAAAAAAAGGGCGGCATAGATTTTCTTGCCTGGGAGCGCGGCTTGCAGGCCGGCGCGCACGGCACCGTACGTTTTTCCTTCTGGAATGGCGGCCGCCTGGGCTAGAATCTGGCTGCGTCGTGCTACCCACGAGGCGGCAATGGCGCCATGACAAAAACACACAGGAGAGACAGTGAGCTTATTTAGAACCAAGAATTTGGATGACATGATTGCCCACAGCAAGAAGCCGGGAGGACTGGCCAAGGTGCTGGGCCCCTTCGACCTTGTCCTCATGGGCATCGGCGCCATCGTCGGCACGGGCATTTTCGTACTCACCGGCACGGGCGCGCTGACGGCCGGCCCCGCCCTGTCGCTGTCCTTCGTCGTGGCGGCCGTCGCCTGCTGCTTCGCCGCCCTGTGCTATGCGGAATTCGCCTCCACCGTGCCCGTCGCCGGCTCCATCTACACCTACAGCTATGCGACCTTGGGCGAGCTGGCCGCCTGGATGATAGGCTGGGACTTGCTGCTCGAATACGGCCTGGCCGCGGCCGCCGTCTCCGTCGGCTGGTCCGGCTATTTCCAGTCGCTGCTGTCGGGCTTTGGCATCACCCTGCCCGTCGCGCTCACCGCCGCGCCCGGCGCCCTGCCCGGCGTGACGACCTTCATCAACCTGCCGGCCCTCGTCATCATGCTGGCCCTGACGGCCATGCTGGGCTGGGGCGTGCGCGAATCGGCGCGCCTGAACAACGTCATGGTGGCCATCAAGGTGGGCGTGGTGCTGCTGTTCATCCTCTTCGGCGCGCGCCACGTGCAGCCGGCCAACTGGCAGCCCTACATGCCGTTCGGCTACCACGGCATGCTGAGCGCCGCCGCCCTCGTCTTCTTCGCCTTCATCGGCTTTGACGCCGTCACCTCGGCCGCCGAGGAAGTCAAGAAGCCGTCGCGCGACCTGCCGATCGGCATCATCGGCTCGCTGGCCGTATGCGCCGTGCTGTACGTGGTGGTGTCGGCCATCATGACGGGCATCGTGCCATACCAGAAATTCCTCGGCATCGACCATCCCGTCTCGCTGGCCCTGCAATACGCGGGCGAAAACTGGATCGCCGGCTTCGTCGACCTGGGCGCCATCCTCGGCATGACCACCGTGATCCTCGTGATGGCCTTCGGCCAGACGCGCATCATCTTCGCCATGTCGCGCGACGGCCTGCTGCCCAAGCGCCTGTCGAGCGTGCACCCGCGCTTCCACACGCCATTCTTCGCCACCTGGCTGGTGGGCATCGTGTTCGGCCTGATCGCTGCCGTGATCCCGCTCAACATCCTCGCCGAGCTGATCAACATCGGCACGCTGGCCGCCTTCACCATGGTCTCCGTCGCCGTGGTGGTGCTGCGCAAGCGCCGTCCCGACCTGCCGCGCGCCTTCCGCTGCCCCGGCGTGCCCTACGTGCCGGCGCTGGCCGTGATCCTGTGCGTGGGCCTGATGAGCTTTCTCAGCTGGGTCACCTGGGTGGCATTTTCCATCTGGCTGGTGATCGGCCTCGTCATCTACTTCGGCTACGCGCGCCGGCGCTCGCTGCTGCATCCGCCCGCCTGACGGCAAGCGGTCCGCGCCGCGCGCACGGCGGCTACGCCAGGCCGGGCGCGGACAGCAGCCGGCGCGGGAACGGCGCCGTGGCCGCCGGCAGCGATGCCGCGCGGTCCGCGCCGACGGCCGCACCGCGCACCAGCTGGAAGGCATCAACCAGCGTGGCCAGCTGCACCGACTGCTGCTGCATGTCGGCCGCCGCGGCGGCCGCCTGCTCGACCAGGGCGGCATTTTGCTGCGTCACGTCATCCATCTGCGTGATGGCCTGGTTGATTTGCTCGATGCCCTCGCTCTGCTCCTGGCTGGCGGCCGTGATGTCGGCCATGTAGCCGGCCACCTGGCCCACCGAATGCTCGATGTCGGCCATCGTCCTGCCCGCATCCTGCACCAGCCGGCTGCCCACGCCCACCTTGTCCACCGAGTCGCCGATCAGCACCTTGATTTCCTTGGCGGCCTGGGCCGAGCGGTGCGCCAGACTGCGCACCTCGGATGCGACGACCGCAAAGCCGCGTCCCTGCTCCCCGGCGCGCGCCGCCTCCACGGCCGCATTCAGAGCCAGGATATTCGTCTGGAAAGCAATGCCGTCGATCACGCCGATGATATCGACGATCCTGCGCGAGCTCTCCTGGATCGCGCCCATGGTGGCAATCACCTGCGCCACGGCTTGCTCCCCCTTGCGCGCCGTTTCCGCGGCGGTGCTGACGAGGCGGTTCGCCTCGCGCGCGTTCTCGGCATTCTGCCTGACCGTGCCCGTCAGCTCTTCCATCGACGATGCCGTTTCTTCCAGCGCGCCGGCCTGCGACTCGGTGCGCCGCGACAGGTTCGCGTTGCCTGAGGCGATTTCCTGCGCGCCCCGCCCCACCACGCCCGTCGATTCCTTGATTTGCCCGACCAGCAGCTTGACGTTCGTCTGCAGCACGCGCAGCGCCTGCACCACCGCCGTCAGCTCGTCGTTGCCGCTGGCCGTGATGCTGCCCGACAGATCACCCGCACTCATGCGCTCGATATCGCTGCGCATGCGCTCCAGCGGCGCCACGGTCGTGCGCTGCAAGGCATAGCCGCCGGCCGCGCACGACACTACACCGCACAGCGTGGTAAACAGCATCGGCACGCCGGCGTGTCCCGTGGCCACGTAGGAGATGGCCGGCGCGGCGCCAAACAGCAGCGCCAGGGTGCCGAACATCAGGCCCAGCCGGGCGCGCAGCGTGAGCCGCGCCATCAGGTTCAGGCGCCGCAGGGCCGAGCGGGGCACGGCCACGCCTTCGCGCACTTCCAGCGCCGTGCTGCCTTGCCTGATCGCCCGGTAGGCCTGCTCGGCGGCCGCCACCTGTTCCCGGCTGGGTTTGACGCGGATCGAAGTGTAGCCCACCATCTTGCCATCTACCAGCATCGGCGCGGCGTTCGCCTCCACCCAGTAGTAGTCGCCATTCTTGCAGCGATTCTTGACCATCCCCGTCCACGCCTTGCCGCCCTTGATGGTGCGCCAGAAGTCGGCGAAAGCCTCGACCGGCATGTCCGGATGGCGCACGATGTTTTGCGGCGCGCCGATCAGCTCCTCGGCCGAAAAACCGCTGATATCGATGAAGTCCTGGTTGACATAGGTGATATTGCCCTGCAGGTCAGTCTTCGAGACTACCGTCTGACCCTCGCTGAGCACATATTCCCTGTTTGTTACCGGCATATTGTTACGCATGTCTCTCTCTCCTATCTATCCGCCCGATGGCGGCGCCATCCGGAAACTAGCGGGCTCGCGCCCTGGCCTCACAACATTCGTCTTGTCCTGCAGCGATCCTGGAAAGTGGAAAGGGGCGCCGTGCAACAACTTTTATGCCCTTATTCGCCATTTTTTGATCTGGATCAAATTTATTTTGCTACACAAATCCAACAATTTCAACATTTAAATTTAAAAATAAACCGAATTTTGCGTTTTTAAAGATGCGCGGAACTGGGCCGAATCTGCATTTTCATAGTGCGCGATGGCTGTCGGAGGCGCTCTTTTGCGCCAAAATAGCCGTTGCACCAAAAATACAAATCGTTTAAATCATGAAATTCATTGAAATCTAGTTTATTTGGTGTATGATGAGTCATATGGAACACGGCGGCCATGCCAACACAGCGCGCATCCCGCTCCAGCAAATCCGTAGTTATGCAGGGGAGAAACTCATGAACCAAGTCCTGGCCTTGCGCCTGCTCGACGCCGCCGACGATGCCGCCGTCATCATCGATGCCGCCTCGCGCATCCGCTATGCAAACGACGCCATGTATGCGCTGAGCGGCTATGCGCCGGGCAGCCTCTCCGGCCAGCAGATCGAGGCGCTGCTGCCCGACGCGGTGCGCCAGCAGCATGGCGCGCAGATCGGCGCCTACCTGGCGGGCGAAAAGAAATCGAAGGTGCTGGGGCACAAGCGCCATTTCGCCATCCGCCACCGCGACGGCTCGATGCTGCCCATCGTGCTCAAGGCCATGGACCTGGGCAAGCTGAACGACGAGAACTACATGGGGGCCTTCTTCATCGACCAGCGCCACGAACGCGCCATCGAACAGCAGAATGCGGCACGCTGGCAGCAGTTGCAACGCATCGCCCTGAGCGACCCGCTGACCCACCTGCCCAACCGCCGCGCCTTCGAGATCGAAGCCGTGCGCTCGGCGGCGCGGGCCAGGCGCGCCGGCAGCTCCCTGGCCATCGGCATCGCCGACATCGATTTCTTCAAGCACGTCAACGACCAGCATGGCCATGCCGCCGGCGACGCCGTCCTGCAAGCCATCGCCGCCGTATTCCAGTTCCAGGCGCGGGCGTCGGACGTCATCGCCCGCGTAGGCGGCGAGGAATTCGGCTTCCTGTTCCCGCACACCGACATGGCCATGGCGTACCAGGTGGCCGAGCGCATCCGTCGCGCCGTGGCCGAAACGCGTTTCGACTTCGGCAACCTGCACATTCCGGTAACGATCAGCATCGGCCTGGCGCCGCTGCCCGTCAACGGCGACTGGAAGGCAGGCTACATGCAGGCCGACGCCGCGCTCTACCAGGCCAAGAACCAGGGCCGCAACCGCACCGAGCAAGCCTGAGTAGCGCATCCGCATCCACCCACGCATCACCTGACAGGAGCAAGCACATGGAAACCACCACGACACATGCCGCACCCACCAGCCAGCTGGCACAGGCGGGGGCACGCGAATTGCTGGTCTTCGGACTGGGCAAGGAGGAGTACGCGATCGACATCGGCCTGGTGCAGGAAATCCGCGGCTACGGCGCCGTGACCCGCATCGCCAACGCCCCCGCCTTCCTCAAGGGATTCATTCACCTGCGCGGCAGCATCGTGCCGCTGATCGACCTGCGCATTTCCCTGGGCCAGGCCGAGCCCGCGTATGACGCCTCGACGGTAGTCATCATCCTGATCTTCGCGCAGGGGGCCACCGGCATCGTCGTCGACCGCGTGGCCGACGTGGTGCCGCTGGCACCGGCACAGCTCAAGCCGCCGCCGCAGCTGCACGGCTCCGCCATGGCCGGCCACGTGACAGCCATCGGCACCCTGGATGAACGCATGCTGATCGTGCTCGACATGGACAGCCTGCTGTCGGGCATGGGCATGCATGCCGGCGGCAAACTGGCGGCCTGAGGCCGCCGCCCGTCCCACTACCCGAATGCGCCCCGCGCGGAGACACCATGAGCATCCTGATCGTCGATGATAACGACACCAACCTGAGCCTGCTATCGACCCTGGCGCGCAAGGCCAGCAGCATCGAGCCGGTCTGCATGAGCGACCCCATCGACGCGCTGGACTGGTGCGTATCGCACGTGCCGGACCTGGTCTTGCTCGACTACCGGATGCCCAGCCTGTCGGGCAACGAGTTTCTGCGCATTTTCCGCAAGATGGACGGCATGGCCGACACCCCCATCATCATGGTCACCACCGAGAACGACCGCGCCGTGCGCAAGCAGGCCTTTTCGCTGGGCGTGACGGAGTTTCTCACCAAGCCCGTCGACACCATCGAGTTCAGTTTGCGCGTGCGCAACCTGCTGGCCTTGCGCGCGGCGCAAACCATGCTGGCCGACCGCGCCAAGCTGCTCGAGCACGAGGTGCAGCGCGCCATCGCCAACGTCACGGCGCGCGAAATGGAGCTGGTCACGCGCCTGGCGCGGGCGGCCGAATTCCGCGACCCGGAAACGGGCGGCCACATCATGCGCATGGCCCGCTACTCGGCGCTCATCGCCAGGGACCTGGGCACGGATGCGCAATGGCAGGAACTGCTGCTGCACGCGGCGCCCATGCACGACGTGGGCAAGCTGGCCACGCCCGACCACATCCTGCTCAAGCCGGGACGGCTGGACCCCGATGAAATGGCCATCATGCGCCAGCACGCGCAAATCGGCGGCCAGATCCTGGCCGGCAGCGATTCGCCGCTGATCCGGCTGGCCGAGGAAATTGCCTGCGGCCACCACGAGAAATACGATGGCAGCGGCTATCCGCGCGGCCTGGCGGGCGAACAGATACCGCTGTCGGCGCGCATCGTGGCCGTGGCCGACGTCTTCGACGCGCTCAGTTCGGAACGCCCGTACAAGCCGGCCTGGCCCCTGGAGCAGGCACGCCTGTTCCTGCAGCAAAACCGGGGCAGCCATTTCTGTCCGTTGTGCATCGACGCCTTCCTCGGCGCCTGGGATGAGGTGCTGGCCATCCGCGACAGCCTGCCCGACCCCGTCCAGCCCCATGCCCACCCACTTTAAGCGAGGAGCCTGCCATGCGCGTGCAACAACTGATCCTGAACAACCATGCCGACTTCGATGCCGTCCTGGCGCCGCTGGCGGACCTGCGGCCGCAGCTGGTGCTGGTCTTCGGCGCCTGCGCCTACTTCGCCACGCCCGGGCTGACGGCGGCCTTGCGCCGCCAGCTGCCCGGCGCCGTCATCGCCGGCTGTTCCACGGCCGGCGAAATCGCCGGCAAGCGCGTCTACGACGACAGCTGCGTCATCACCGCCATCCGCTTCGCCCGCACCCAGGTGGCCATCGCCGACGCCATCATCTGCGACATGGCCGACTCGCGCGACACGGGCGAACGCCTGGCGCAGGCGCTGCCGCAGGAAGGCCTGGCGGCCGTCTTCATGCTGGGCACGGGCGTGGCCATCAACGGCAGCGCCCTCATCGCCGGCCTGCAGGCGAACCTGCCGCCGGGCGTGACGGTGTCCGGCGGGCTGGCAGCCGATGGCGGCGCCTTCCGCCAGACGTGGACCCTGGGTCCGCGCGGCGCGGCCGACAATACCGTCGTCGCCGTCGGCCTGTACGGCGGCCATGTCCGCCTCGGCTACGGCAGCCACGCGGGCTGGGAAGCGTTCGGCCCCGCGCGCAAGGTGACGCGCTGCGTCGGCAACGTGCTGTACGGCCTGGACGGCGCGCGGGCGCTCGATATCTACAAGCTGTACCTGGGCGACTATGCGCGCGACCTGCCCGGCTCGGGCCTGCTGTTCCCCTTTGAAATGCTGTCGGCCGCGCATGAGAAAAGCAATGTCTTCCGCACCATCCTCGCCGTTGACGAGGAACAGGGTTCGCTGACCCTGGCCGGCGACATCCTCGCCGACGGTTACCTGAAATTGATGCACTCGAGCACCAATAAACTGATCGACGGCGCCGAAACGGCGGCGCGCGGCGTCCAGCCGCACGCCGACGCGCAGGGTGACCAGCTGGCCCTGCTCGTCAGCTGCGTGGGGCGCAAGCTGGTCATGGGCGACCGGGTCGACGAGGAAGTCGAGGCCGTGGCCGACCTGCTGGGCGCCGGCGTGAGCTGCATCGCCGGTTTCTACTCGAATGGCGAAATCGGCATCGCCCAGCCGCACGGCGCATGCCAGCTGCACAACCAGACGATGACCGTGACCGTGCTGAGCGAAACATGAACCGCACCCTGGCACGCCAATTGAGCCGGGTCTGCAACATCGATTCGGAAGGCGCCCGCGCCGCCCTGCTGGCGCAGGCACAGGCGCTGTGCGCGCAGCCGGATTTGCCAGCCGAACTGGCCGGCTTCCTGGCCGGCCTGCCAGCCCTGCTGCTGCGCATCGACAGCGCCTACGACCAGTCCGAACGGGACCTGGACCTGCGCTCGCGCAGCCTGGAGCTCAGTTCCACGGAACTGAGCATGACCAATGACCTGCTGCGCACGGAACTGGCCAGCCGCAACCGCGTGATCCAGTCGCTGCGCGTGGCGGCCGTGCGCCTGCTCGACAACGACGATTCCGGACTGCGCCTGCCGCAGGAAGGCGATATCGAGGGCCTGTCCGTGCTGCTGGCCGAACTGGTGGCGCAGCAGGAACTGCGCCGCATCGAGCTGCTGAACCAGCGCTTCGCGATGGACCAGCACGCCATTGTCAGCATCACCGACACGGCTGGCGTCATCATTTACGTCAACGACAAGTTCTGTGCCATCAGCGGCTATGCGCGCGAGGAGCTGATCGGCAAGACGCACCGCCTGATCAACTCGCACACGCACCCGGACGCCTTCTTTGCGCAGATGTGGCAAACCATCACCACGGGCCAGGTGTGGCACGGCGAAATCTGCAACCACGCCAAGGACGGCCAGCAGTACTGGGTCGATGCCACCATCGTGCCCTTCCTCGACGCGGCCGGCAAGCCCTATCAATACATCGCCAT
Organism: Janthinobacterium sp. GW821-FHT03C08; assembly: GCF_059420905.1. Lineage (NCBI taxonomy): Bacteria > Pseudomonadati > Pseudomonadota > Betaproteobacteria > Burkholderiales > Oxalobacteraceae > Janthinobacterium > Janthinobacterium sp. GW821-FHT03C08. The sequence goes on along the minus strand of NZ_JBWKUP010000006.1, from coordinate 243,414 downwards.
CCGCACGGAAATCAGCGACAGCAAGCGCATGGCCGAAACCATCGCGAAAAGCGAGCGCGAATACCGCAACGTCGTCAACAGCCTCAATGAAGTGGTGTTCCGCACGGACCTGAGCGGCGCCTGGACCTTCCTCAACCCCGCCTGGCATGCCATTACCGGTTTTTCCATCGCCAACAGCCTGGGCAGGAACGTGCTGCAGTTCATCGATGCGCGCGACCGCAACCGCGCCGCCGCCGGCCTGGCGCAACTGCAGTCGGGCCAGGTGGACAGCATGCGCCATGAAGCGCGCTACGTCACCAGCGACGGCAGCGTGCGCTGGATCGACGTCTGCGCGCGCGCCGAACACGACGGCCTGGGGCGGCTGGCCGGCATCACTGGCAGCCTGACCGACATCACGGAGCGGCGCCTGGCGGCGCGCGAACTGCAGCACAACCTCAATTTCGTCGACGCGCTGATCGAGACCATCCCCATCCCCCTGTACCTGAAAGATGTGCAGGGCCGCTACCTGCGCGCCAACCGCGCCTTCTGCGCCTTCTTCGGCGTGGCCCAATCGGACCTGCTGGGCCTGACGGCGGCGGACATCCTGCCGCCGCAGCAAGCGCAGTTGGTGGCGCAGCAGGATGCGCGCCTGCTGCAGGACCGGGGCAACCAGACGTATGAAGAACGGCTGAGCGTCGGCGCGCGGCAGGTCGATGTGCTGTTCAGCAAGGCCGCCCTGCTGAAGTCGGATGGCAGCCTGAGCGGCCTGGTGGGCACCCTGGTCGACATCTCCAGCCAGAAGGCGGCCGAACGCGCGCTGCTGCAGGCCAAGGAAGTGGCCGAATCGGCCAGTCGCTCGAAGAGCGAATTCCTGGCCAACATGAGCCACGAGATCCGCACGCCGATGAACGGCATCCTCGGCATGACGGACCTGGTGCTCGACTCCGAGCTCGACGTGCACCAGCGCAAATACCTGGAAATCGTCAAGGCCTCGGCCGACGCCCTGCTGTGCATCATCAACGACATCCTCGACTTTTCAAAGATCGAGGCCGGCATGCTGACCCTGGAAAGCATCCCCTTCAACCTGCGCCAGCTGATGCAGGAAACCATGCGCGCCCATGCCATGCGGGCCCAGTCCAGCGGGCTGGAACTGGTGCTCGACCTCGATCCCGCGCTGCCGCAAACCCTGCTGGGCGACCCGGGCCGCCTGCGCCAGGTACTGACCAACCTGACGGGCAACGCCATCAAGTTCACGCCGCATGGCGAGGTGATCGTCAGCGCCCGGCTGCTGGCCCGCGGCGACGGCATGGCACGGCTGCAGCTGGGGGTGCGCGACACCGGCATCGGCATCGCCGCCGACATGCAGGAGGCCGTCTTCGACGCCTTCCAGCAGGAAGACGGCTCGACCACGCGGCGCTTCGGCGGCACGGGACTGGGCCTGTCGATCACGCGCCGCCTGGTGACGATGATGCAAGGCAGCATCCGCCTGACGAGCGAGCTGGGCAAGGGAAGCACTTTCAGCGTGGAGCTGGCCCTGCCCATCAGCGAGAACCGCCCGCCCCTGCCGCCGCCCGGCAGCTCGCTGGCCGGGCGCACCATCCTGCTGGTCGACGACAATACCAGCAGCCTGACCATCCTGCGCAAGATCTTCGGGCATTGCGGGGCCAGCGTCACCGCCTGCGAATCGGGCGAGGCGGCGCTCGACGCCTGCCGCACCGCCCTGCCGGCGGACTGCATCATCATGGACTTTGCCATGCCGGGCATGAATGGCTTCGAGACGGCGGCGGCGATGGCCGCCCTGCCCCACTGGAGCCAGGTGCCCATCGTCATGCTGTCGTCGAGTGGCAGCCTGGGCGACGCGGCGCGCTGCCGCGAACTGGGCATCCAGGGCTACCTGCTCAAGCCGGCCAGCCCGGACGAGCTGCTGACGGTCACCATGAGCGTGCTGGGCACCTGCCGCGACCTGCCCAGCACCGCCCCCGTGGTGACGCGCCACGCCGTGCGCGAAAGCACGCCCAGCCTGGACATCCTGCTGGTCGAGGACAATGCCATGAACCGCGAACTGGCCACCGTGCTGCTCACCAATGCGGGCCACAGGGTCACGCATGCGGCGCACGGCCGCGAAGCGCTCGCGCGCCATGCCGCCGGCCACTTCGACCTGATCCTGATGGACCTGCAGATGCCGGAAATGGGCGGCTTCGAGGCGACGGCGCAGATCCGCCAGCGCGAGGCGCAAGGCATGCCGCGCAGCGTCATCATCGCCATGACGGCCAGCGCCTTCGAGGGCGACCGCGAACGCTGCATTGCCGGCGGCATGGACGATTACCTGTCCAAGCCGTTCCGCACGGCCGCCTTCCAGAGCCTGATCCAGCAGCACGTGTTGCAACTAGGAAACCATGTGCCGGCACCCGCCGTGCCGCCGGCCGAGGTGCCGGCGGCCAGGCAGGCCCAGGCCGGCTTCGACTATGGCGCGGCCCTGGCCGGCGCCGACCCCGAGGTCGTCGCCATCATCGGCGCCGCGTTCCTGGCCGGCCTGCCGGCCCAGCTCGATGCCATGCGCACGGCCCTGCAGGCGCACGACCGGCCTGCCGTGAGCCGGCAGGCGCATACCCTGGCCGGTTTGCTGGGCAACTTCCATGCGGCTCCCGCCGTCGCCATCGCCGCGGCCATCGAGCGCGAAGCGGCGGCGGCGCCACCACCGGCGCTGCAGGCGCGGCTCGCCGCGCTGGAGGCCCAGTTGCAGCTATTCGCGCAGCAGGCGGGCGCGGCTCTCCACGCATCCGGCCAAACTTGATGTAGATCATAATTTTTTGAACAAGCTCTTGCTATCCTGTAAAAAAACAGCGGGAGTCCCCATGAGCAAGACGCAGCAGGCAATCACGGAGCATGAACGCCAGGGCAGCGCCTGGCAAGGCGCGCCTGCGCCCGACTATCCCGAGAGCGCGCCGGAAGGCGCCACCCTGGACCTGCTGCTGAACGCCTGGCTGGGCAAGTTCACGGGCGGCATTTCCCCCGCTGCGCTGGGCAATGCCTATGCCGACTGGCTCAGCCACCTGGCGCTGGCGCCATCGAAACAGCAAACCCTGCTGCAGGAAGCGTGGAAGAAGATCGGCCGCTGGCAGCAGTACGCCGCGCAGTCGGCACTGTCCGGCGACGCCGGCGCGGCGCCCTGCATCGCCCCGCTGCCGCAGGACCGGCGCTTCGAGGACCCGGCCTGGCAGCGCTGGCCGTACAACCTCGTCTACCAGGGCTTCTTGCTGCAGCAGCAGTGGTGGCACCGCGCCACCACGGGCGTGCGCGGCGTCTCGCCGCACCACGAGGACGTCGTCACCTTCACCGTGCGCCAGTGGCTCGACATGCTGGCGCCGTCGAACTTCATGCTGACCAATCCCGTGGTGCAGCAGGCCACCCTCGCAAGCGGCGGCGCCAACCTGGCGCGCGGCATGGCCCATGTGGCCGAGGACTGGCAGCGCGCCGCCATGGGCGCGCAGGCGCCCGGGCAGCGCACCTATGCCGTGGGCGGCAACGTGGCCGTCACGCCGGGCAAGGTGGTCTACCGCAATGACTTGATCGAACTGCTCCAGTACGCGCCGGCCACCGCCAGCGTGCATGCCACGCCCGTCCTGTTCGTGCCGGCCTGGATCATGAAGTTCTACATCCTCGACCTGTCGCCGCACAATTCGCTGGTGCGCTACCTGGTGGCCCAGGGGCACACGGTGTTCATGATTTCCTGGAAAAACCCGCTGGAGGAAGACCGCGAGCTGTCGCTGGAAGACTACCGCCAGCTGGGGGTGATGGATGCGCTCGACGCCGTGGCCCGCATCACGGGCGCGCCGCAGGTGCACGCGGCCGGCTACTGCCTGGGCGGCACCCTGCTGGCCATTGCCGCCGCCAGCATGGCGCGCGATGGCGACGCGCGCCTGGCCAGCCTTACCATGCTGGCCTCGCAGGTGGACTTCAAGGAACCGGGCGAACTGTCGCTGTTCATCGATGACAGCCAGGTCAGCTTCCTGGAAGCGGCCATGTGGAAGCAGGGCTACCTGGATACGCGGCAGATGGCGGGCGCCTTCCAGCTGCTGCGCTCGAACGACCTGGTCTGGTCGCGCCGGCTGCGCCACTACCTGCTGGGACTCGATGAGCAGGACAGCGACCTGATGGCCTGGAACGGGGACGCCACGCGCATGCCCTGCCGCATGCACTCGGAATACCTGCGCCGGCTGTTCCTGCACAACGACCTGGCCGAGGGCCGCTACCGCACGGCGGGCCGCCACATCGCCCTGCCCGACATCCACGCGCCCATCTTTGCCGTCGGCACCGTGACGGACCACGTGGCGCCGTGGCGCTCCGTGTACAAGCTGCAGCTGCTCACCGATACCGACGTCACCTTTTTGCTCACCTCGGGCGGCCACAATGCGGGCGTCGTCTCGCCGCCGGGCCAGGCGCGCCGCAGCTACCAGCTGGCGACGCACCGCCACGACGAAGCCTACATCGACGCGGACAGCTGGCAGCGCGACGTGCCGCGCCACGAGGGCTCGTGGTGGCCCGCCTGGCAAGCCTGGCTGGCGGCGCGCTCCGGCGCGCAGGCGCCGCCGCCGGCCATGGGGCCCGACCTGGGCGACGCCCCCGGCACCTACGTGCTGCAGCCCTGACCACCGATACCGACAACCGAGGAAAACGCCATGCCCTACACTACCCTGCTGGTCCACGTGGACAATTCACGCCACTGCGCGCAGCGCATCCGCCTGGCCGTGCGCCTGGCCATCGCCGAAGGGGCGCACCTGATCGGTTCGGCCATGAGCGGCATCTCCCGCTACGCCTATGGCGGCGGCGTCAACGCGCTGCAGTTTGCGCCGGCGCAAATGCAGGCGCTGCGCGGCCAGGCCAGCGATGCCCTGCATGCCTTCGAGCGCATCGCCCGCGAAGAGGGCCTGGCCACCTACGAAACGCGCTTCGTCGACGACGACGCGCAGGGCGCGCTGCTGCTGCAGGCCCGCTATTGCGACCTGCTGATCCTGGGCCAGACGGATGCGCAGGACACGCCTTCGCGCGTCATCGCCGGCACCGCCGAATACCTGATGCTCCACTGCGGCCGTCCCGTGCTCATGGTGCCGCATGTGCCGCACGCGCCGTCCGCGGCGCCGGACAGCCTGGCCCGGCACCCCCTGCTGGCCTGGAACGGCAGCGCCGAAGCGCTGCGCGCCATCACGGACGCCTTGCCCCTGCTGCGCCGCGCCCGGCAAGTGACGCTGGCCGTCGTCAATTCGCACCTCCAGCCGGCCGCGCACGGCGAACAGCCGGGCGCCGACCTGGCCCTGTACCTGGCGCGCCACGGCGTCAGCGTCGAGGTGCTGCAGCACGACACGCCGCCGGGCCAGGACGTGGGACAGGCCTTGCTGGCCATGGCGGCGCAGCGGCAATGCGACTTGCTGGTGATGGGCTGCTACGGCCACATGCGCCTGCGCGAAACCTTGCTGGGCGGCGTCACGCGCACGGTGCTGCAGGAGATGACCTTGCCCGTGCTCGTGTCGCACTGACCGCAGCGCCTCAGGCGCCGCCCAGCAGCTCGCAGAAGCGCGGCATGTCCACGTTGCCGCCGCTGATCAAGATGCCCACGCGCTTGCCGCGCAGCTGCTCCTTCATCTGCAGGGCGGCGGCAAAGCCCAGGCAGCCCGTCGGCTCGATCACCAGCTTCATGCGCGAGGCGGCAAAGGCCATGCGCTCGACGAGCTGGGCGTCGCTGACCGTCAGCACGTCGTCCACGTCGCGGCGGATGATGGGGAACGTGAGGCTGCCCAGGTGCTGCGTCTGCGCGCCGTCGGCGATGGTCCTGGGCGTGTCGATGTGCACGATCTGCCCCGAGCGGAACGACTGCTGGCCATCGTTGCCCGCCTCCGGCTCCACGCCGTAGAGCTTGCAATCGGGCGACAGCGCGCGCGTGGCCAGGGCCGAGCCCGCCAGCAGGCCGCCGCCGCCCAGGCACACGAAGAAGGCGTCCAGCGGTCCCGTTTCCTCGAAGAGCTCCTTGGCCGCCGTGCCCTGGCCGGCGATCACGTGCGCATGGTCGTAGGGCGGAATCAGGGTCATGCCCCGCTGCTCGGCCAGTTCGCGGCCGATCTGCTCGCGGTCCTGCGTGTAGCGGTCGTACAGCACCACGTTGCCGCCATAGCCACGCGTGGCGGCGATTTTGGCGGCCGGCGCATCCTGCGGCATGATGATGGTGGCGGGGATGTCCAGCAGCCGCGCCGACAGCGCGATGGCCTGGGCGTGGTTGCCCGACGAGAAAGCCACCACGCCCGCCTGCCGCTGCCGCACGTCGAACTGCGACAGCGCGTTGTAGGCGCCGCGGAACTTGAAGGCGCCCATGCGCTGCAGGTTCTCGCACTTGAAGAAGACGTCGGCGCCAAATTCCGCGTCGACGGTGCGCGAGGTGATGACGGGCGTCCTGTGGGCGTGGCCCGCGATGCGGCCGGCCGCCGCCACGACGTCGGCGTAGGTGGGAAGTGTCAGGTTCTGCATGCTGCGTGCCTTTCAAAAGTGAGGAACGGCCCTACCACGGCCAGGAAATGTCGGTGCCGCTGCCGGCGGCCAGCGCCTGCCGGTACACCAGGCGCGCCACGGTCAGGTCTTGCAGGGCCAGGCCCGTCAGGTCCAGCACGGTGGCGTCGCCGGCGGCCCGCGCCAAGGTGGCGCGCCCGTCGAGCAGGTCGCCCAGGGTCTGGCACGGGATCTCCGGCGCCCATTGCGCCTCGCCGATGCTGCGCGCCTGCACCACGTCGTCGACCACCAGGCGCGCCCGCGCCAGCAAGCCCTCGGGCAGCTCGCGCTTGCCGCGCGTGTCCGCGCCGATGGCGGTGACGTGCGTGCCGGGCCGCACGGCGCCCGCGCTGAACAGGGGAGCGCGTCCCGGCGTGGCCGTGATCACCACGTCGCTGGCGGCGACGGCCGCATCGGCGTCGGGCGCATGGGCGATGGCGATGCGGCCGGCGAAGGCCGCCTCGAAGCCGGCATGCGGCTGGCCGCTCGAGCTGACATAGCGCAGCTGGCGCAGTTGCGGCAGCACGCGCAGCGCATAGCAGGCCTGCGCCGTGGCCTGCACGCCCGTGCCGAACACGCACAGGCTGGCGCTGTCGGGCCGTGCCAGCCGCTGCAGCCCCAGCGCGCCGGCCGCGCCCGTGCGCGCCGTCGTAATGGCATTGCCGTCGATGATGCACACGGGCCGTCCCGTGGCCGGGTCGAGCAGCATGATGGTGGCCTGGTGCGGTTCGCCGCCTGCGGCGCGGTTGGCGGGCCAGAAGCCGGCCGCCTTGAAGCCCAGCAGGTTCTCGGCCGGCACGTCGCCCGCCTTGATGCCGAACACGCCGCCCGTCGCCAGCGCTTCGCGGATGACGGGGAACACGCGGCCCTGCTGGCGGCTGTGCAGCACGAAGGCTTCGCGCACGGCGGCCAGCACGGCGTCGGCCTGCAGGTGGGCGGCGACGGCGGCCGCATCGAGCAGCAGCAGGCGCGCCGCCGAAGGGTCGATGCCGGTAGAAGTATCCATGTGCCTACCTCGCGTAGGTGTAGACGGCGGCGCGCGACACGCCAAGATGCTCGGCGATGATTTCCATGGCGCGGCGCACGTCGAGCAGGCCGGCCGCGCGCAGTTCCTGCAGCAAGGCGCGGCGCGCCGGGGCTTTCAGGGTGCGCGGCGACGCGGCCAGGCGCGCCGCGAACTGGTCGATGCGGGCGCGGATGGCGTCGGCGCCGGCCGGGTCCAGCGATTCGCGCGGCGCGGCGCCCGCGTCGACAGCCACGAACTGGTTCATGGCCGTCTGAAAACCCTGGAACAGGGTCAGGTCCACGTTCAGGCACAGGGCCGCGACGTACTTGCCTTCGCCATCCTTGATGCCGATCGAGGTGCTCTTGGCTTGCCGGCCATCGGCAAACTTGTTCGGGTAGTTCGCCACCACCTGGGCGAAATCCGGGTCGAGGATGCGCGCCAGGCCCAGTTCCGTCGCCGGCTGGCCCACGGTCCGCCCCGACAGGTTGTTGTGGATGGCCAGCACGGCATGCTCGGGCGCCAGCAGGTCGTGCAGCACCACTTCGCAGAAGGGCGCGAAGGTGCGCGCCAAGCCGTCGGCCACCTGCTTGAGCTGCTCGAGCAGCAGGACGTGTTCGGCGTTGCGCGCGGCAGCGGGAGGGGCATCGTGTGTTTTCATGCAGACAGATTATCCAATTCTGGAAAATATGTCAAAGCCTTTTCTTCAGGCGATCTTCACGCCCCGCTCAGCCGCGCTTCATGCGCGCTGCCGATACTGGCTGCTGTCACTTACCCCAGAGGAGCACGCCATGCACCAGTCCAGCGGTCCCACGCCGCATTTCCACGCCCGCAGGCAGGTGCTGCTGGGTATCACGGCCCTGGCCGCGCTGTCCGCCTGCGGCGGCGGGCCGCGCGGCGCCAGCGTCACGGACCGGCAGATCGGCGTCGCCCCCGGCGTCAGCCTGCACGTGCGCGACTGGTCCGCGGCGCCGGGCAGCGGCGGCGACGCCGACGTGATTGTGCTGCTGGCAGGCCTGGGCGGCAACGCCTACGGCTTCGACAGCCTGGCGCCCGCGCTGGCACGCCGCCACCGCGTGCTGGCCATCACGCGGCGCGGCTACGGCTCCTCCGGCAAGCCCCTGCCTGCCGATGCCGCCAGCGATGGCACCTACGCGCCCGCCACCCTGGTAGCCGACCTGCTGGCCGTGCTCGACGCCCTGCGCGTCCGGCGCGTCATCCTGGGCGGCCACTCCGTCGCCGGCAACGAGCTGACCCTGTTCGCCGGCAGCCATCCGCAGCGCGTGCGGGGACTCGTCTACCTGGACACGACCTTCGACTACCTGGCCAGCGGCGGCGATGACGGCGAGTCGGAACCCCTGCCCTTCGAGGCGCCCCCGCCCGGGCCGGCCGACCTGGCGTCGATGGAGGCCTCGATCGCCTATGCCCGGCGGGTCAACAAACAATGGTGGCCGGCGCTGGAGGCGAACTGGCGCGACAGCCTGGAGGTGCTGCCCGGCGGCGCCGTGCGGCCCAATACCGCGCCCGCCATCGCCAGGGCCATGGACATGGCTGCGCACAATTTCTCGCCCGACTACCGCCGCGTGCGCGCGCCGGCGCTGGTCATCACCGTCGATCCCGGCACCTTGCGCAACCTGCTGCCATGGCTGTCGCCGCAGAGCGACCCCGCGGTCCTGGCCACCGGCACGGCGTTTTTCGACGCTTTCCGCCCGCTGCGCCTGGCCGATGGCGAGCGCCTGGCCGCCGCCCTGCCCGGCTGTACCCATCTGCTCATCCGCAACGGCTTTCACAGCGATTTCTTCATCGAACACGAAACGGCCGTGGTGAACGCCATCGAGGCCATGCGCTGGGAAGGTCTACAATGAGCATGCAGCTTCCCGCCGCGCAGCCAGCAGCCCGTGACCGCGCGGCCCTTGCCGTTTCCCTTCGCCACAAGGAGTACCCGCATGAGCAAGCAAGCCACCATCGTCCTCGTCCACGGTTTTTGGGGCGGTGCCGCCCACTGGAGCCGCGTCATCGTCGAATTGCGGCGCCAGGGCCACACGGCCATCCGCGCCGTCGAACTGCCCCTCACGTCGCTGGCCGACGATGCCGAGCGCACGCGCAAGATGGTGGCCCAGGTCGATGGCCCGGTGTTGCTGGCAGGACACTCCTACGGCGGCGCCGTCATCAGCGTGGCGGGCAATGCCCCGAATGTGCAGGGCCTCGTGTACATCGCCGCCTTCGCCCCCGACACGGGCGAAAGCGCGGGCAGCATCACGCAGGAACACCCGCCCCTGGGCGCGGCCAGCCTGGAAGGCGACAGCGACGGCTACCTGTGGGTCAAGGCCGAGCAATACCACGACAGCTTTTGCCAGGACCTCGATGCGGAGGAAGGGGCCGTGCTGGGCGTGGTGCAGAAGGCGCCGCTGGCCAGCACCTTCGGCGACACCGTCAGCGACCCGGCCTGGCGCCACAAGCCCAGCTGGTACCAGATTTCCAGCGCCGACCGCATGATTTCCCCCGTCAACCAGGAGCGCATGGCGGCGCGCCTGCAGGCGAGAAAAGTCATCACGCTCAACGCCAGCCACGCCTCGCTGGCCTCGCGCCCCGTGGAAGTGGCGGCGCTGATCCTCGAAGCGGCTGCGGCGGTGGCGAAGGTATAGCCACAGGCATCGGCAAAAAAAAGGCTCCTGGTTCGCAGGAGCCTTGTGGCATCGGACGCGCCCTGTACCCTGGCTGCACGCTCTGGGGTGGCAGCGGCAGCCGGGCACGGCGCCCACGCCAAGGAGGTTTCAACGCGTTGCCATCGACCGCCTTCACTGGGACAACTTCATCGTAGCAGCAAATCGGGCGGCAAAACTCTCCAATATTTGCATGCCGCCCTACAGCCAGCCGTCGCGCTTCAGGCGCCGGTGCAGCAGGTAGCAGCCGACGAAGATGCCGGCGATGACGGCCGGATAGCTGCCGCGCCATTTCAGCTCCGGCATGAATTCGAAGTTCATGCCGTACAGGCTGAAGACCATGGTGGGCACGGCCAGGATGGCGCCCCAGCCGGCCAGGCGCTTGACCACTTCGTTCTGGCGGATCGAGATCTGCCCCAGCGCCACCTGCATGGCGGAATTGACCATTTCGCGCATCTGCCCCGCCGTGTGCGTGACGCGCTTCACGTGGTCGAGGATGTCGCGGTAATAGATGCGGTTTTCCTTGGGCACGATATCGCCATGGAAACGGATCAGCTGGGTGCAGATTTCATGCAGCGGGTTGACGGCCGCGTCCAGCTTAAGCAGCTCCGTCTTGAGCTGGTAAAAATCCTGCAGCTTGTCCTCGGACAGGCTGGGCTTGAACAGCTGCGTTTCATATTGCTGGAATTTGGCCTGCAAGTGGTCGATGCAGGGCTGGTACTGGTCGACGATGAAGTCGATGATGGAATACAGCACGTAGCCGGGGCCGCTGGCCAGCTTGTCCGGCACGCTTTCCTTGCGCTCGCGCAACTTTGCATAGCCAGCCGAAGGGCCGTGGCGCACGGTGATGATGAAGCGGCAGCCGAGAAAGACGTGGGTTTCGCCGTAGACGATGGCGTCGCCGTCGAGGCTGGCCGTGTGCAGCACCATGAACAGGGTGTCGCCGTATTCCTCCAGCTTGGGCCGCTCGTGCGCCCCTTCCGCATCCTCGACTGCCAGCTCGTGCAAGCCGAAGGCCGACTGCAGCGCCTGCATGGCGGCCGTGTCGGGGCCGGCCAGGCCGATCCACACGAAACAGGCGGGATCGTCGAGGAAGTCGCCTACCTTGTCGATGTCGAAGTGGGCGATCTTGCGGCCATCGCGGTAGGCTTCGCAATTGACGACGGCGGCGTGCTGGCTCAAATCCATGTTGATTTCCAAAAATAAAAGATAGTGACAGCTTATTCCAGGCGAAGTTGTCGCTCTGTTAAGCATTGCACGGTAAAATAATGCATACAGGCATAGTATGGAGGAAACTTAGCAAAAGGACCGCACCTTGCCCAGACTGCCCGCCCCCGACCAGCGCCGCCAGCTGCTGCTGGACCGCCGCGATGAAAAAATGGCCCGCTCGCCCCATGCCTATGTGCGCGGCAATACGGCGCAATACTATGACTGGCTGCAGGCGCAGCCGGGCCACAGCCTGCCCGAAGGCCCGCCCATCTGGATCTGCGGCGACTGCCACGTGGGCAACCTGGGACCGCTGGCCGGTGCCGACGGCAGCGTGGAAATGCAGATCCGCGACTTCGACCAGAGCGTGATCGGCAATCCCGCGCACGACCTGGTGCGCCTGGCCCTGTCCCTGGCGACGGCCGCGCGCGGCTCCTCCCTGCCCGGCGTGGTAACGGCCAGCATGCTGCGTCACTTGCTCGACGGCTATGCCTTTGCCTTCCTGCCCGGCGAATTGCAGCTGGCCCTGCCCCGCCCCGCCGTCGTGCGCTCGGCCTTGCGCGGCGCCGTGCAGCGCTCGTGGAAGGAGCTGGCTGAGGAACGCTTCCTGGAAACCCGGCCCATCATTCCCATGGGGCGCAACTTCTGGCCCATTTCCCGGGAAGAAAAGAAGGCCATTGCCGCCCTGTGCGCCTCGTCCGATCTGCGCGCCCTCGTGACGCGGCTGAAGTCGCGCAGCAAGAAGGTGAAACTGGAAGTCATCGACGCGGCCTACTGGGTCAAGGGCTGCAGTTCCCTGGGCCTGCTGCGCTATGCCGTGCTGCTGGGACTGGGCGACGGCGAATACTGCCTGATCGACATCAAGGAAGCCGTGCAAGCGACCTCCGTGCGCTATGCGCATGCCAGCATGCCGCGCGACAACGCCAAGCGCGTGGTGGCCGGCGCGCGCCACCTGTCGCCCGCCCTGGGCGAACGCACCATGCCGCAGCGCTTCCTGGGGCGCGGCATCTTCGTGCGCGAACTGCTGCCGCAAGACCTGAAGCTGGAAATCGATGAACTGAGCGTGGAAGATGCGGCCAGCACGGCCAGCTACCTGGCCTACGTCGTCGGCTGCGCGCACGCGCGGCAGATGGACTGGTCCACGGGCATGCACTGGATCAAGGAACTGCAGACGGACCGCCACGATGGCAACCCGATTCCCCCCTGGCTGTGGAACAGCGTGCTGCAGCTCATCGCCAGCCACGAGACGGGCTACCTGGAACATTGCCGCAGCTACGCCCAGCGGCGCCAGGGAAGCTGAGACCAGCCGAGGCCGCCGGCACATTGACATTCAGGCATGCCCATGTAAAATGAGAACCATTCGCATTTAAGAAGGACCTGCACGCGCCCTCTCCCAGCGGCATGGAGGACTTCAGCGCCAACCTGGAGTGTGCCGTGACGTTTGCCCTAGCCCCCGCCGCCGAGCCACAAGGCCCGTTTTCCATGAGCCAGCTGTATGGCGAACACCACCCGTGGCTGCTGCGCTGGCTGCGCGGCAAGCTGTCGTGCACGGACCACGCGGCCGACCTGGCGCAGGATACCTTCGTCAAGCTGCTGGCCACGCCGGAGGAACGGAGCTTCACCCTGCGCGAGCCGCGCGCCTACCTGACGACCGTGGCGCGGCGGCTGCTGATCGACCATTACCGGCGCCAGTCGCTGGAGCAGGCGTGGCTGGCCGCCGTGGCGCAGCTGCCCCCGCCCAGCGCGCCGTCGGCGGAGGAACGCCTGCTGATCCTGGAAACCCTGCACCGCATCGACGCCATGCTCGACGGCCTGGGCGCGAAGGTGCGCACGGCCTTTCTGCTGTCGCAGCTGGAAGGCCTGGGCTATGCCGCCATCGCCGCGCGCCTGAACGTCAGCGAGCGCACGGTGAAACGCTACATGGTGCAGGCGCTGACGCAATGCATACTGCTGGCGGCATGAACGCGTCCATCGATGCGCGCGCCGCGCGCGAAGCGGCACACTGGATGGTGCGCCTGCAAAGTGGCGAACTCGACGATGCCGCCCGGCAGGCGCTGGCCCGCTGGCGCGCCGCCCACCCGCACCATGAAACGGCCTGGCAGCGCGCCGAGCACGTCTGCCGCAGCTTCGGCATGCTGCCCGCGCCGCTGGCCACGACCCTGGCCATGCCCGTGCTGGACCGTCCGGCCGGCGCCCAGCGCCGCGCCATGCTGAAGTCCCTGGCCCTGCTGATCGTCGCCGGCCCGGCCGGCTGGGCCATGCTGAGGGCGGCACCGTGGCAGGCATGGACGGCCGACGTGCGCACGGCAAGGGGCGAAATCCGCCACCTCGCCCTGGCCGACGGCAGCGCCCTGAGCCTGAACACGGCCAGCGCCGCCGATATCGTCTTCAGCGATGCGCTGCGCCTGGTCCAGCTGCGCGGCGGCGAGATCCACGTGGCGACCCGCCCCGATGCGCGCCAGCGTCCCTTCATCGTACGCACCAGCAACGGCAGCATCCGCGCCCTCGGCACGCGCTTCACGGTGCGCCAGGACGACAGCCTGCTGGACGCGCGCAGCCACGTGGCCGTGTCGCAGGGCGCCGTGGAAGTGCGGCCCGCCGAGGGCCGCCCCGTGATCGTGCCGGCGGGCTGGCAAGCCAGCTTCGACGCGACACGGGCCGGCGCGCCGCAGCCGCTGGCGCCCCATGCGCACGCCTGGCTCAGGGGCTTGCTGTACGCGGACGCCACGCCGCTGGCCAACGTGCTGGCCCAGCTGGGCCGCTACCGCCACGGCGTCGTGCGCTGCGATCCCGCCGTGGCGCGGCTGGGCGTGTCGGGCGTGTACCGGCTGCGCGACACGGATGCACTGCTGGACCTGCTGCAAGCGTCGCTGCCCATCCGCGTGCGGCGCCACAGCCGCTGGTGGATTTCCGTCGAACCGGCATAAAAATTTTTGAAAAGAATGTCCCTTTCGCGCATGTGCCACGTCAATCCACACAGGACCAACACATGAACGAAGGGAAACACGCAATGCAGCACTACCGCCACACCGGCATCACCCTCACCCTGCTGGGCAGCCTGGCCCTGGCCGCGCCCGCATTCGCCCAACAGCGCCAGGAAGCGCCCGCGCGCCACTACCAGGTGGCGGCCGGCCCCCTCAGCACGGCCCTGTCCGCCTTTGCGGCCGAGGCGGGCGTCAGCATTTCCGGCGCCGCCAGCCTGTACGCGGGCTTGAACAGCCACGGCTTGAACGGCAGCTACCAGGTGGCCGGCGGCTTTGCCCGCCTGCTCGATGGCAGCGGCCTCGTCGCCATCGACCAGGGCGGCGGCAACTACGCCGTGCGCAAGCTGCCGTCCGCCGCCGACGCGGCCACCCTGCCCGGCATCGCCGTGCGCGCCACGGCCGAGCGCAGCCCCGCCACGGACGGCACGGGGTCGTACACGACGCCGGCCACGGCCAGCGCCACGGGCCTGCTGCTGTCGCTGCGCGACACGCCGCAATCGGTCAGCGTCATCACGCGCCAGCGCATGGACGACCAGGACTTGCTGACGGTGCGCGACGTGCTGCGCAACACGCCCGGCATCGCCGTCAACCAGTTCGACACGGAGCGCAGCACGTTTTCCGCGCGCGGCTTCGACGTCGACAATTTCCAGTACGACGGCGTGCCCACCACGTATAAAGTGCAGTATTCGGGCGGCGAATCGGAAATGGATGCGCTGCTCTACGACAGGGTGGAAGTGACGCGGGGCGCCACGGGCTTGCTGACGGGCGCAGGCTACCCGTCCGCCTCGATCAACCTGGTGCGCAAGCGGGCCAGCGCCAGGCAATTCGAGGGGCAGTGGTCGCTGGCGGCGGGCGCGTGGAGCGACTACCGGGGCACCGTCGACCTGGCCGCGCCCCTGAACGCGGACGGCTCCGTGCGCGGCAGGATCGCCGGTGCCTGGCAGGACCGCAAGTCGTTTACCCATGGGTATGCGAACCAGCGCCAGCTGGCCTACGCCACCGTCGAGGCGGACCTGGCGCCCGGCACCGTAGCCATGCTGGGCGCCAGCTACCAGAAGAACGACCCGAAAGGCAGCAACTGGGGCGGCTTCCCCCTGTGGTACAGCGACGGCACGCGCACGGATTTCGACCGCTCCGTGACCACGGCGCCCCGCTGGGCCGCGTGGGCCACGCAGCAGACCAATGTGCACGCCACCGTGGAACACGCGCTGGGCCAGGGCTGGAAGGCGCAGGCGCAAGCCATGTACAGCAAGCACACGGAAGACACGCCGCTGGTATTCCTGGCCGAATGGCCGGACAAGGTCACGGGACTGGGCATGCTGGGCTACCCGAACCGCTACATCGGTGCGCGCGACCAGAGCAGCGCGGATATGAAAATCTCGGGACCGTTCAGCCTGGGCGGGCGCGGGCATGAAGTCATCGTCGGCGCCAGCTACACGGTGCAGCACGCCGAATTCAAGGTCAAGGAAGCGCTCGACCCAGAACCGATCGGCAACTTCCTCGCCTGGGATGGCAGCTATCCGCAACCGGCCTGGGGCGAGCCCGTGCTGTCGGAACAATACACGACGAAGCAATATGGCGCCTACGGCGCGGCGCGCCTGAACCTGGCCGACAAAAGCAAATTGATACTCGGCGGTCGCCTGAGCCGCTGGGACAAGGAGCGCATCGGCTATGACGGCAGCGCCCGCTTCACCTTTGCAAAAAGCAAGTTCGTGCCCTACGCGGGCGTGGTGGTGGACCTGAACGAGACGTATGCCGCGTATGCCAGCTACACGGACATCTTCCGCCCGCAGGAAAACCAGGACCGCGCGGGCGCCTGGCTGGACCCGTTGACGGGGAAAAGCATGGAAATCGGCCTGAAAGGCGAGTTGCCAGGCGGACAATTGAACGGCACCATCGGCATCTTCTCGATCCAGCAGGACAAGCTGGCACAGCCGGACGGCGCCCACCGCGTGCCCGGCACCACCACGCAGGCGTATTACGCGGCGCGCGGCGCCACCAGCCGCGGCATCGAGGGAGAATTGTCGGGCCGCCTGGCGCCGGGCTGGAACGTGACCGCCAGCGCCAGCCACTTCCGCGCCAGGGACCGCGAACAGCAGGACATCAACACCCTCTCGCCCCGCTCCACGGCGCGCCTGTTCACCACGTGGAAAGCGCGCCACGACATCACCGTGGGGGGCGGCGTCAACTGGCAAAGCCGGTTTTATTATGACGGCGAAGGCCCGCGCGGCACGGAGCGCGTGACGCAGCCAGCCTACGCCACGGTAAGCCTGATGGCCACCTGGCAGCTGTCGCGCCAGCTGCTGGCCCAGCTGAACGTGGAAAACGCACTGGACAAGAAGTATATCAACATCAACACCTACGCCCAGGGCACGTACGGCATGCCGCGCAGCGTGCGGGGGACGTTGACGTACCGCTTCTGACGGCATGGCCGGCGGGGCCGCTTGCGTCCCGCTGGCACGCCTTCAGCGCCCAATTGCCATCCAGTAAAAATAGTCGGCCCGTTACCGTTGACAACATGCCATGCTGTTTTTATTTTAACCAATGCCACCGCGCGCCATGCCCTCGTCAAGACATAGGCAAAGCGGCGCTATACATTGCATTTTTCAAGGAAAGCAAGCCGTTCAAGAGCGATACGCCATTTCTTTCGAGGCAACGCTGACCAGCCAGGCCTATTCCAATTTGAACAAGACATTCACGCTCTTTTCCAGGGCGATGCTGGCCGGCGCGCGGACGGCCGAGGCAGGCTCGGTGGGCGGAATAAAGGGCGGCGGCGTGAAACCTTCATTGCTGGAACGTATCATCGCGCGCTCCAGCGACTGGAACGGCACTTCCGAGATGGCCATGACGGACGCGATCTTCCGGTTGAACGACTTGGCGATGCGCGCCGCCTTCGTCTCCGCATCCCTGGCGGCCTTCAATTCCAGGTCGGCAACCAGCGTGTCGTGAGCGCTGGTCCTGAAATCCGTATCGAGCCGGGTGATGTTCTTCATGGCGGCCAGTTCCGACACCAGTGGCGACCATGCCGCCAGATCCCGCACCCACACGCGCAGGTTGCGGTTGATGACATAGGTGGGCGGCGCATCGCGTTTTTCCCTGCTGGAATAATCGAGCGTACGCATGATTTCCGACGCCTGGGTATCGGCCTGCGCAATCTTCACCTTGCCCAGCAACTGGAAGACTTCCGCGACGCCGGCATTGACCACGCCCAGCGTTTTTGCCGCATCGGCGCCCCGGCTGGCGACGGTGATGTCCACGACGGCCATGTCCGGCGACACTTCCACCTGGGCCGTCCCCGTCTGGAAAATGAAGGGATAGTCAGGCAGGGACGAGGCCTGGACGGCCATCTGCACAGTGAACAGTCCGAGTCCCAGTCCCACCACCAGCAACAGCTTGCGTTTCATGCCACTCCCACAGAGTCGATTAAGGTTTCGACAATATAGCAGTCCTGACACAAAACCCCAAGAACCCGGGCATTCCGCTATGCGGGGACGGCGCCCGGCGATGGCGGCAAGGCCGCCAGCAGCTTGTCCAGGGTCAGCGGATACTCGCGCACCCGCACGCCCGTCGCGTTGTAGACGGCATTGGCGATGGCGGCCGCCACGCCGCAGATGCCCAGCTCGCCCACGCCCTTGGCCTTCATGGGCGAGGACATGGGGTCCGTCTCGTCGAGGAAGATGACGTCCTGGTGCGGGATGTCCGCATGCACGGGCACTTCGTAGCCGGCCAGGTCGTGGTTGACGAAAAAGCCGCGGCGCCGGTCGACCACCAGCTCTTCCATCAGGGCCGCGCCCACGCCCATGGTCATGGCGCCGATGACCTGGCTGCGCGCCGCCTTCGGGTTGAGGATGCGGCCCGCCGCGCAGACGGCCAGCATGCGGCGCACGCGCACTTCGCCCGTGTCGCCATCCACGCCCACTTCGACGAAATGCGCGCCAAACGTGGACTGCTGGAATTTCTTGTCGAGGTCGCCGTATTCCATGTGGTCTTGCGCGACGATGTCGCCATGGAAGGCGGCCGCCGCCAGCGGCACGCTGCGTTCGCCCCGGCTGACCTGCCCATCGGCAAAGCGCACCTCTTTCTCGTCGAAATCGAGCTTGCCCGCGATGGCCTGGCGCAGGCGCACGCAGGCCGCATACACGCCCGCCGTGGCGCTGTTGCCACCCCACTGCCCGCCCGAACCGGCCGAGACGGGAAAGTCCGAGTCGCCCAGGCGCACGACCACCTTGCTCAGGGGCACGCCCAACATTTCCGCCGCCGTTTGGGCAATGATGGTGTAGCTGCCCGTGCCGATGTCCGTCATGTCGGTCTCCACGGTGACGATGCCATTGCCGTCCAGGCGCACGCGGGCGGCGGATTTCATCACCAGGTTGTTGCGGAAGGCGGCCGCCACGCCCATGCCCACGAGCCAGCGGCCGTCGCGCCGCATGCCCGGCTGCGACTGGCGCGCCTTCCAGCCGAAGGCCACGGCGCCCGTGCGCAGGCAGTCGATCAGGCGGCGCTGGGAAAACGGCCTGCCCGGTTTCTCCGGGTCCACCTTCGTGTCGTTGAGGATACGGAAGACGACGGGGTCCATCTTTAGCTTGTCCGCCATCTCGTCCATGGCGATTTCCAGCGCCATCAGGCCCGGCGCCTCGCCCGGGGCGCGCATGGCATTGCCTTCCGGCAAGTCCAGCACGGCCAGGCGCATGGCCGTCATGCGGTTGGCGCCCGCGTACAGCAGGCGCGTCTGCATCACGGCCGTTTCCGGCTTGCCGCCTTTCAAGTCGCCGGACCACGATTCATGGCCGATGGCCGTGATCCTGCCGTCGCGCGTGGCGCCGATGCGCAGGCGCTGAATGGTGGCGGGCCGGTGCGTCGTATTGTTGAACATCAAGGGCCGCGTCAGGGCCACCTTCACGGGGCGCTGCGCCGCGCGCGCCCCCAGCGCCGCCAGCAAGGCTTCCGCGCGCACGAACAGCTTGCCGCCGAAGCCGCCGCCGATATACGGCGAGACGATGCGCACCTTCTCCTTCGGCACGCCCAGGGTGCGCGCCAGGTCGCCCCGGCCCCAGTCCACCATCTGGTTCGCCGTCCACAGCGTCACCTTGTCGCCGTCCCAGGCGGCGATCGACGCGTGCGGCTCCATCATGGCGTGCGACTGGTCCGGCGTCGTATAGCTGGCATCAAGGCGCACGGGCGCGTTGGCATAGGCGCCCGCAAAGTCGCCCGTCTGGCTGTCGGGCTGCTCATCTTTGGGCTTGACGGCGCCGCCTTTCGCCTTCGCCAGGTCGAACGCGCCCGGCTGTTCCACATAGCGCACGTCGAGCAGCTGCGCGGCGGAGCGGGCCTGTTCAAACGTTTCCGCCACCACCAGGGCGATGGCCTGGTGGTAATGCTCGATCTGCGGCCCGGCCAGCAGCATCGCCGTGTTCATTTTTCCTTTGCCCAGCTTGCCGGCCGATTCGGCCGTGACCACCGCCAGCACGCCCGGCGCGCGCCGCGCCGCGCTGGTGTCGAGGGCGGCGATGCGCCCCTTGGCAATGGCCGCGCCGACGACATAGCCGTAGGCGGCATGCGGTGCGGCCGCGTGCTGCTCATAGGCGTAGGGGGCCGTGCCCGTGGTTTTCAGGGGACCGTCGATGCGGTCCGTGGGCCGGCCCACGACTTTCAGCTGGTCGATGGGATTGGTGGTGGCGGGTGTGGAAAATTTCATGGCCCTAGCCTTTCTGCGCAGCGGCGTCAGCCATCACGGCGGCGATCGTGCGCTGCGCGAGGATGGTCTTGAAGGCGTTGTCCGCCGTGGGATGGGCGCCGGCCAGCAGGCGTTCGCTGACGGCAGCCGAGCCATTCGGTATCGCCTGCTCGGCGGCGGCGATCCGCCACGGCTGCGGCGCGACGCCGCCCAGGGCCAGCCGTCCCGTGCCATCAGGCAAGATAATCGCCGCCACGGAGACCAGCGCGAACGCGTACGAGGCGCGGTCGCGCACCTTGCGGTAGACGTGCGTGCCGCCGGTAGGCCGGGGCAAGGTGACGCTGGTGATCAATTCGCCCGGCTGCAGCACGGTTTCCACGTGGGGCGTGTTGCCCGGCAAGCGGTAGAAATCGGCGATGGGGATGCGGCGCGTGCTGCCGTCGGCCCGCACCGTGTCGATGCCCGCGTCGAGCACGCGCATGGCCACGGCCATGTCGCTCGGGTGCGTGGCGATGCACGCATCGCTGCCGCCCAGAATGGCCAGCGGCCGGCTGAAGCCGCCGATGGCCGAGCAGCCGCTGCCCGGCACGCGCTTGTTGCAGGCCTGGTTCGTGTCATAGAAATACGGGCAGCGCGTGCGCTGCAGCAGGTTGCCCGCCGTCGTCGCCTTGTTGCGCAATTGCGCCGAGGCGCCCGCCAGCAAGGCGCGCGACAGCACGGCATACTCGCGCCGCACGGCGGGATGGGCCGCCAGCGCCGTGTTGCGCACGAGGGCGCCGATGCGCAAGCCGCCGTCCGCCGTCGTTGCCACGGTATCGAGGGCCAGGCCATTGACATCGATCAGATGCGCGGGCGTCTCGATTTCCAGCTTCATCAGGTCGAGCAGATTCGTGCCGCCCGCGATGAATTTGGCGCCCGGCGTGTGCAAGGCGGCAGCCGCCGCTGCGGCCGGCGTGGCCGCCTTCTGGTAGCTGAATACCCTCATGCCGGCCTCCCCGCCACCTCGGTGATGGCGTCGATGATGTTGGAATAGGCGCCGCAGCGGCAGAGATTGCCGCTCATGCGCTCGCGCAACTCGTCCGGCGTCGCCTGCGGCGGCGCGCCCAGGTCCGCGCTGACATGGCTGGGGATGCCCTGGCGGATCTCGCCCAGCGCGCCGACGGCCGAGCAGATCTGCCCCGGCGTGCAGTAGCCGCACTGGTAGCCGTCATGCGCGATGAAGGCCGCCTGCATCGGATGCAGTTTCTCGGGCGTGCCCAGGCCCTCGATGGTGGTGACCCTGGCGCCGTCGTGCATCACGGCCAGGGTCAGGCAGGCATTGATGCGCTGGCCGTCCAGCAGGACGGTGCAGGCGCCGCACTGGCCGTGGTCGCAGCCCTTTTTGGTGCCCGTCAGGTGCAGGTGTTCGCGCAGGGCGTCAAGCAGGGTGGTGCGCGTATCGAGTTCCAGGCTGTGGCGCCGGCCGTTGATGTCCAGGTTGACTTTCATCAACACGGGCGGCGGGGAGGCGCCTGCCTGGGTGGCCGTGTTGACCGCTTCCGCCGCACCCGCCACGCGGGGCACTGCCACGGCCGTGGCCGACAGCGCGCCGGCGATCAGCAGGCCGCGCCTGCCCGTATTGACCTGATCGGCTTGCTCATTGAACTGCGTCATGTCGCGCTTCCTCCTGGCGGTTGGCTGGGCGGGCGCATGCAGGCCCGACGTCCCAGTCTGGCGGCGGGACAGGCCCCCGTCTGTACGCGAACGTACGTTCATCCGCACATCGCGCCGCCGGGAGGAGACGGCCGGGGCAAGACGATACACGTCCGGCATGACGGCTTCGTGACATTGCCTCTGGCCAAAATTTCCTCATGCTGGACGCCGGGAACGGCGCGTATTTCGGCTACACTGGCTGTCACTCTGCCTTTCATACGCCCGATGATCGAAAAGAACCTGCCCGAACTGGTCATGCTGAAGCGCCTCATCGACGAGGGCGGCAGCCACCTGGAAGTGGCCACGCCCTGCAGCATCGCCATGGATGGGCGCCAGTTTCCCGTGTACGCCATTACCTTGGGCAATCCCAGCCCCGACGTGCCCGCCCTGGGCTTCTTTGGCGGCATCCACGGACTGGAACGCATCGGCACGCAAGTGCTCCTGTCCTTTCTGGAAAGCATCATTGCCCGCCTGCGCTGGGATGCCACCCTGCACCAGCAGCTCGAATCGATGCGCCTCGTCTTCATGCCGCTGGTCAATCCGGGCGGCATGTGGCAAGCCACGCGCAGCAATCCGCGCGGCGTGGACCTGATGCGCAACGCGCCGCTGAGCGCGCGCGAGCGCGTGCCGTTCATGCTGGGCGGACAGCGCTACAGCCCCCGCCTGCCCTGGTACCGGGGCGCGTTTGACGCGCCGATGGAGCAGGAAAGCGCCGCCGTGTGCGACCTCGTCGAGCGCGAACTGCTGTCGCGCCAGTTCAGCATCGCCCTCGACTGCCACTCCGGCTTCGGCCTGCGCGACCGCCTGTGGTTTCCCCACGCGCATACCAAGGTGCCCATCGCCCACCTGGCGGAGATCGGCGCGCTGGAAGAGCTGTTCAGCGAAAGTTACCCCAACCACAACTATGTGTTCGAGCCGCAAAGCCGGCAGTACCTCACGCACGGCGACCTGTGGGACTATCTCTACCTGAACGGCACCAGCTACAGCGGGCGCGTCTTCCTGCCCCTGACCCTGGAAATGGGCTCCTGGCTGTGGGTCAAGAAAAATCCGCGCCAGCTGTTCAACCGTGTCAGCATCTTCAACCCGACGGCCGCGCACCGCCTGCAGCGCGTGCTGCGGCGCCACCTCGTGTGGTTCGACTTCCTCATGCGCGCCGCCAGCAGCCACGGCCGCTGGGTGCCGGAAGGCCTGGCGCGCAAAGCCCAGCGCCGGCGCGCCCTGGCGCTATGGTATGAATCATGACGCAGATCAATAAGCGCGAACACTGGGTCCTGCTGCGCGGCCTGATGCGCGAACAGCGCCACTGGGGCGCCTTCCCCGCCACCCTGGCGCGCGCCCTGCCCGGCGCCACCATCCTCACGCCCGACCTGCCCGGCAACGGCACGCGCCATGGGCAGGACAGCGCCACGCGCGTAGCCGACATGGTGGATGCGTGCCGCCGGCAGCTGTCGGCGCAGGGCGTCGCCGCGCCCTACCACCTGCTGGCCCTGTCGCTGGGCGGCATGGTGGCCGTGGACTGGGCGCACCGCTACCCGCAGGAAATCGCCCGCTGCGTGCTGATCAACACCAGCATGCGTCCGTACAGCCCGTTTTACCGGCGCCTGCGCTGGCAGAATTACGGCGCCCTGCTGCGCCAGCTCTGCCTGGGCGACGCGCGCAGCCAGGAAGCCCTGATCCTGCGCCTGACCAGCCGCCGCCACGGCGCGGGCGATGCGGCGCTGCTGGGCAGCTGGCTGGCCTTCCAGCGGCAATACCCCGTCAGCCGCCGCAACATCCTGCGCCAGCTGCTGTCGGCCGCCCGCTACCGCGCCCCCGCCAGCCGCCCCGCCATGCCCGTGCTCGTCATGGCCGGCGCGCAGGACCGGCTGGTGGACCACCGCTGCTCGCAGCAGCTGGCCCGCGCCTGGCAGGCGGACTGCCTGATCCACGGCGAGGCGGGCCACGACCTGCCGCTCGACGAGGGGGAATGGGTGGCGCAGTCGGTGGCGCGCTGGCTGGGCGCGGCGGTGCCGGACAAGACAAGGAAAACAGCCGCGCGATGACCATGCGGACGACAGACTGTCCCGCCGCGGCGCCTGGCACGCACAGGGGCCGGTCATCTGAAAAAAAGTGCAACTCATGCCCCGATTCGTGCCGTTCGTCGCATTTCCCGCCCAGCATGGCAGCTTTTCCATAGAATCAGTCGAACAAGGGCGGCGCACCGCCATCGCCGCCTTCCATCAGCCCGGTCACCATTCCTGGCCCTACCCCAAGGAACCATTCATGTGGAAATCCGTATCCGCGCGCGCCAGCCTGGCGCTCATCGCCGTCATCACCCTTGCGTCTTGCGCCGCGTCCAATGAAACGGCACGGCAGCCAACCTTCTCGAAAGCGCCCGAGCCGCTGAGGAAAACGATTGAACAGATGGACGAAGCCTTGTTCGCTGCCTTCAATGCCTGCGATATCCCCGCATTTACGGCGTACCTGGCGCCGGATGTCGAGTTCTACCACGACGAAGGCGGCCTCATGCTATCGGCCGGTTCCCAGGCCGAAGGCTTGAAGGTGCGCTGCGCCGAGCAGGCGAAAAACGGCGAACTGCGGCGCGAACTGGTCAAGGCAAGCCTGGAGGTGTATCCGATCAAGAATTATGGCGCCGTTGAAATCGGTACGCATAATTTTTACAGGACGCTGCCGGGCAAGCGGGAAAAACTGACCACGGTGGCGAAGTTCATGCATATCTGGCAGCAGGATGGCGGGCAATGGCGGGTGTCGCGCATCGTCAGTTACGCGCATTCCGCAGCCGACTGACGCTGCGTCCAAGGGGCCAGCGGGCCAGCCTGCCCGGCAATGTCCCCGCTACGCCAGCCGGTGCCGGAACGTCGGCTCGATATTGCGCGCATGCAGCCAGCGCACGATGTCTTCCAGCGTGGCGTCCTGCAGCAGCAGGCCAGGCGCGGCGCTGGATGCTGGCGCCGGCAGCGGCACGGCAACGGGCGCGGCGGAGATTGGCTCCGGCGCGGCCCCGGCCAGCCCCGCATGCCCCTGCAATTTCGCCAGCGCCTGCGCGAACTGTGCCGGGTTGATGCTGCGCAAGCTTTCCAGGAAACCCAGCTGGGCCGCCGGCGGCGGCGCCATGTCCAGGCCCGGCTCGTCGACGAAGGCGGCGCCCATGCTGGGGTGGATGAAGGCGGCCCACTTGCCCGACGGCTGCAGGCACGGCGGCAACGCCACCTGCTCCACACAGGCGGGCGGCGGTGCGGCAAGGATGTCGGTCGAGGCCGGCAAGAAGGTCGAGCGCAGCAGCTGCACGAACTGGCGCGCCTGGGCAGCGGGCACGGGCGTGGCCAGCGACAGCCACAGCTGGAATGCCGTGCCCGAGACGCTGACGGCGGGTGCGGGCAAGTCCAGCTCGTGCTGCACGGCATTGGCGATCGTGCACAGCGCGCTCCAGTGCGCCTCGCCGCCCCCCTTGCCGCCGAATTCCAGCACCAGCGCGCGCGCCAGGCCATGCTCGCTCAGCAGCCGCACGGCTACCGTCTGCTCGCCCGCCAGGTGGCGCGCCAGCACGGCCGGCGTCAGCGCCTGCGCGCCGCCGTCCCCATCGACGTATTGCTGCTGTTCTGCGAACAGGTACAGGCGGGTGAGTGCGGAAATCAGTTTGTGCATGGGCGGCTCCGTGATGACGTTGAGCAACACTTGCCAACGTGCCTGGATTATAGCCGCTCTAGCCCGGGGTACTGGCCACACGGGCAGTGCGCCAGGTGCCAAACACCAGCCAGTTGGCAAGGGAGAACAGGCAGGCCGCCACGCCGCCGTACAGCATCACGGCGCCAAAGCCTTGCGCCAGCGCAAACCGTGCCACGCCGGGCGGCAATGGCAAGGCCAGTTCGCCTGCGCCCTTGCCTGCCGACAGACCTTCCGCCACGGCCCGCAACGCTGCCGCATCGATGCCGGCCGGCAGCTGCGGGCGCAGGGCGGACTGGATGGCTGCGACGAGGATAAACCCCATCAGCGCGATATTGATGGACAGGCTGACCATGCGCGCGCTGATGTCGATGCCGGAGGCCATGCCGGCGCGCTCGCCGGGCACGGCGCCTGTCGTCGTGTTGGTGACGGGCGTGTTGGTCAAGCCCAGCCCCGTGCCAGCCAGCAGGCAGCCGGGCAGCATGGTCAGCCAGCTGGCGGCATCCGCGCGGCTGCCCCACAGCATCAGCAGGAAACCCGCGCCGATGGCCAGCAAGCCGGCCGGAATCACCGCATCGGCCCGGTAGCGCAACGCCAGCCGCTCGGCCAGCGGCGGCACGAGCAAGGTGGGCAAGGTGTAGGCCAGCAGGGTCAGTCCCGTGCCCAGGCTGCTGTAGCCGAGGCAGTTTTGCACGTACAGGGGCAGATAGACCATGAAGGGCCAGAAGCTGCAATTCATGCCCGCCGAACCCAGCAAGGCGCCCGAGAAACGGCGGATGCGGAACACGGCAAAATCGATCATCGGGTCAGGCTGGCGCCGCTCGACGAAGGCAAACAGCATCAGGCTGACGAGCGCGGCGGCCAGGCTGGCCAGCGTACGGGGATCGCCGAGACCCAGCGCCGGCCCCTGCGTGAGGCACCATGCCAGGCTGAATACCCCGAGCGACAGGCTGACGATGCCCGCCACGTCCAGCTTGCGCCGCTGCGGATCGCGCGACTCCGTCACGCCCGGCACCGCCAGCAGCAGCGCCAGCAGAGCCAGCGGCCCGTGCACGAGAAAGACCCATTGCCAGTTCGCCAGCGCGACGATGGCCGCGCCGATGATGGGACCGAAGCCCAGGCCGATGCCAAACACGATGCCCCAGGCACCGAACGCCCGGCCCCGCGCCGCGCCCGCCGGGAATTGCTGCGACAGCACGGCCACCTGGCAAATCAGCATGGCGCCGCCGGCCATGCCCTGCAGGCAGCGCGCGACGATCAGCACGCCGGCATCGCCAGCCCAGCCGCACAGCAGCGAGGTCACGCCAAACAGCGCCAGGCTGGCCAGCAGCAGGCGCTTGCGGCCATAGCGGTCGGCCAGGGTGCCCGTGGCCATCAGCACGGTGGTGCAGGCGATCGTGTAGGCATTCATGATCCACTGCAAATCCTGGAAGCGGCCATGCAGCACCGTTTCCAGCGCGGGCAGGATGACGGGGACGCTGGAAATTTCCAGCCCAAACATGAGCGAGGCCAGGCAGACGGCGGCCAGCGTCATGCGGTTTTGTTGCGAAATAGTCAGTTGCATCGAAGCCCAGTCAAAGTCAGCGGTTGAAGGCACCCAAGGAAGAGCGCCAGTACCGCGCCATTCTAGGAGCCAGCCATTCATGAAGGAAATGATAAAATTTTGTACAATTCATTCATTTTCATCATGAATCAGATCGGCACTCCCCCATGGACTTCGACACCGCATTGCTGCGCGCCTTTGTTGCCGTGCAAGAAACGGGCGGCTTCACGCGCGCCGCCGAACGGCTGCACCTGAGCCAGTCCGCCATCAGCCACCAGATCCGGCGCCTGGAAGAACAGGCGGGCACGGCCTTGCTGGTGCGCACCACGCGCCGCCTGGATCTGACGGAAGACGGCGAGGATTTTTTGCGCCATGCGCGGCAGGTGCTGGCGGCCCAGGATGCGCTGGCGCGGCGCTTCCAGCGCTCGTCCATCGACGGCGCCGTGCGTTTTGGCGTGCCGGAAAATTTCATGGGCGCCCGCCTGCCCGCCCTGCTGGCGCAATTCGGCCGCCTGTTTCCCGGCGTGCGCATGGAAGTCACGGTGGGCACCTATCTGGATCTGCAGAACATGGTCGGCGCCGATGCGCTGGACCTGGCCGTCGTCATGTCCCTGTCGCCCGCACAGGATGAAGCGGCCGTGCTGCGCCACACGCGCTTCGTCTGGGCGGCAGCGGAGGATTTCCGCCACGATGGCCAGGCGCCGCTGCCGCTGGCGTTTTCGCCGGCGCCTTGCCTGCACCGGCAAGTGGGCGTGCAAGCCCTCGATGGCGCGGGCATGGACTGGCGCGTGGCGTTCACCTCGCCCAGCCAGCAGGGCTTGCGCGCCGCCGTGCTGGCGGGCCTGGCGCTGACGGCCTTGCCGCAAGGCGACCTGGAAGCGGGCATGCATGTCATCGATGGCCAGCATGGCTTGCCCGCCCTGCCCGAGGCTGCCTTTACCCTGGTCTGGCGCGCCGCCGGCGCCACGGCGGCGGCCAAGGCGTTCGGACAACTGCTGCGCGAATGGTCAGCCGCTGCGCCAGCCTGACACGGCACGCTGCCCTGCCCGGCTGGCGCACAGCACCAGCAGCAAGGCCAGCGCCAGCATGGCGGCCGCAGCGCCCAGGGCGACCGTGACCCGGTGCGCCAGCAGGGCCGCGCCCGCCAGCTGGCGCGCGCCGAAGGCGGAAATGGCCACCAGGCTGGCCAGGCCCAGCGAATTGCCCAGCTGGTGCGCCACGTTGACGATGCCCGCGGCGGCGCCCGCGTCCTGCGCCGGCACGCCCGCCACGCCGGCCGCCGTCAGCGGACTCAGGCTCATGCCCTGCCCCGCGCCGATCAGCAGCATGGGCAAGGCCACGCCCAGCCAGTACGCCGTGCCGCTGTCCACCCGGCTGAGCCATGCCATGCCCAGCAGGGTGGTGCCCAGGCCGCAGGCCAGCAGGCGCGCATTGCCCAAACGGCGGGTCAGGCGCGGCACGCACAGGGCCACGCCGAAATTGAGCAAGGTCATGGGCAGGAAGGCCAGTCCCGTCAGCGATGGCGGATAGTGCAGCACCACCTGCAAAAATTGCGTGGTGAAAAAGAAAAAGCCGATCATGGCGCCGAGAAACAGCAGCCTGGCCCCGTACGCCGCATTGCGCTGGGCATCGGCAAACAGGCGCAGCGGCATGATGGGCTGGGCGGCGCGGCGTTCGATGACGATGAAAGCGGCCAGCAGCAGTACCCCCGCCGCCAGCGTGCCTTGCGTCAGGGCATCGCCCCAGCCGGCGCCGGCCGAGCGGATCAGGCCATACACGAGGGCCGACATGCCCAGGGTGGACGCGGCCGCGCCCGCCACGTCGAAGCGGCCCTGGCTGCGGTCACTTTCCGCAATGAAACGGCGCGCTGCCACCAGCATGGCCGCGCCGATGGGCAGGTTGATGAAGAAGCCCACGCGCCACGACAGCCATTCGGCCAGCACGCCGCCCAGCACCAGCCCCACGCTGGCGGCGATGCCGGCCGTAGCGCTGTACAGGGCGATGGCGCGCGTGCGTTCGCGCGCGTCCGTGAAGGTAGTTTGCAGCAAGGCCAGGGTCGAGGGCGCCAGGATGGCCGCACCGGCGCCCTGGACGGCGCGCGCGGCGATGAGCATGGCGGGCGAGCGCGCCAGGCCGATGGCCAGCGAGGCCAGGGTGAACAGCGCCAGGCCCCACTGCAGCAGGCGGCGCCGTCCGTAGGTGTCGCCCGCGCGCGCGGCCAGCAGCAGCAAGCCGCCGAAGGTCAGGGTGTAGGCGCTTTGCACCCAGGCCAGGCCCGTGTCCGAAAAGCCCAGCTCGGACTGGATCCTGGGCAAGCCCGTCAGCACGATGGATGTGTCGAGCACGATCATCACGTAGCTGGCGAGGATGATGGCGAGGATGGCCGCCTTGTGCGGCGCGGCCCCGGTAGCGGGAAGATTTTTCATGCCGCCACTGTAAGGCGTATGCATTACGGTGAATAGATGCTAAAGTCCGCATGAACTTATTAGCCTCACTAATGAATCAGAAAGGCCGGCGCGCATGGCACAGACCAACTTCAATGACATCCTGGCCTTCGTGGCCGTGGCCCGCGAAGGCAGCTTTACCCGGGCGGCCGCCAAGCTGGGCGTGTCGCAGTCGGCCCTGAGCCAGACCGTGCGCGCGCTGGAACAGCGGCTGGACCTGCGCCTGCTGGTGCGCACCACGCGCAGCGTCTCGCCCACGGAGGCGGGCGAACAGCTGCTGCGCACGGTGGCGCCCCGCTTCGACGAGATCGAGGCGGCCCTGGCCCTGCTCAGCGAACGGCGCGACAAGCCGGCCGGCAACATCCGCATCAGCGCGGGCGAGCATTCCGCCCTCACCGTGCTGCAACCGGCCATCGCCCGCCTGCTGCCCGACTACCCGGACATCCACGTCGAAGTCGTCGTCGACAATGGCATGACGGACATCGTGGCGGCCCGCTGCGACGCGGGCGTGCGCCTGGGCGAGCAGGTGGCCAAGGACATGATCGCCATGCCCGTCGGCCCGGACTTCCGCATGGCCATCGTCGGCTCGCCCGCGTACTTTGCCCGCCACGCGCCGCCCGCCACGCCGCAGGACTTGACGGCGCACAACTGCATCAACATGCGCCTGCCCACTCTGGGCGGCCTGTTCGCGTGGGAATTTGCCAAGGACGGCCATGCGCTGAAGGTGCGGGTCGAGGGGCAATTGATCGTCAACAACATGGCCCTGCGCCTGCACTCTGCCCTCGACGGCCTGGGCCTGGCGTGCATGGCCGAAGATATCGTGCTGCCCTACCTGGCCGATGGCCGCCTCGTGCGCGTGCTGGACGACTGGTGCCCCGCCTATGCGGGCTACCAGCTGTACTATCCCAGCCGGCGCCACCCGTCGCCCGCGTTTACCGTGCTGCTCGACGCCTTGCGCTACCGGGCGCCGGATGCTCGAAGCGGCGCCATTGTTTACCCGGCGTGAACGGTGAATGGCGCGAACGCGCATTTACCGGACGGCGGCGCAGGACTATAGTGACCTCTTTCCCACCTGTTCAAGGACCGCCATGAAACTCTTCTATTCGCCGGGCGCCTGCTCGCTCGCCCCGCACATCATCCTGCGCGAAACGGGCACGCCGTTCACGCTGGTCAAGGTCGACCTGGGCCAGCACCGCACGCCCGAAGGCAGCAATTACTATGAACTCAACCCGAAGGGCCAGGTGCCGCTTCTGGCGCTCGACGACGGGAGCACCTTGAGCGAAGGCCCCGTCATCGCCCAGTACGTGGCCGAACAGGCGGGCCAGCCGGCGCTGCTGCCGCCCGTGGGCAGCCTGGCCCGCTACAAGGTGCTGGAATGGCAAAACTACATCACCTCCGAGCTGCACAAGTCGTACAGCCCCCTGTTCGATCCCCGCTTCGACGCCGCCACCAAGGCCTTGTTCGTGCAGCAGCTGGGCAAGAAATACGCGTGGGTCAACAGCCGCCTGGAAGGCCAGGCCTACCTGACGGGCGACACCTTCACCGTGGCGGACGCCTACCTGTTCGCCGTCACGGGCTGGGCGCCGCGCGTGGGCGTGGACCTGTCCGCGCTGGCCAACGTGCAAGCCTTCCTGGCCAGGGTGGCCCAGCGCGACAGCGTCAAGGCGGCCCTGGCAGCGGAAGGGCTGGGCAAGGACGCCTGACAGCCGTGCCGCGGTGCACGGCTCAGCTCTTTTCCGGCTTGCCGTGCATCACCATGATAGTTTGCTGCATCAGCGCGCACAGGGTTTCCCCGCCATCGCGCACGGCAAACACTTCGGCCTGCGTGACGATCAGCGTGCGCCCCGGGCGCACCACCTTGCCGCGCGCAATCAGTTTCTCGCCATCGGCGGGCGCCAGCAGATTCATCTTGTATTCCACCGTCAGCACGGACGCGCCGTCCGGCACCGCCGTCATGGCCGCGTAGCCGGCGGCCGAGTCGGCGATCATGCCCACCACGCCGCCGTGCACGAAACCGTGCTGCTGCTCGATGCCGCTCCAGTGGGGCACGTGGATTTCCGTGCTGCCGTGCGCCACCACGGGCAGGCTGGCCCGGATCAGGGTCATGGCGTTTTGCAGGTCGAAGCTGGCGCGCACGCGCGCGGCGACCTGCGGGTCGGGAAGGCGGGAATTGCTCATGGGTGATGCTTTCGAGGTGGCAACGCCCTACTGTACCCGCTTGCGCCCGTTCCCGCCATGGGCGGCGCTTGCCTGCCTGCCCGGCAATTGCGGTAGTATCGTCCTATCGGCGCCCGTCCTCCCCCTGCGCCGGCGAAAGGTCCGCCATGGAAGAAGAATATGAAGTGCCCAGCCCCCATGAACACGCGGTGGAAGAGGCGACGGAAAAGGAACACGACGGCCTGACGCAGAAGATCGCCCTGATGACGGCCATCCTCGCCACCATCGGCGCGCTGATCAGCTACCAGAGCGGCAATGCGCAGAACGAAGCCATGTTCCTGAAGAACGAGAGCATCCTGAAGCAGGCGCAGGCCAGCGACCAGTGGGTCCTGTACCAGGCCAAGTCGACGAAAGGCCATATCGCCGAGGCGACGGCGGCGCTGGCCGGCGTGCCCGAGGTGCGGGCCCGCTACCTGGCGGAACAGGCGCGGCAGGAACGGGAAAAGCCGCTGGTGCAGGCGCAGGCGCGCCAGCTGGAAGAACAGTCGCGCAAGCTGGGCGAGGCGTCGGAAGCGAAGCTGCGGCCGCACGAGCGGCTGGCCATGGCCCTGACCTTCATCCAGATCGCCGTGGCGCTGGCCGCCATCACCGTGCTGACGCGGCGCCGCTGGCTGCTGTGGGGTTCCGTGGGCGCGGCGGCGGCCGGCATCGTGGCGGCCGGCAGCGCCTTCCTGCTGTAGACGCCGTCAGGCGGGCGGCACGATCCCCGTCCAGCCCGGCAAATAGCGGGCTTGCTGGCTGCGCGCCAGTTTCATCGCCTGCGCCAGTGCCTTGGGGAAATTCTTTTGCAGGCTGGCCGGCGCGATGCGGCTGCGGAAGAAATCGGCCCACAGGAATTCGCTGAACGGCGTCACGTCCTTGGCATAGCCGCCCGCGCTGCGCAGTTCGCCCGCCAGGCTGCGGTAGGGATCGTCCTGCAAGCCCGCCAGGTGGCGCGGCAAGGCGGAAAAATCGCGGCGCAATCCTTCGCTGTCGTAGGGATGCACCCACTGGTGGTGGTCCATCACATGCCAGAAGTGCCCCATTTCCAGCCAGGACAGGTCCTTCAAGATCATCAGGCTGACGCTTTTCACGCCTTCCTGGTGCAGCGCCAGGCCGAAATGGTGGTGGTCGACGATGTAGTGGCGCCCTTCCGGGCCTATGATGCTGGGAAACCAGTGATCGGCCAGCGCCGCCGCGCGCGCCTTCCTGCCCAGGCTGGCCCAGTGGGCGCGCTTGAGCGCCACCTCGGCCATGCCCACCGTGATCTGCGTGGGCAGCAATTTGTTCAGCCTGGCCTTCACCAGTTGCGGTCTTGCGCGCGTCATGCCCTCTCCTCTTGCGTCCATGCCCGCTGCCAGCGTACCACAGGCGCGCTCACTTTTCCTGCCCTTCGCCATCGAGCAGGCGCACGGCTTCGGCCACGCTCAGTTCGCTCAAGACGAGGCCCGGCGCGCCATCCTGCCGCAGCAACTGGTCGCGCAGGGCCAGGCGCAGGACATCGCAGGCGGGTTCCTTCAGCCGCGCCAGGGCCAGGCGCACGCCTTGCCGGCGCGCAAAGCCGGCAAAATCGCGCAGCGCCTCCACGCTGCTACCGTCGAGGTCGGGCGACTCTTCCAGGCTGAGGACCAGCTTGCCCACCTGGCCGCCATTCGCTTCCAGCATGGCGCGCGCCAGGTGCAGGCTGCGCTCGGCATTGACGAAGAACAAGGGTTCATCGAGGCGCAGAATCAGCATGCCGGGCTGCGCGCGGGCCGCCGGATACAGGGCCAGCTTCACGTAATCGTGGCTGTCGCCCAGGCGCCCGAGGATGGACAGGCTGGGCCGCGACAGGCGGCGCAGCATCAGCAGCAGGCTGATGGCGATGGCCACCAGCAGGCCGTCGAGCACGCCGAACAGCAGCACGCCGGCAATGGCCGCCAGCACCAGCAGGCGGTCGCGGCGCCACGCAAAATACGGCCGCAGGGCCACGGGATTGAGGGTGTGGCTGACGGCATGGATGACGATGGCGGCCAGCACGGGCACGGGGATCAGGGCCACCAGCGGCAGCAGGGTCAGCACGATGGCGCCCACGACGGCGACCGCCACCAGACCCGCCAGGCGCGAGGTGGCGCCGGCCGCCTCGTTGGCGGAGGTGGCGGAATAGCCCGCCCCCACCGGCATGGCCTGGATCAGGCCGGCCACCACGTTGGCCGCGCCCAGCGCCAGCAGGTCGCGCTCGGGCGCCACGGCATCGCCATGCTTCAAGGCAAAACTGCGGATGGCGCCATACGATTCCGCATACAGGATCAGGGCCAGGGCGAAGGCCAGCTCGGCCAGGCGCGTCCATTCCGCCTGCGTCAGGCGCGGCAAGGCGGGCATGGCGAGGGCAAGGTCGATGGCGCCCACCAGGGCCACGCCGTGGCGCGGCAACTCCAGCCATTGCCCGGCGGCGATGCCCAGGGCGATGACGATCAGGCCGGCAGGCCAGCGCTGCCGCCGCCGCAGCAGGAACAGCAGCAACAGCGCCGCCGCGCACAGGGCCGCGCCGCTCCCGTTCCACCGCCCCGCCGCCGCAGCCAGGGCGGGCAGCAGGTGCGGCACGTCGCCGGGCGCCTGCACGCCCAGCACGCCGGGCAGTTGCTTGACGATGATGACGATGGCCAGGCCGAAGGAAAAGCCCCGCAGCACGGGCTTGGCGATGAATTCCGTGATGCTGCCCAGCCTGGCCAGCCAGGCCAGCAGGAAAAACGCGCCCGACAGCAGCACCAGTCCCGCCGTCAGCATCAGCCGGTGGCCAGCCGTGCCGCCCGGCATGGACGCCATGGCGGCGGCCAGCACGGCGGCCGAGGACGAGGTGGCCGAGACGATGGCAAAGCGGCTCGTGCCCAGCATGCCGTAGCACAGCAGGCCGGCGAACAGGGCCAGGATGCCCGCCTGCGGCGCCAGGTTGCCGATGCCGGCATACGCCACCGCTTCGGGCAGCAGCAGGCCGGCGATCGACAGCCCGGCGCTGGCATCCTGCCAGCGGCTGGTGGAAGACATGGATGACACTGGCGCTGCAGGCATGGCGACCTCCCCGGTAGGTGGCATTCGCTCCATGATGGGCCAAAACCGCCGCGCCGACCACATTTGCTTACACTTGAGACAAATATCGTGTGCACGAACGGCCCCGGCAGCGCGTTTCAGCGGTGTGACACCCCTGATCACAGCCCAACCGGAGACTTCCATGAAAACCGCCATCCTGTCCAGCATCCTCCTGATCACCCTTGCCTCGGCCGCCGCCAGCAGCTTTGCCGCGGACACCGCCTGGCAGAAAAACCACCCGCGCCGCGAACAGGTGAACCACCGCCTGGCGCATCAGGATGCGCGCATCCGGAAGGAAGTCAAGGAAGGCGAGATCAGCAAGGGCCAGGCGGCCGCCCTGCACCGCGAAGACCGCAGCATCCGCCGCGAGGAACGCAGCATGGCCAGGCTCGATCACGGCCACATCACGCGGGCCGACCAGCGCGCCCTGAACCAGCAGGAAAACGTGGTCAGCAAGCAGATCGGCAAATAAGGCGGCGGCACCCACCGCCCGCACTTCAGGCGGCAGCTGCCCCGTTCGCCAGTATGGCGCGCCACTGGGCGGGCGTGTAGGCAAAATGCCGCATGCGCCCGGCCCTGGCGATGCCGATGTCATAGCCGACGATGAAGGTGATGACGATGGCATCCTGGCTGGCCGCCTGCGGATAGTTCTGCAGCACGGTTTGCGCGATGCGGCGCGCCAGGGGATCCGGGTCGGCCGGCTCGGCGGCCAGGAAGATATTGATGTCCAGGCGCCGCGTGGGCGCCGGGCTGGCCGTTGTCGAGTAGGTGCCGAGAAATACGCCGGCCCGTTCCACGCCCGGCATGGCCACGAGGGTCTGCTGCAGCGCCTGCAGCGGCGCCAGCCTGGCATCCTGTTCCAGGCGTTGCGACAGCAGCACGGCGGTCACGCACAGCACCAGCAGCGCCACGGCGCCGACAAGGGCGTGGCCGCGCCACAGGGGGCCGGACGGCAAGTCCGCCTTGCCCGGGCCGCCCTTCACCACCACGGCGCCGACGGCCAGGTCGTGCAGCGATTGCCGCGCCGGCCGGTTGAACAGCAGCAGGTAAACGATGCCAAACAACAAGGCACCGCACAGCAGGGACACGCCGGTCGCCAGCCAGGCCAGCCCGGGTCCCGCGTCGGCCGTGGCGCCATAGAGAAAATACGGCAGGCAAAAAATACCGGTACGCAAGAAAGCAGCGGGCAAGGACAGCAGCTCGCCGCCGCGCGTGACGACGCGCAGGCCGAGTACGCGCATGCCCGGCGACCGGCCGCCGCCCATCGCGCTTTGCGTGCAGCCCAGGTAGAGCACGGCAATGGCAAAGCCCGGCAGGCGGCCCCACGCTCCCATGGCGGCGAATGGCGCGAACAGCAGCGCGCCGGCGGCCATGCCGACCAGGCCCAGGATCAGCATGTCGATGAGGAAGGCGGCCGCGCGGCGCCACACGGGGGCGATGACGGCGGCCCCGTCCGCCGGCGCAGGCCTTGCCTCGGCGGGCGCGGCGGCCAGCGCGGCCAGGCGCGCCTCCACTTGCCGCAGCCGCTCGGGAAAGCGCGTGCCGTCGATGCGCAGCAAGACCTGTTTCAGCTGCGTGGCCGTGTAATGGCTGTAATCGGGCGCGTCCATACAATTTCCACAAGAAAAATAGATATTTTACCTGCAATGTTTCATTTTGGAAATTTCATATCCGACCCGCCCCGCAGGCCGTCGCGCCAGTCTTGCCGCGCAACATCTCCCGTCGCGTCCCGCCATATGCGAAAATGCCCGCCTTCGCCCTTGCCGGATCTTGCCCATGCTCCACACTGCCGTTGACCTCCTGAGCGCTTCCGATGCGCGCCGCATCGCGCGCCATGCCCCGGCGGCCGACGCCGCCCGCTTCCTGCACCCCGTCCAGCAAGCCTTGCTGCACCGGCGCGGCTGGCTGACGATGCTGGCGCCGCGCAGCGCGGGCGGCGCCGAGCTGCCACTGCCGCAGGTGGTGCGCCTGGAAGAAGCCGTCGCTGCCGTCGACGGCAGCATGGGCTGGGTGCTGACCCTGTGCGCGGGCGCGGGCTGGTTCGCGGGTTTTCTGGCGCCGGAGCTGGCGCGCAGCATCATCGGCACGCCGCGCGCCTGCCTGGGCGGCAGCGGCGCGGCCACGGGCTACGCGGAGGAAGAAGGCGACGGCTACCGCATCACGGGCAGCTGGGACTACGCCAGCGGCGCGCCCATGGCTACCCACTTCACCCTGAACGCGCGCCTGCAGCGCGATGGCCAGCCCCTGCTCGACGAGGCCGGCACGCCGCGCATCCGCGCCTTCCTCGTGCCGGCCGCGCTGGTGCAGCTGGTGCCCTCGTGGAACAGCCTGGGCATGCGCGCCAGCGCCTCGCACAGCTACCGCATCGATGGCGCGTGGCTGGGCAAGGAGCACGGCTTCGCCATCCGCCCCGACGCCGCGATGGCGCCCGGTCCCCTGTACTGCTACCCCTTCTATTCGCTCGCCTACGTGACCCTGGCCGCCAACGTGGCCGGCATGGCCGGCCACTTCCTGCAGCTGGCCGGGGAATGCATGCGCCACCGCCGCCACGCGCGCGCCGGCCTGCCCCTGCTGGACGTGCCGGAAGTGGCCGCCGTGCTGCAAGGCAGGAAGGACGCGCTGGCCGGCGCCCGCGCCCGCTTTTATGCCGTGCTGGACGACAGCTGGGCGCAGGTGGCGGGCGGCGCAGCGCTCGATGCCGCCGCCATGCAGGCCGTGCAAGCGGCGTCGCTGGGCCTGGTGGCTGCCTCCCGCGCCGCCGTCGACACTGTCTACCCCTACTGCGGCCTGTACGCGGCCCGCGAAGACACGGCCATCAACCGCGTGTGGCGCGATTTCCATACGGCCAGCCAGCATTCCCTGCTATTGCCCTGATCCGGGCTCATTGCGCCACGCGCACCACGTCACCGTCCAGCACGCCGTCGGGCGGGCTGTCGATGATGCGCTCCAGCCCTTCCCTGCCGCCGGCCAGTTCCACCACGTTGCCGAAGTCGCGCGCGATGGTGACTTTTTTCAGCAGCACCTTGCTGTCCGGCGTGACGGTGGCCACCTGCACGCCATCCTTGCCAAAGATCAAGGCGCCGGGCGGCACGGTCACGCCGCCCTGCGCTGCCGCGTCGGCAAAGCTGACGGTGGCAAAGCCGCCCGGCAGCAATTCCCCTGCGGCATTGTCGACCGACAGCTGCACCAGCATGGCGCCCGAGCCAGGGTTGATGGCTTGCGCGGACGACAGCACCGTGGCGCCGTAGCTCTTGCCGGGGCGCTCGGGCACGGCCAGTTGCGCCTTCGCGCCCGGCGCCACCTGCGCCACCTGGCGCTGCGGCACGCTGGCATACACGCGCAGGCGGCGCACGTCCGACACGACGAACAGCTCGCTGCCGGGCGCGCCGCCCACGCCGATCAGCGCGCCCACGTCCGTGTTCCTGGCCGTCACGATGCCGTCAAAGGGCGCCACCAGGCGCGCATAGCCCCGCAAGGTCTGCATGCGCTCGACATTCGCCTGCAGGGCGGCGACGGACGATTGCCGCGCCGCCAGGTCGCCCGTCTTTTCATCCGTTTCCTGCTGCGACACGCCGTCGATGGCGCGCAGTTCCTGCCAGCGCCGCGCCGTGCTGGCCGACAGGGCCAGGCCGCTGCGGGCGCTGGCCAGCTCGGCGCGCGCCTGCAGCAGCTGCTGGTCCAGATCAGGCGTGTCGAGTTCGGCCAGCAGCTGGCCCGCCTTGACGGGCGCGCCGATATCGACGGTCCAGCGTTTCAGGTAGCCGCTGACGCGCGCATAGATGGGTGCGCGCGACCAGGCCTCGATGCGCGCCGGCAAGGCCAGCGGCGCGGGGGCCAGGGTGCCGGCCGACACCAGCTTCACCGTCAGCACCTGCGACTGCGCGGCCCGTTCGGCGATGGCGGCCGCGTGCGAGCGCCGCCCCAGCAAGCCCGCGACGACGACGGCGAGCGCGATGACGGCCAGGCCCAGGCCCAGCAGCTTGTTGCGGGAACGAAAGAAATCAGCTGGCATGCGGCGGGACATAGGACGTGGCTCCGGTATCGGTGTGGGGTGGCGGCGGCGCCGGCTTGGCGCGGCGGGAAGGCTGGGCGTGCACGAGGCTGAAGACGACGGGCACGAAGACGAGGGTGGCGACGGTGGCGAAGACGAGGCCGCCGATGACGGCGCGCCCCAGCGGCGCATTCTGCTCGCCGCCCTCGCCCAGGCCCAGCGCCATGGGCAGCATGCCGATGATCATGGCCAGCGCCGTCATCAGCACGGGACGGAAGCGCACATGGCCCGCTTCCAGCGCGGCCAGCGTCGCATCCTGCAGCACGTCCAGGCGCTCGCGGGCAAAGCTGATCACCAGCACGCTGTTGGCCGTCGCCACGCCCATGCACATGATGGCGCCCGTCAGGGCCGGCACGGACAGGGTGGTATTCGTGGCGAACAGCATCCACAGGATGCCCGCCAGCGCGGCCGGCAGGGCCGAGACGATGACGGCCGGGTCCAGCCAGGACTGGAAATTGACGACGATCA
Organism: Janthinobacterium sp. GW821-FHT03C08; assembly: GCF_059420905.1. Lineage (NCBI taxonomy): Bacteria > Pseudomonadati > Pseudomonadota > Betaproteobacteria > Burkholderiales > Oxalobacteraceae > Janthinobacterium > Janthinobacterium sp. GW821-FHT03C08. Next base: position 204,248 of record NZ_JBWKUP010000006.1, on the reverse strand, counting down.
ACAGGTAAATCAGACCCACGGCGCCCAGCAGGCCGAACAGCAGGCCGGAAAAGGCCCGGTCCATGGTGCGCGCCTGGCCCAGCAACTGCACCGTGGCGCCCTTGGGCACCTGGGCCGCCGTCTCGGCCAGCACCCGGCGGATATCGGCGGCCACGGCGCCCAGGTCGCGGTCCTGCGTGGTGGCGTGGATCTGCACCATGCCCTGCACGTCGTACTGGCTGACGAGGGCGCTGCCGGCGCCGCGCTCGACGGTGGCCAGCGCGCCCAGGGTGGCGGCATTCGCATTGTTGCCATTGCCAATTGGCAAGTTGTTCAGCGCGGCCAGCGTATCGAGCTGGTACTGCGGCGTCTGCATAACGATGGGATAGCTGACGCCGTTGGCGGGATTCAACCAGTACGTGGGCGCCACCTGGCTGCTGCCGGCCAGGTTCACCACCAGGCTGCTGGTGACGTCGCGCGTGGTCAGGCCCAGCAGCTGCGCCTGCGTGCGGTCCACGTCCACGTTCAGCACGGGCGCCCGGTTCGACTGCTGGATGCGGGCGTCGGCCACGCCGGGAATGGCGCGCATGCGCTTGAGCAGGCGCTGCGCGTGGGCATAGCTGGCCTCCGTGTCGCGCCCGCGCACCTGCACGTCGATGGGTGCGGGAGCGCCGAAGTTCAGGATCTGGCTGACGATGTCGGCGGGCGGGAATGAAAACGTGGTGTCGGGAAATTCACGCGGCAAGACCTCACGCAGCCGGCGCACGTAGTCGGCCGTGGGCCGGTGGCCTTCGCGCAGGGCGATCTGGAAATCGCCGTCGTGCGGGCCCATCACGCCCGTATTGTTATAGGTCAAGTTGATGCTGCTGGGCGGCAAGCCGATATTGTCCACCATGGTGGTGATCTCGGCGGCGGGGATCACGCGGCGGATGGCTTGCTCGATGCGGGCGAAGCGGGCCGCCGTCTCCTCCACGCGCGAACCGACGGGCACGCGCGCATGCATCAGCAGCTGGCCCGAGTCGACGGACGGGAAGAAATTGCTGCCGATAAAGGGCAGCAGCAGGAACGACAGCGCCACGACGGCGAGAAAACCGGCGATGAAGGGCTTGCGCGCCGCCATCGCCGCTTCCAGCACCTCTTGATAGCCGGCGCGCAGGCGCTCGAAGCGGGCCTCGAAGCGGCGCTGGAAGCGCACGAGCGGATTGCGCGTGGCGGCCACGGGCGCGTCGGCATGCGCGTGCTGGCGCAGCAGGTAGTTGGCCATGGTGGGCACCAGGGTGCGCGACAGGATGAAGGAGCAGATCATGGCGAACATCACGGCTTCGGCCATGGGCACGAAAAGGAAGCGCGACACGCCTTCCAGGAAGAACATGGGCACGAAGACGATGCAGATGCACAGCAGGGAGACGAGCGCCGGCGTGACGATCTGCTGCGCGCCGTCGAGGATAGCCGTTTCCACGGGCTTGCCCTGCTCCAGGTGCCAGTTGATGTTCTCGATCGTCACGGTGGCGTCGTCGACGAGGATGCCGACGGCCAGCGCCAGCCCGCCCAGGGTCATCAGGTTCAGGGTTTCGCCGAACGCGGCCAGGGCGATGATGGAACCGAGGATGGACAGGGGGATCGAGATGGCGATGATGACGGTCGAGCGCCAGCTGCCGAGGAACAGCAGGATCATGACGCTGGTCAGCGCCGCCGCGATGGCCCCCTCCAGCGCCACGCCCTTGATGGCGGCCCGCACGAACACGGACTGGTCGTTGATGGGCACGACGTTCAGGGCGGCCGGCCACGACGGTTTCAGCTCGGCCAGCTTGGCGCGCACGCCGTCGACGATGGCCAGGGTGGAGGCGGAACCGTTCTTCAGCACCGACATCAGCACGGAGCGGCTGCCGTCCACGTGCACGATATTCGTCTGCGGCGCATTGCCGTCATGCACGTCGGCCACGTCGCGCAGGTAGATCGTGCTGCCATTGACCACTTTCACGGGCAGGCGGCCCAGTTCCTCGATGACGGATGGCGCGCTGTTGACCTGCACCGTGTATTCCAGGGCGCCGATCTTTTGCGTGCCCACCGGCACCAGCACGTTCTGCGCCGCCAGGGCGGCGGCGATATCCTGCGCCGACAGGCCGCGCGCCTGCAGCGCATCGGGCTTCACGTCGATCTGCACCTGGCGCTGCTTGCCGCCGTACGGCAGGGGAATCGCCGCGCCCGCCACCGTCACCAGCGGCGTGCGCACCGTGTTCAGGCCCAGGTCGAACAGGTTCTGCTCGCTCAAGCCCTGGCCCGACAGGGCCAGTTGCAGGATGGGCACGGTGGCCGCGTTGTAATTGAGGATCAGGGGCGGCGTGGTGCCGGCCGGCATTTGCCGCAAGGCCACCTGCGACACGGCCGTCACCTGCGCATTCGCCACGGCGATGTTCGCGCCCGGCTGGAAGAAAATCTTGACGATGCTGATGCCGGGATAGGTATTGGCCTCGATATGCTCGATATCGTTGACGGTGGTCGTCAGGCTGCGCTGGAACAGGGTGGAAATGCGCCCCGCCATCTGGTCCGGCGGCAGGCCCGTGTATTGCCAGGCGACGGCGATGACGGGGATGCGGATCTCGGGAAACACGTCGGTGGGCGTGCGCAGGGCCGCCAGCGGCCCGATGATCAGGATCGCCAGCGCCATCACGACGAAGGTATAGGGCCGCCGCAAGGCGACGCGGACTGCGTCTATCAGCACGAGAACTCCACTGGTGGGGATAAGGAAGGACGTGACAGGAAGGTAGTACAAGCGGCTGCCGCCGTCCCGGCATGGCCCTGTTTTCGCGCCGCAAGACCCTGGACCCGCCCACTTGCGTGCCCTGCCGTGGCACGGTGGCGCTACTGTAAGGCCAGTGCGGCGTGGCGACTAGCGGGGGAAAACGGCATGCTCTTATTAGCTGGGCTAATGAATGGGCCCGGCGCCCCGCCCCGGCCTATCTATGCCGCCGGCCGTCCTTCCACGGGGTAGCCGGGGTCCGTATAGCCATGCGTGGAGGCATGGCCCGGCGCCACCAGCGCGTCGACGAAGGCGTCGTCCTCCGGTCCCAGCCGCAGGGCCAGGGCGGCCACGTAGGCATCCCACTGCGCCTCGGTGCGCGGGCCGGCGATGGCGGCGCTGATATAGGGATTGCTCAGCACCCACGCGAGGGCGAAGGCGACCGGGGTGGTGCCGCGCGCGGCCGCATGGGCGGCGACGGCTTGCGCGATGCGCAGCGATTCGGGGCGCCACTCCGTCTGCGCGATGCGCTTGTCGCCCCGCCCTGCCCGGCTGTCGGCCGGCGGCGGCGCGTCCGGCGCATACTTGCCGCTGAGAACGCCACGCGCCAGCGGACTATAGGACACGCTGCCCAGCCCCAGGTGAAAGGCGGCCGGCAGCTGCTCCACTTCCGCCTTGCGGTCGACGATGTTGTACAGCGGTTCGCTGGCGATGGGGCGCGGCATGCCCAGTTGGTCGGCCATGCGCACGACGTCGGCGATGCGCCAGCCGTGGAAATTCGATACGCCGTAATAGCGCAGCTTGCCCTGGCGTATCAGATCGTCGATGGCGCGCAAGCCTTCTTCCAGGGTCACGTCCGTCAAGGCCCGGTGGAAATACAGGATGTCGAGGTAATCCGTGCCCAGGCGCCGCAAGCTGGCCTCGAGCGACTGCGTGATCCATTTGCGCGACTGGCCCTGGCGGTTCGGCCCTGCCCCTGCCGCTGCGGGAAAGCCGAACTTGCTGGCCAGCACCCAGTCGTCGCGCTGGCCGGCCACGGCCCGGCCGACGATTTCCTCGGAGCGGCCGGCGTGGTAGACGTCGGCCGTGTCGAGGAAGTTGATGCCCTGCGCATGCGCGCTGGCGATGATGCGCTGCGCCGTAGCGGCGTCGGCCTCGCCGCCGAACATCATGGCGCCCAGGCAAAGGGGCGACACTTGCAGGGCGCTGCGGCCCAGATAGCGGTAACTGCCGCGGGGATCCATGGGGGAAGGCATCTGCTCGCTCCTCGTTGATGTGATGGCGATCATGCTACGCCCCGCCGCCGCCCGCCGCCAGGGGGCCAGGCCGCATACGCTTATGCACGGCGTGCATGACCGGGGCCAGTCTCCGGCCCAGCCGAACGCCTGCGGCGGCGCATAGCCTGATAATATAGGACGCATCGCTATTTCACGGCCCCCATCCATGCACGTCAATACCCTCAGCAGCCTGGCGCAGCTCCTGGCCAGCGCCGAAACGGAATCGCTGGCCTTTCCCACCAGCGTGAATACGGCCCTGCTCCTGCAAAGGGAGCTGGCCAACCCCGATTGCCATTCGGCCGACATCAGCCGCCTGCTGCTGTGCGAACCGACCCTGTCGGCGCGCGCCGTGGCGCTGGCCAACTCGGCCCTGTTCGCGCCCGGCCACGCCCCCGCCGTCACCAGCGTGCGCGCGGCCGTCGAGCGCCTGGGCCACCGCAACCTGTATGCGCTGGCCACGGCGGCCGTCATCCGCCAGCTGAACGCGGGCATCAAGGACCCCGCCCTGCGCGCCCGCGCCACCCAGCTGTGGGCGCACACCGTGCACGTGGCGGCGCTGGCCCATGAAATCGCCCGCGCCGTGACGCGCACGGATGCCGATACGGCCCTGTTCGCCGGCATCGTGCATGAAGTGGCCGGCTTCTACCTGCTGGCCCAGGCCGACAGGACGCCGGACCTGTACGCGCAGCTGGAAACGCAGATGGCGCCCGCGCTGGAAGTCATCGGCCGCGCGCTGATGCAGCAGCTGGGCGTGCCGCAGCCCGTGGCCGACGCCGTCAACGCCCTGCCCGGGTCGACCGTCATGCTGCCGCCCGCGGGCCTGCGCGACACCCTGCTGCTGGCCAAGGCGCTCGCGCCCGTGCCCTCGCCCCTGCCGCAGGCCTGCGTCACCGTCGGCGCGCCGCTGCGGGCATATCTCGACCACGATCCCGTGCTGCAGGCCCTGCGCGCGCAGCCATCGGCCGAAGCAAGGGAGCTGATCGCAGTACTGCTCAGCTGAGCGGCCATCTGCTATGATGGCGCTGGCCGGGATGGACCCGGCTTGCCCCTACTATGCAATTGCTATTGCGACATCAGTTTACTGGAAGACTGCCTTGACTACCTCCTTACGCATGCTCGGCCTGGCCGCAGCCCTGACCGTGGCGTGCAACGCCAACGCCGACAGCTTCGTTTCCTCGGCCTCCAGTGCCGGCTCGCAGTCGAGCGGCAGCATTTCCGATTCGCTCAAGGGCTCGAGCAACAGCTCCTCGCGCGACAACAAGGTCGCCAACGGCCCCTACCGCATCATCGACGTGGCCGCCGTGCCGGGCCGCGACGGCATGACGCGCCTGACCATGCAGGCCGACGCCACGGCAACACCCCTGGTGCTGGACCTGCCGCAGGCGGCGCTGGACAAGCAGCTGCTGGCGCAGGGCGACATGGTGTATGCGCAAAACCGCGCCTACGGCATCGAATTCTCGCGCAACGACACGCGCGCCGCCTTCTTCCTCGTGCTGGCCGACGACTGGTACGGCGAACTGGCCACGCGTCCGGTCAGCCTTTGATCCCTCGATTGCCCCCGCGCCGCCTGGCGCGGTGCCTGGCCGCCTGCGCCGCGCTGGCCCTGGCGGGCGCCGCCCATGCGGGCGGTTCGCTGGCGTCGGCGCGCTTTTGCGACCGCGCGCAGGAACTCACGGCCACGGAGCAGGATCGCTTGCTGCGCTTTGCCGCCGTCGTGCGCGAGGAACTGGCCGCCAGCGAAGGCAGCGTGGCCCTGATCAGCCGCTCCGGCCTGGACCTGGCCCGCTTCGGCATCCGCTACTCGCACGCGGCCCTGGCCTGGCGCCACGATGACGGCGCCTGGTCGGCGCGCCAGCTGTACTACGCCTGCGACGAAGGCCGCCCGCGCATCTTCGACCAGGGCACGGCCGGTTTCGCCATGGGCACGGAAAATCCCGCGCTCGGCTACATCGCGCTCGTGAAACTGCCGGCGGAAACGACGCCGCCCCTGCGCCGCGCCCTGCTCGACCCCGTGCGCGTGCAGCAGCTGCTGGCCGGGCGCTACAGCGCCAACGCGTATGCATTCAATTTGAAATATCAGAACTGCAACCAGTGGGTGGTGGAAATGCTGGCCGCCGCCTGGGGCGAACTGGCCGAGGGCAGCGACCTGCGCGCGCGCGCGCAGGACTGGCTGCGCACGGCGCCCTACGCGCCCGCTCCCGTCGACGTGGGCGCCCGCTGGCTGATGCTCGGCTCGATCTTCGTGCCCCTCGTGCACATGGACGACCACCCGCCCGGGGCGATACGCTCGATGCAGCTGGAAGTAAGCCTGCCGGCCAGCCTGGAAGCGTTCGCGCGCCAGCGCCTGCCCGCCAGCGAACGCGTGGAAATCTGCCACGACGGCAAGCAGGTGGTGGTGCACCGGGGCTGGGAACCCATCGCCGAGGGCTGCGTGCCCGGCCCGGGCGACCGGATCATCGCCCTCGACTGATCACTGCTGCGCGTCGAGCGCCTCGCCGATCGCATAGAAGCGCCCGCCCGCGATGTAATGCAGGCTGCGCCAGGACGGATCGGCCCCCTCGAAATGCCAGTGCCCGTCGCGGAACACGCGCGTGTCGGCCCAGGCGCCCGTCACCTCGCCGATGAACAGGTCATACGCAGCCTGGTTGTGCGGCTCGGGCAGCAGCTTGCACGCCAGCCAGGCGGAACACCCGGCCACGCACGGCGCCTCGACACCTTCCATCTGAAACAGCCGCACGCCGGCGCGCGCCAGCTTGTCCGGCTGCGCGTCGAGGCTGTGCGTGCCGACGGCCTGCGTCAGCTGCAGCTGCGCCGCCGTCGGCACCTGGATGACGAAGCTGCCGCTGCCCTCGACCAGCGCGCGCGTGCGCGTCGCCTTGTCCAGCACCACGGTGAGCTTGGGCGGCGCGAAATCGAGGGCGCAGGCCCAGGCGGCTGCCATCACGTTCTCCACGCCGGCATGGCGCGCCGAAACGAGGATGGACGGGCCGTGGTTGAGCAAACGATAGGCCTTTTCCAGCGGCACGGCGGCGATCTGGCCGTCGGCGGCGCTCATCGCGGCACTCCGCGCGCCGGCAGCGGCAAGACCATGTCGCACCGGTCGATGCCGGGGCCGAAGCCGTCCGGCGTCACCTTCTCGGTGACGAAGCCGAACGCCGCGTAAAAGCCCTGCGTATGCTGGCTGGTGTTCAGCCTGACGCTGGCCACGCCCGGCATGGCGCCGATGGCGTCCAGGCGGGCCTGCGTCAGCGCGCGGCCGAGGCCCTGTCCATGCAGGTCCTGCGCCACCATGCCCCAGCACAGGCTGGCGACGCTGCCATCCCCGTCCGGCGCATGGCCGCCGCAGGCGACGAGGCGGCCGCCGCGCAGGATGACCAGGTAGGGATGCGGCGAGGCAGCGAGCCAGGCGGCGAAGTCCGCCCGTTCGGACGGGTCGAAAAAGCGCGGCGTATTGCCGTCGAAGAGGGCCAGGCAGGCGTCGCGGTCGCTGGCCTGGTAAGGGCGTACTGTCTGCATGTGCTGTCCTTTCTGGAACAGGAGCGCAGATTATACGGGCGTGTGCTCACAGCAGCCGCTCCGACGTCACCACGTGCACGCCGGGCGTGGCGCGCATCGCCGCTTCCAGCAGGGCGTGCGCGATGCGCGGCGCCGGGTTGATGCGCCAGCGCGCCGGCAGCACGGGGCCAAGCACGCGCAGCACGCCCAGCGCCAGCCCCTCGCCCATGCGCGCTTCATCGCGCTCGCCGCCGATCAGGCCGGGGCGCACGTGCGTGAGCGAGGCAAAGCCCAGCCCTTCCAGGTCGCGTTCCAGCTCGCCCTTGACGCGGTTGTAGAAGATGCGCGAGCCGGCGCTGGCGCCGGCGGCGGAATTGAGCACGTAGGCGGGCGTGCCCGCCGCCATGGCCAGGCGCGCGACGGCCAGCGGGTAGTCGTGGTCGACCCGCCGGAACACTTGCCGCGTGCCGGCCGCCTTCATGGTCGTGCCCAGGGTGCAGATGACGGCGTCGGCCTGCCACCAGGGCGCGTCCGGCGGCAGCCGGTCGAAGTCGACGAGGGGCGCCTGCAGTTTCGGGTGCGCGGGCAAGGCCTTGCGCACGGGCGCGACGACCGTGGCGACGCGGGCATCGGCCAGCGCCAGGGCCAGCACATGGCGGCCCACCAGGCCCGTGGCGCCCACGAGGAGTAAATTCATGATTGTCCCATCAGAGTGGCTGTCGGCCCCCACCATACACGCAAGTCAGGACAGGCGCAGCGCCAGTGCCGCCAGGGTGGCCAGCAGCACGGGCACGGTCAGCACGATGCCGATGCGGAAATAGTAGCCCCAGGAGATGTGGATATTCTTGCTGTCGAGCACATGCAGCCACAGCAAGGTGGCCAGGCTGCCGATGGGCGTGATCTTCGGTCCCAGGTCGCTGCCGATGACATTGGCGTAGATCATCGCCTCGCGCACGGCGCCCTGCGCCGTGGTCGGGTCGATGGCCAGCGCGCCCACCAGCACCGTCGGCAGGTTGTTCATCACGGACGACAGCAAGGCCGTCAGCACGCCCGTGCCCATGGCCGCGCCCCACACGCCGTACTGGGCAAAGTGGTTCAGCATGCCCGTCAGGTAGGCCGTCAGGCCCGCATTGCGCAAGCCGTAGACGACGAGGTACATGCCCAGCGAAAAGACGACGATGTGCCATGGCGCGTGGCGGATCACATGATGCGTGGAAATGACGTGGCCCTTGCCCGCCACGCCCAGCAGCAGCGCGGCGCCCACGGCGGCGATCAGGCTGATGGGCACGCCCAGGCTTTCCTGTGAGAAAAATCCCACCAGCAGCAGCGCCAGCACCAGCCAGCCGGCGCGGAAGGTTGCCAGGTCGCGGATGGCGGCGCCGGGACGCTTCAGCTGCGCGGCGTCATAGTCGCGCGGAATGTCCTTGCGGAAAAAGAGCAGCAGGACGCCCAGGGTGGCGGCCACGGCGACGACGTTGACGGGCACCATCACGGACGCGTACCCGGCAAAGCCGATCTTGAAATAGTCGGCCGAGACGATATTGACCAGGTTCGACACCACCAGGGGCAGGCTGGCCGTGTCGGCGATGAAACCGGCCGCCATGACGTAGGCCAAGGTGGCCCTGGCGGAAAACTTCAGGGCGCGCAGCATGGCGATGACGATGGGCGTGAGGATCAGCGCGGCGCCGTCGTTGGCGAAGATGGCGGACACCAGCGCACCCAGCAGCACCAGCAGCACGAACAGCCGGCGCCCGCTGCCGCCGCCCCAGCGCGCCACGTGCAGCGCGGCCCACTCGAAGAAGCCGGCCGCGTCCAGCAGCAGGCTGATGATGATGACGGCAATAAACGTGCCGGTGGCGTTCCACACGATGTGCCAGACGACGGGGATGTCGCCCCAGTGGATCACGCCCGCCAGCAAGGCGACACCGGCGCCGATGACGGCGCTCCAGCCGATGCCCAGGCCGCGCGGCTGCCAGATGACGAGGGTTAAGGTGGCGAGAAAGATAAGGAAAGCGGTCAGCATGCGGCGAGGGTCCCGTGCAATGCGGCAGCGCGGGCACCATGCGCCGCGGCCTGTGAAAGTCAAAATATTTCCATAATACTGGAATTATTGAATGAAGGCAAAGGGACGGCCCTGTTTGCCGTGGCCAGCCAGGGGCGGGGACGCAAAAATAGTTTGCCCGCCCCGCAATGCTTGTATTTAAGCAACTTAATCGGTGTATAGTCGCAGGCATTGCCAACACGGGGAACAGGCAGGGAAGGACAATGGCGCGCATTTATCAGAGCAACAACATGGGTGAAGCGGACGTGCGGGTGGCGCTGGTGCCGCGCGAGCGCGCCGACCTGCTCGTGCACCGCGTGGGCAGCTGGGGCCTGGCGCACGGCGACGCCCTGTGGTTCGTCACCCGCGAGCGGCAGGACGCCACGGCCCGCGTGTATTTCACTTCGCCAGGCTTCGCGCAGCTGGCCATCTGTTTTGTCGAGCACGCGGCCGAGGCAGGCTGGGTGCGGCAACACCGCTTCAAGGACTGCCTGTCGCGCGGCGCCACCTGAGCATCGAGCAGAGGACTACGCCATGGATCTGATTTTACTGGAACCCGGCAACGGGGAACTCGTGTTCGGCAAGGCGCCGGACGGTGACAAGGGCGGCGGCATCGACGCCACCTGGCGCGACGCCGCCGCGCTGCGGGGCATGGGCGCGGCCCAGCCGACCAGCTGCATATCGCCCGCCATGCGGACAGCAAGACGGCCAACGTCATCACCATTGCCCTGCGCGACGCCATGATCAGCGAATTCCAGCTGCAAACCCATGCCGACGACATGCCCACCGAGCAGTTCAAGCTGAACTTCACGGAAATCCTCTGGAGCCACAGCGTGCAGCAGGCCGACGGCGAGGATGCGGGCCCCGGCATTGCCAAGGAACTGGCGCCGCACGTGTTCGAAGCGTTTCGCCGCGGCGACAGCGACGGCGGCGACCCGCATGCGGGCAGCGGCCTGGGACGGGCCGTGGTCGAAGCCATCGCACGCGCCCACGGCGGCAGCGCGGCCTGCACACGCGGCAAGGCAGGCGGCAGCCTGTTTACGGTGAAATGGCCGGTGGAGCACGGCGCGCCGCCAGCCGCCGGCTGATCAGGCGGGCGCCTGCGGCGGCGTGGCGGCATCGGCGCGCAGCATATCGACAAAGGCGCGCAGCATGGGCGGCATCTGGCGCCGGCCCGGGTAGTACAGGAAGTAACGGGACGGCGGCGGCAGGCAGCGTTCCAGCACGCACACCAGGCGCCCCGCCGCGATATCGGCGCGCGCATCGGCTTCGTACACGTAGGCCAGCCCCGCGCCATCGCGGGCCGCGCGCAGCATCAGTTCATCGTCGTCGAACACGAGCGGGCCATCGACGGCGATGCTGACGGCTACCCCCTCCTGCCCGAACTCCCACGCATACTGGCGCCCGCTGGGAAAACGCCGGCTTATGCAGGCATGCGCCAGCAAGTCGCGCGGCGTGGCCGGCGCGCCATGCGCCGCCAGGTAGGCGGGCGACGCCACCACCACGAAGGGCTGCGGCGCGCCCACGGGCACGGCGATCATGTCGGCCGCCACCTGTTCGCCGAAGCGGATGCCCGCGTCAAAACCGTCGCGCACGATATCGATCATGCCGTCGTCGGTGACCACTTCCACCTGCACGCGCGGATAGCGGGCGACAAAACGGGCCAGCATGGGCCCCAGCAGCAGCCGCGCGGCCGGACGGGGCACGTTCAGGCGCAGCTTGCCGGCCGGTTCGTGCTGCAGGGTGCTCAGGTCCAGCAAGGCGTCGTCGATTTCGCGCATGGCCGGTTCCAGCCGCGCCAGCAGTTGCTGGCCCGCCTGCGTCGGCGTGACGCTGCGCGTGGTGCGGTTCAGCAGGCGCACGCCCAGGCGCTCTTCCAGCGCGCGCAATGCATGGCTGAGCGCGGAGGCGGACACGCCCCGCTCCACGGCCGCCTTGCGGAAGCTGCGCAGGCGGGCGACGGCCGCAAAGGCCGTCAATTCGTTGAGGTCAGCCATTATCGGGGAAACAATTCATGAAAAAAATTCAGTAATGCATGCAGAATTAGCCATCTTATCGCATGCTGTTCATTAAGCCATACTCCTTGCATCTTTTTTTGAAAGGAAATGACAATGGAACACAGAACACTGGGAAACTCCGGTTTGCGCGTCGCCCCCATCGGCCTGGGCTGCATGGGCATGAGCTTTGCCTACGGCGCCGCAGACGAAGCCGCCTCGCTGCGCGTGCTGCACCGCGCCGTGGAGCTGGGCGTGACCCTGATCGATACGGCGGAAGTGTACGGCCCCTACGCCAACGAGGAACTGGTGGGCCGCGCCCTGAAAGAATTACGCGGCAAGGTCAGCGTGGCCACCAAGTTCGGCTTCAAGATCTTGCCGCACGGCCAGGGCGTGGAACGCATGGCCGGTGTCGACAGCCGCCCCGAACATATCGTGCAAGCCGTGGAAGGTTCGCTGGCCCGGCTCGGCATCGAGTGCATCGACCTGCTATACCAGCACCGGGTGGACCCCGCCGTGCCCATCGAAGACGTGGTCGGCGCCATGGCCGGCCTGGTGCGGGCGGGCAAGGTGCGCCACCTGGGGCTGTCGGAAGCGTCGGCCGCCACCCTGCGCCGCGCCCACGCCGTGCATCCGATTGCGGCCGTGCAGTCCGAATACTCGCTGTGGAGCCGCGAGGTGGAAGCGGACGTGCTGCCCGCCTGCCGCGCGCTCGGCATCGGCTTCGTGCCCTACAGCCCGCTGGGCCGGGGCTTCCTGACGGGCCAGCTGTCGTCCAGCACCACGCTGGCGGCCGATGACTACCGCCACAGCCTGCCCCGCTTCCAGCCCCAGGCCATGGCCGCCAACGGGCATCTCGTTGCCGAGTTGCAGCGCCTGGCCGCCGCGCGCGGCGCCTCGGCGGCGCAGCTGGCCCTGGCATGGCTGCTGGCGCAAGGCGACGACATCGTGCCGATTCCCGGCGCACGCAGCCTGGCGCACCTGGAAGAGAACGTGGCCGCAGCGCAACTCACCCTGAGCGACGCAGAGCTGGCTGCCATCGGCGCCGCCATCGCGCCCGCCAGCGTGCAAGGCGCGCGCTACCCGGCAGCGGAGCTGGCCATGGTGGGGCTGTAAAGGACACGGACAGCTCATCTATACAACTCTCTTTGCGGCGCCGCACTTGAAATGGCTGAATCCGCTATCATTTCCAATCTGAACTATTCACTCTGAAAGGGATACACATGTCCGATTTGCTCGAAACACTGCAATGGCGTTACGCCACCAAGAAGATGGACCCGACGAAAACGGTGCCGCAAGAGAAGGTCGAGCGCATCCTGGAAGCCGTGCGCCTGACGGCCAGCTCCAGCGGTCTGCATCCCTACGAAGTGTTCGTCGTGACGAATCCGGCCCTGCGCGAGCAGATCAAGCCGCATGCATGGAACCAGTCGCAAGTGACGGACGCCTCGCACCTGCTGGTGTTTGCCGCCTGGGACAATTACACGGCCGAACGCATCAACGCCCGCTTTGACCTGGTCAATACCGTGCGCGGCTTCAAGAACGAAGGCTGGGAAGCCTACCGCCAGCAGATCCTGGCCACGTATCCGCAGCGCGACGCGGAAACCAACTACCAGCACGCGGCGCGCCAGGCCTACATCGGCGTGGGCACGGCCCTGATCGCCGCGGCGCAGGAAAAGGTCGATTCGACGCCGATGGAAGGTTTTGATCCGGCCAAGGTCGACGAGATCCTGAAGCTGCGCGAGAAAGGCTTGCGCTCCGTCGTCATGCTGCCGCTGGGCTACCGCGCCGATGAAGGCGACTGGCTGGTGGACCTGAAAAAAGTACGCCCCGCGCGCGAGCAGTTCATCACCGAACTGGCCTAAGCGCCGCGCCAGCGACTGAAAAGCGGATGCCCTCGCCGGCATCCGCTTTTTTTTCGTTCACGCCGCCTGCGGGAAGCGCACCGTCACCTGCAGGCCACGGCCCGCCGCCCCTGCGGCCAGCGCGATGTCGGCCTGGTGATGCTCGGCGATGTGGCGCACGATGGACAGGCCCAGGCCGCAGCCCCAGGCGTCGTTGCCGTCGGGACGGAAGAAGCGGTCGAACAGGCGGCCGTGGTGCTGCAAGGGCACGCCGGGGCCGTTGTCGGACACGCGCAGCAGGGGCCGCCCGCCCTCGAGCGCCGACTGCAGGTCCACCCTGCCGCCCTGCTGCGTGTAGCGCAGGGCGTTGTCGATCAGGTTGTTCAGCAAGACCTGCAGGCCGTCGGGATCGGCCTGCACCAGCACGGGCGCGGCCCCACCAGCCGGTTCGAGCACGCCCAGGTCGATCGCGCGGCTGTCGGCCAGCGCGCTGTGGTCGGCCACGGCCGCTTCCAGCAATTGTCCCAAATCAACTGTTTGCAGCTGGGCCGCCGTCAGCGCCGTTTCGTGGCGGGCCAGGCTGAGCAATTGGCGCACGAGGTGCGTGCTGCGGTCCAGCCGTTCATGCAGCCGTGACAGCGCGAGCCGGCGCGCCGCCTCGCTGTCGGCCCGCTCCGCCACCTGCAGCTGCAGCTTCAGCGCCGTCAGCGGCGAGCGCAGCTCGTGGGCGGCGTCGGCGACAAAGGTGCGCTGCGCCGTCAGCGCCGCCTCGAACTGCCCCATCAAGCCATTCAGCGCCAGCGCCACGGGACGCAGCTCGGGCGGCATGTCGTCGGCCGCCAGCGGCGTCAGGGCGTCCGGCGAGCGGCCTGCCACCGATTGCGCCAGGCGCCGCAGGGGCGCCAGCGCGCGTCCCACGACGGCGACGATCAGCAGCGCCAGGATCAGCGCGAACACCAGCAGGGGCGCGCCGGCGCGCATGGTCATCTGCGCCGCCAGCTGGTTGCGCACGTCCATCGCCTGCGCCACCTGCACGTAGCGCCCGCGCCGCGTCTCGCCGTACAGCCGCCAGTCCTCGCCCTGGATCGTGACGTCCGCAAAGCCGGCCAGCGCGTAGCGCGGCAGCTGCGGCTGGCCCGCCAGCACGGGCAGGGACTCGCCCTCCTCGTCCCACGCCTGCAGCACGAACGCTTCTTCCGGCTCTTGCGCGGCGGCCAGGCCCGTCTGCGGCTCGAACTCGTCGGGCAAGGCGACGGCCAGCTGGCGCAGCTGCAGATCGGCCAGTTCATTGGTTTCTTCCAGCAGCGAACGGAACAGCGAGATACCGGCCCCGAGCACGCACAGCAGGGTGGCGGCCAGCAAGCCGAGCAGCAACTGGCGGCGGATGGTCATCATGGCGCCAGCCGCATCTTGTAGCCCACGCCGCGCACGGTCTGGATGCAGTCCGCGCCGAACTTCTTGCGCAGCTGATACACGTACACGTCGACGGTATTGCTTTCCACTTCGCTATCCCAGCCATACAGCTTTTCGCCCAGTTGCCGTTTCGACACCACCTTGCCCGGGTGATCGAGCAAGGCGCGCAGCACGGAAAACTCGCGCGGCGGCAGCTTGATCTGTTCTCCCGCAAACGTGACGTCGTGGCTGGCCAGGTCCAGGGTCAGCGCGCCATGCTCGATGACGGAGCGCGAGCGGCTGACCCGGCGCCGCAGCAGCGCGCGGATGCGGGCCAGCAGCTCATCGAGATCGAAGGGTTTCACCAGGTAATCGTCGGCGCCGCTGTCGAGGCCTTCCACGCGGGCCCGCGTGCCGTCGCGCGCCGTGATGATCAGCACAGGCAGATCGCCGCCGCGCGCGCGCGTGGCGCGCAGCACCGCCATGCCCTCCTTGCCGGGCAAGCCCAGGTCCAGCAGCATCAGGTCGTAGGCGAAACCGCCCAGCGCCAGTTCCGCATCCTTGCCGTCGCGCACCCAGTCCGCCGCATAGCACTCGCCGCGCAAGCCATCGACGATGCTTTCCCCGATCATCGGATCGTCTTCCACCAGCAACACACGCACCCCGGTCCCTCGCAATCGCATAAAGGCGACATCTTACCGTGGCTGGCAGAAGCGCGCTGGCGCGCCCGGCAGCGGCCAGGTGGCGCCGCGCGGCACCCTCCCCGGCCGCGAAGTCGAAGTTTTACAGGTCTTGCTTGCGGTTCAAGGTGACGTCCACGCCGGTGCCCGTGATTGGCATCGTGTATTGCGCCATGTCAGAAAAATTCTGCACGATATAGGTCTGGCCCACCATCGGCGGCGTGGCCACCATGAAGTAGAAGTTGGGCAGGTACTCGAAGCTCGCCGCCATGCGCGGGTCGACCTGCGGCATGGTCACGACGGGCTTGTCGTTGACGTACCAGTTGCCGTCGAATTGGCCGGCGGGCATGGCCTGGTTGATGACGCCGCACTGCTGTGGCGTCAGCGGACTCTGCGCCGGCGACGCGGCGGGCTGCAGCAGCGGCGACAGGCCGCTCGGACTGGCGGCCCACAGCAGTTGCCCCGGCAGCACGGGCTTGCGGTCCGCATCGGTCTTCCCATCGTTCGCGCCATCGCTGCTGTTGCCGGCCGAGATCACCTCTTCAAAGGCGAACGATTCCGTGCTGCGGGGCGCCCCGCTCAAGACTTGCCAGGCATGCAGGCGGTAATCGCTCTGCGGACTCTGCGGCTTGAGGAAAACCAGCACGGTCTTGCCTCGCATGTCGTCGTTTGTCACGTTGTAGTTGACCTTGAATTGCGTCGTCATCACTTGCTCCTCGCTCTGTACCTGCCCGGACTCAGGAACAATGGCGCCGGAGGACGAGTCCGTGAATTCCCAGGCGCCCCCTCATGCTTGCTGCAAACGCGTGCCAGGCTGCCCGCGCGGTGCAGCCCTCCCCACAGCAGGATGCGGCAATCGCGACGCAATGAGCAAGTAGATGAACTATTTTCTGAAATGCAATCATATGGGATCGCATGCCGTGGCATTCTCACCAAAAGTCACGCTGCAAATAATGGGGTTATTGCCATTGGGCTGCCCCGATGGCGCGCGCAGCGCGCAGCATGCCAGGCTGCCAGCGCAGGCTTGACTTGCCCGCCAAAATTCATTAACTTGATAGTAAAAAAACCGTGCGGTGCGCGTCGTCCACCAGCACTGCCAGACCCAGCCTGCCGGCGCGCCGCACCACGGCGCCGGTTCCGCCGCACGCTTACACCTACACGGGTCACCAGGCCATGCCGACACACGCTCCCTCCCCGGCCCATCCGCTGGCCACCGCCCTGGCCCTGTCGCTGGGCGCCGCCGTCGCCCTGGGCCTGTCGCGCTTTTCCTACGGCTTGCTGCTGCCGCCCATGCGCGCCGACCTGGGCTGGTCCTACCTGCTGGCAGGCTCCATGAATACCTTCAATGCGCTCGGTTACTTTCTCGGCGCCCTGGCCACGCCGGCCCTGATGCGCCGCCTGGGCGTGTGGCGCCTGCTGATGGCGGGCTGCGTGCTGGCCAGCCTGTTCATGCTGATGTCCGGCCTCGTCAGCGACACCACCGCCCTGTTCCTGCAGCGCGTGTGCGCGGGCGTGGCCAGCGCCTTCATCTTCATCGCCGGCGGCGTGCTGGCGGCCAGGCTGGGCGCCATGCACAGCCAGCGCGCGGGCTTCTATATTGGCCTGTACTACGGCGGCACGGGCTTCGGCATCGCCCTGTCGGCCCTGCTGGTGCCGGCCGCCCTGGACGCCGCCCATGACCATGGCGCCGCGCATGCCTGGCAGTGGCCCTGGCTGGCACTGGGCATCGCCTGCCTGCTGGCCACCGCCATCATGGCGGCACCGGCCCGGGCCATCGGCGAAACGCCACGCGCGCCGGACGCGGGCCGGCGCTTCGCCTGGCGCGATTTTGCCCCCAGCCTGGCCGGCTATTTCATGTTTGGCGTCGGCTACATCGGCTACATGACCTTCGTCATCGCCCTGCTCAAGCAGCAAGGCATGAGCGCCACGCTCGTCACCGTGTTCTACACCTTGCTGGGCCTGGCCGTGGTGGCCTCGTCGCGCATCTGGGCGCGCATGCTGGACCGCTACCGGGGCGGCGAATCGCTGGCCATCCTGAACGCCGTGCTGGGCGCCGCCACCATCCTGCCCGCGCTGACCAGCCTGGTGCCCGTCGTGTTCATCTCCGGCCTGGTCTTCGGCGCCGTCTTCCTGTCGGTGGTGGCCTCGACGACGGCCCTGGTGCGGCATAATCTGCCGCAGGAATCCTGGACGGCCGGCATCAGCGCCTACACGACCGTCTTCGCCCTGGGCCAGATCGCCGGCCCCGTCGCCGTCGGCTGGATCGCCGATGGTCCGGCGGGACTGGAGCGGGGGCTCATCGCCTCGGCCATCGCCCTCTTCATCGGCGCGGCCCTGGCAGCGCGGCAAAAGGCGCTGGCGCCAGCCGCGTAGTAGACTGCCACCGTAAACCACTCGCCCGGAAGGAAGACGATGAACGCAGATGCACGGAAAGTCCCGCCCGCCATGGATGCCGACACCCTGGCATTCATCCAGGGCCTGTTCGCCCTCGTGCGCGAAGGCGATACGCAGCAGCTGGGCGCCATGGTGGCGCAAGGCGTGCCTGTCAATTTCCGCAACGAAAAAGGCGACAGCCTGATCATGCTGGCCGCCTACCACGGCCACCTGGAAACGTCGCGCCTGCTGCTCGAGGCGGGCGCCGACGCCAACGTGGCCAATGACCAGGGCCAGACGCCGCTGGCCGGCGTGGCCTACAAAGGCTACCTGGAGATCGCCGAACTGCTGCTGCGCCATGGCGCGCAGGTGGAAGGCGCCAGCCCGGACGGCAAGACGCCATTGATGATGGCGGCCATGTTCAACCGCCTGGCCATCTTCGAGCTGCTGCTGCGGCATGGCGCCCGCATCGACGCCGCGGACAGCCGCGGCATGACGGCCGCCACGCTGGCCAGGAGCATGAATGCGCAGGAGACCCTGGCCCGCCTGGCCGACCTGGGACAGACTGCCTGAACCCGGCGGCCCCGGCGCCCGGCGACGGCGTGCAGCGCGCGGGCGCAGCGCAAGACGGAAGCTGGACCGGCATCGCCCCGTACCGCACGGTGCAACGGTCGGCCGCCGTGGATTTCTGACGCGCCGAACGGTCAGGCATCGCCCGGCATGGCGCGGCGCAGGCAGTAGCCGGCGCCCGCCACCGTGTGCAGCAGCGCTTCGCCGTGGCCGTGGTCGACCTTGCGGCGCAGGCGGTGCATGTGCATGTCGATGATATTGCCGCGCGGTTCGAAATCGTAGTCCCACGCCGCTTCCAGCAGCATGGCGCGCGTGACGACCTGGCCGGCACGGCGCATCAGCAGTTCCAGCAGCAGGAATTCGCGCGGCTGCAGCTCCAGCTCGCGTCCGTCGCGCCAGGCCGTGCGGGCGGCCGTATCGACGCGCAGGCCCGCCAGTTCCAGCACGGGCTGGCGCCGGCTCGCGTCGCTGCGCCGTCCCAGCGCCTCGAGGCGCGCCAGCATCTCGGCAAACGCGTACGGCTTGACCAGGTAGTCGTCCGCCCCGGCGCGCAGGCCTGCCACGCGCTCCTCGGTGCTGCCCAGGGCGCTGACCATCAGCACGGGCGTGTGCGCGTCGCGCTGGCGCAGCTGGGCCAGCAGCGCCATGCCGTCCATGCCCGGCATGCGGCGATCGACGATCACCACGTCGTAGATGCCTTCGCCCGCCATGGCCAGGCCCGTCGCGCCGTCGCCCACCTGGTCGGCCACGTGGCCGCTCTCGGCCAGGCCCCGTGCCAGGTACTGGGCCGAGCGGCGGTCATCCTCGATTACCAGTAGACGCATTGCGCGATTCTTTCCATAATTGCCAGGCAGTGGCCCAACATGAACGATTTTTAATCCGCGCGCGAAGCGCCTGTAGCCGGCGGCACGGCATAATGGCCAGTATATATCAGGGGCGCGCGGCGATATGCCGCCGCCACGCACAAGGAGGACAACATGGCCAGGGTGCTGGTAATCGAAGATGACGCGCAGACGGCCAGCGAGATCGACGCGGCCCTGTCCGACTATGGCCACCGGGTCGACCTGGCCGGCAATG
This sequence comes from Janthinobacterium sp. GW821-FHT03C08, assembly GCF_059420905.1. Classification (NCBI taxonomy): domain Bacteria; kingdom Pseudomonadati; phylum Pseudomonadota; class Betaproteobacteria; order Burkholderiales; family Oxalobacteraceae; genus Janthinobacterium; species Janthinobacterium sp. GW821-FHT03C08. The sequence goes on along the minus strand of NZ_JBWKUP010000006.1, from coordinate 184,789 downwards.
GCCGCGACGGCCTGCTGAAAGCCGTCACCGGCAGCTATGACGTGATCGTGCTGGACCGCATGATGCCGGGCGGCCTCGATGGCCTGGCCGTGCTGTCCACCCTGCGCACGGCCGGCACCACCACGCCCGTGCTGATCCTCAGCGCCCTGTCCGCCGTGGACGAGCGCGTGCGCGGCCTGCGCGCGGGCGGCGACGACTACCTGGCCAAGCCCTTCGATTTCATCGAACTGACGGCGCGCCTGGACGCCCTGCTGCGCCGCCGCGACGCGGCGCCCGCCGTCACGGGCTTCCAGCTGGCGAACCTGGAAATGGACCTGCTGACGCACACCGTGCGCCGCGCCGGCCAGACCATCGACCTGCTGCCGCGCGAATTCCGCCTGCTCGAATACCTGTTCCGCAATGCCGGCCAGGTGCTCACGCGCACCATGGTCTTCGAAGCCGTGTGGGACTACCGCAGCGACGAGCGCAGCAACGTCATCGACGTGCACATCAGCCGCCTGCGCAAGAAGATCGACCCGGACGGCACGGCGCCGCTGATCCATACCTTGCGGGGCTCAGGCTATGTCTTCCGTGCCCCCGACTAAATGGTGGCAAGCCGCCCCCGGCGGCCCCACGGCCCTGCTGCATGGCCTGCGGCGCGCGGCCAGCTTCCGCATGGCGCTGCTGTTCCTGGCCCTGTACGGCCTGATTTCGCTGCTGCTGTTCGCCTTCCTGTACGTGCAGATCTCCGCCTACGCCCTGGGCCGCATCGACGACTGGCTGGCGCGCGAGCGCAATGGCCTCATGCGCGACGGTATCGCCGAGCTGCATGCGCGCGTGGATTTCCACGCCCGCCTCGACCCCGACAACGTGCGTCCCTTCGGCCTGTACGACGCGCAGGGCCGCCACCTGGCCGGCACCTTTCCCGGCCCCCTGCCCCCGCTGGCCCGTGACGGCCGCGCCGTCAGCATGGCGGTGCAGGACGGCCGGCGCGAACTGCGCGCGGCCGCCTTCGCGCTGGAAAACGGCCAGACCCTGCTGCTGTCGCAGGACCTGCACGAGTTCAAGGAGTTCGACGAAGTGCTGGTGCGTGCCCTGGCGTCGGCCGCGGCGCTGGCACTGCTGCTGGGCATGACGGGGGCAGCCATCATCGGCCGCGGCTCCGTGCGCCGCCTGGACGCCATCACGCGCGCCATCGAAGCCATCGTCTCCGGCGACTTGAGCCAGCGCCTGCCGCAGCGCCCGGCGCAGGGCGCCAACGACGACGTGGACCGCCTCGTCATCGTCGTCAATGGCATGCTGGACAACCTCGAACGGCTGATGCGCGAAGTCAAGGGCGTCTGCGACGGCATCGCGCACGACCTGCGCACGCCGCTGGCGCGCCTGCTGGCCGGCCTGGAACGGGCGCAGCGCCGCGCCGGCAGCGCCGCCGACTACCATGCAGCGGTGCAGGCGGCGATCGGGGAAACGCTGTCTCTGCTGGCCACCTTCAACGCCATGCTGCGCATCTCCGAGGTGGAAGACGGCATCCGCCGCGCCGGTTTCACGAACGTGGACCTGGCCGCCGTGCTCGATGACGTGATCGAATTCTATGAGCCCAGCGGCGAGGAAAAGCACCTGGCCATCGACTATGCGCGTCCGGCGGCCCTGCGCCTGCCCCTGCGCGGCGAAGCGAGCCTGCTGTTCGAGGCCTTCGGCAACCTGCTCGACAACGCCATCAAGTTCACGCCCGACGGCGGCCGCATCGCCGTGCGCCTGTGGCAGGACGACGCGGGCTACGGCATCGACATCGAGGATACGGGTCCCGGCATTCCCGCCGCCGAGCGCGAAGCCGTGTTCCAGCGCTTTCACCGCAGCGAGGCGAGCCGCCACCTGCCCGGCAACGGCCTGGGACTGAGCCTGGTGGCCGCCGTCGCCCGCCTGCACGGCTTCAGCATCGCCATCGCCGACAGCCAGGCCGGCTGCCGCATCGAACTGCGCCTGCCCATGTCCCCGAATACCTCCGTGCCTGAAAGGATGCCCGCCCCATGACGCCCCAATCGAACTGGATCACCTTCGCCCTCGCCTCCGCCGTCTTTGCCGCGCTGACGGCGCTGTTCGGCAAGCTGGGCGTGGCGGGCCTCAATTCCAACCTGGCCACCTTCATCCGCACCGTCGTCATCCTCGCCGTCATCGGCGGCATCGTCTCGCTGCGCGGCGAATGGCAAAGTCCCGCCACCATCAGCGCGCGCAGCTGGCTGTTCCTGGTGCTGTCGGCCATCGCCACGGGACTGTCCTGGCTGTGCTATTACCGCGCGCTGCAGCTGGGACCCGTCAGCCGGGTGGCGCCGCTCGACAAGCTCAGCGTCGCCCTGGCCATCGTGCTGGGCGTGGTCTTCCTGGGCGAGACCCTGACCTGGCCCGTGGCGCTGGGGGCCGCGCTGATCGTCGCCGGGTCCATCATCATGGTGATCTTCTAGGTTTTCTCCCGAAGCTGCGGCGCGCTCAGTGACAGCTAAGTCTCGCGCCCTATGCTCTCCATGGCGCACCCCACGCGCGCAACCACAGGAGGAAACCATGTACCGCCATACCAAACTGACATTACTCGTCGTCGCCCTCGCCACGGTCGGCGGCGTGGCCTGGGCCGTGACGGGCCAGCAAGCCGCCATGGACAACGACGCCCTGGCCATCGCCAAGGCCAAAATCTCTCTCAGCCAGGCCGTCGCCGCGGCCGAGCAGCATGCAGGCGGCAAGGCTACGCGCGCCGAATTCGAACATGAAAAAGGCAGCTGGGTCTTCGACGTGGAAGTGGCCAGCGGCGCCAGGGTCTTCGACGTGCGCATCGATGCCGACAAGGGCGCCGTGCTGTCCTCGCAAGAGGACAAGGCCGACCGCGACGGCCGCGAACGCGAGCACGACGACGACTGATCCCGCCAACCCGCCGGCCCGACCGAGTCGGGCCGGCCTGCCAGCTAAACTATGGAACACCTCAATTTCGCCCTGTTCGCCCTGCTCAACGGCCCGGCGGCGCCCTCCCCCGTCACCCTCGCCCTGGCGCTGCTGTTCGGCGAATGGCTGATCTGGCTGCTGCCTGCCGCCGCCGTCGTCGCCTGGCTGCGCGGCGGCGAGGCGCTGCGCGCGCGGCTGCTGGCGGCCACCGCCACGGTGCTCGCCGGCCTGTGCCTCAACCAGCTGATCGGCCTGGGATGGCAGCATCCGCGCCCGTTCATGCTGCACCTCGGGCATACCTTCATCGCGCACGTGGCCGATTCCTCGTTTCCCAGCGATCACCTGACCGTCATCTGGTGCGCCGCCTGCGCCCTGCTGCTGCAACCGTCCACGCGCGCGGCCGGTGCCGCCCTTGCCCTGCTGGGCCTGCCCGCCGCCTGGGCGCGCATCTACCTGGGAGTGCATTTCCCGTTCGACATGCTGGGCGCGGCGCTGGTCGCCTTGGCCAGCACCGCCTTGCTGGCCTGCCTGCCGCAGCCGCTCGCTCTGGCGCTGGCGCGGCAAGCCATCCGCGTCTACCGCGCCCTGTTCGCGCCCCTCATCGCGCGCGGCTGGCTGCGTCCCTGAAGGCTATGGCTGGCCTAAGTCTGGCGCCCCACACTGGCCGCACCACCACTGAACGGAGTCCGCCATGCCCCAGCCATCCTCCGCCGCCAGCCACGCCTGGCTGAACAAGGTCCCCCACGCCACCGTGCTGTTCTGGATCATCAAGATGATGTCGACCACCGTGGGCGAGACGGGCGCCGACTACCTGAACGCCGACCTGCACTTCGGCCTGGGCGGCACCACGGCCGTCGTCGGCGCCCTGCTGGCCCTGAGCCTGTGGGCGCAGCTGCGCGCCAGCCGCTATGTTCCCGTGCTGTACTGGCTGGTGGTGGTCTGCGTCAGCGTGTTCGGCACCCTGCTGACGGACAACCTCACCGACCAGCTGGGCGTGCCGCTGGCCGCCTCCACGGGCGCCTTCTGCGCTGCGCTGGCCGCCACCTTCCTGCTCTGGTACCGCAGCGAACGCACCCTCTCCATCGACAGCATCGTCACGCCGCGCCGCGAATGGTTTTACTGGGCCGCCATCCTGTTCACCTTCGCCCTGGGCACGGCCGCCGGCGACTGGGTGGCCGAAGGCATGCAGCTCGGCTACGCGCACGCGGCCCTGCTGTTCGGCGCCCTGATCGCCGCCACGGCCGCCGCCCGTTACCTGTTCCAGGCGAACGGCGTGGCCTGCTTCTGGGTCGCCTACGTGCTCACGCGCCCCTTCGGTGCCGCCTGCGGCGACCTGCTGTCGCAGCCGGCCGGCAATGGCGGCCTCGGTTACGGCACCGTCGCCACCAGCGCCCTGTTCCTCGCCACCATCGTCGCGCTGGTGGCCTATCTGTCGGCCACGCACAGGCATGCCGCACCGTGCTGAGGACAAATATGTGAAAATCACGGCAAGACATCAAAGAAAGACAGCCATGCGGGTACTGCTGGTGGAAGACGACGCCATGATAGGCGCGGCCGTGCAGGCGGCGCTGCGCGACGCCGCGTACGCGGCCGACTGGGTGCGCAACGGCCAGACGGCGCTCGATACCCTGGCGTGCCAGCACTATGACCTGGTGCTGCTGGACCTGGGCCTGCCCGGCAAGGATGGCCAGGACGTGCTGCGCGCCATCCGCGCCAGGAACAACGTGCCGCTGCTGGTCATCACGGCGCGCGACGCGCTGGAACAGCGCTTGCTGGGCCTCGATGGCGGCGCCGACGACTATGTCTTGAAACCGTTCGAGATGGCCGAGCTGCTGGCGCGCATGCGCGCCGTCCTGCGCCGCAAGGGCGGCGCGGCCGCCCCCGTGCTGGGCAACGGCAGCGTCTCGCTCGACCCGGCCACGCGCGAAGCGACGGCCAGCGGCGCGGCGCCCGTACAGCTGTCGAACCGCGAATTCGCCCTGCTGCACGCCCTGCTGCTGCGCCCCGGTGCCATCCTCTCGCGCAGCGAACTGGAAGAGCGCATCTACGGCTGGGGCGAGGAAGTGGAAAGCAATGCCGTCGAATTTCTCATCCATGCGCTGCGCAAGAAGCTGGGCACGGCCGTCATCAGGAATGTCAGGGGCGTGGGATGGATGACCTCCAAGGGCGCGTGAAGCGCGTCAGCAATGCCCTGCGCACTTCGCTGCGCTGGCGCCTGTCCCTGTGGCTGGCCCTGGCGATCTGCTGCGTGGCCGTGCTGGCCGGCGCCTTCGCCTTTTATTCCGCCTTCCGCCAGGCGCACGCCCTGCAGGACGACATGCTGCGCCAGGTGGCCGCGCTGGCCGGCCGCCAGCCGCTGGCGCCAGCGGACAGCGCCGAGGCGCAGGGCGATGGCGATAGCGACAGCAAGGTCTATGTGCAGCTGCTGGGGACGCACGCTGCCGGTGAACCTGCCCTGCCCGCCAATTTGCCGGACGGTCTGCAGACGGTGCGCGCGGATGGCGAAACCTACCGCGTGATGGTGCGCGCCAGCGGCGGACACCGCCTGGCCGTGGCGCAGGAAACCTCGGTGCGCGATGAAACGGCGCGCGACAGCGCCCTGCTGACCCTGATCCCCTTCCTGCTGCTCGTGCCCGTGCTGCTGCTGGTCGTCACGGACCTGGTGCGCAAGGTGTTTGCGCCCGTGCGCGACGCCGCCAGCGCCGTCGATGCGCGCGGCGAAGACGACTTGCGGCCCGTCGCCAGCGCCGCCCTGCCCGCCGAAATTCGTCCCTACGCCGATGCCATCAACCGGCTGCTGCGGCGCGTGGCCCGCTCGATGGACGAACAGCGCCGCTTCATCGCCGACGCGGCGCATGAGCTGCGCACGCCATTGACGGCCCTGTCGCTGCAGGCCGAGCGCCTGGCCGCCACGCCGCTGCCCGCGGAAGCGCAGGCGCGGCTGGCGACCCTGCGCGCAGGCATGGCACGCAGCCGCGCCCTGCTGGAGCAGCTGCTGTCGCTGGCGCGGGCGCAGCAAGCGGCAGAGGCGGCGGCCGCGCCGGCCACCTCCGTGGATGCCATCTGCCGCCAGGTGCTGGAAGAGCTGCTGCCCCTGGCCGAGGCCAGGCAGATCGATATCGGCATGCTGGCCGGCGGCGACGTCCTGGTGCAGGCCGGTGCCACCGACCTGGCCACGGTGCTGCGCAACCTGGCCGGCAATGCCATCCGCTACACGCCGCCGGGCGGCAAGGTCGACCTGTCGCTGCGGCGCGCGGGCCGGTTCGCCATCCTCGCCGTGTCCGACAATGGCCCCGGCATCGCTGCGGCCGAACGGGAACGCGTCTTCGCCCCGTTCTACCGCGTGCTCGGCAGCGGCGAGGAAGGCGCCGGCCTGGGCCTGTCCATCGTGCGCGCCATCTGCCAGCGCCTGGGCGCCAGCGTCACGCTGGGCTGCGCCGATGCGGCCGGCGGCACGGGCCTGCTGGCCGAAGTGCGCCTGCCGGCGGCCCGTCAAGCCTGACTCTCGGCCAGCGCGCCATGGCGCGCATCGCGCCGGTGTTCCAGCGCCTTGGCGGCGCGCTCGAAGTACAGGTAGATGACGGGCGTGGTGAACAGGGTCAGCGCCTGCGACACGATCAGGCCGCCGACGATCGAGATCCCCAGCGGCACGCGCAATTCCGCGCCCGCGCCGTGCCCCAGCGCCAGCGGCAGTGCGCCGAACAGGGCCGACATGGTGGTCATCATGATGGGCCGGAAGCGCAGCAGGCTGGCCTGGCGGATGGCCTCGAGCGCGGACAGGCCCTGCTCCCGTTCCGCCACCAGCGCGAAGTCGATCATCATGATGGCATTCTTCTTGACGATGCCGATCAGCAGGATGATGCCGATCATGCCCATGATGGACAGGTCCTGGCCGCAGATGATCAGCGCCAGCAAGGCGCCCACGCCGGCCGACGGCAAGGTCGAGATGATGGTCAGCGGGTGGATCGGGCTTTCGTACAACACGCCCAGCACGATGTACACGGCCACCAGCGCCGTCAGGATCAGCCACGGCTCGCTCTTCAGGGAACTCTGGAAGGCCTGCGCCGCGCCCTGGAAAGTGCCGTTCAGGGTGGCCGGCATGCCGCTGGCCGCTTCCGCGTCGTGGATGGCCGTGACGGCGTCGCCCAGCGCGTAGCCCGGCGCCAGGTTGAACGAGATGGTCACGGCGGGGAACATGCCCTGGTGGTTGATGGTGATGGGCGAGACGCCCTGCGTCACCTTGGCCAGCAGGTTCAAAGGCACCAGCTGCTGCGTCAGCGGCGAGCGCACAAACAGGTGTTCCAGCGCCTGCGTCGACAGCTGGAAGGCCGGGTCGACTTCCTGGATCACGTGATACTGGTTCAGCTGCGTGAACATGGTAGCCACCTGGCGCTGGCCGAAGGCGTCGTACAGCGTGTCGTCGATGGCCTGCGCCGTGATGCCGAAGCGCGACGCCGTGGCGCGGTCGATGGTCAGGGTGGCACTGCTGGCCGACGACTGCAGGTCCGATGACACGTCGCGCAGCTGCGGCAGCGCCGCCAGCTGCTTCGTCAGGGTCGTCGACCACTGGTTCAGGCTGGCCACGTCCGTGCCCTGCAGTGTGTACTGGTACTGCGCGGCGGAGATGCGCCCGCCCACCTGGATATCCTGGCGCACCTGCATCTGCAGCACGATGCCGGGCACCACGGCCGTACGCGCCTTCAGGCGCGCCATGACCTGGTCGGCGCTGGCCGTGCGCTCGCCGAACGGTTTGAGGTTGATCATCATGCGTCCCTGGCTCAGGGTCGGATTGGCGCCGATCCAGAAGTACACATTGTCGACAGCCGGATCGCTCTTGACGATGCGCCCCAACTGCTGGATGCGCGCCGACATGGCGTCGAACGAGGTATCGGGCGCCGCCTGCGCCAGGCCGACGATCAGGCCCGAATCGGCTTGCGGGAAGAAGCCCTTCGGGATGGCCACGAACAGGGCCGCCGTGGCGAACACTGTGGCGATGGTCACGGCCAGGGTCAGGCCCCGGTGGCGCAGCACGATGTCGAGCAGGCGGCCATAGCCGGCCGTCATGCAATGGAAAAATCCCTCGCTCCACTGGTAGAAACGGCCCTGCTTCGCCTTTTCCTCGGCGCCCGGCTTGATCAGCCAGGCGCACAGCATGGGCGTGACGGTCAGCGAGACGAAGGCCGACATGACGATGGCGACGCTGACGGTGACGGCAAACTCGCGGAACAGCCGCCCCACGATGCCGCCCATGAGCAGGATGGGGATGAAGACGGCGATCAGCGAAATCGTCATCGAGACAATGGTGAAGCGCACTTCCGTCACGCCCAGCACAGCAGCTTCCAGGCGCCCCTTGCCCTCCTCGATGTGCCGCATGACGTTCTCGATGACGACGATGGCATCGTCGACGACGAAACCGATGGCGATCGTCAGGCCCATCAGCGACAGGTTGTCCAGGCTGTAGCCGCACAGGTACATCACGCCGAAGGTGGCGATCAGCGACAGCGGGATGGTCAGGCTGGGAATCACCGTGGCCCACAGGTTGCGCAGGAAGGAGAAGATCACCAGCACCACCAGGCCCACCGTCAGCATCAGGGTGAACTGCACGTCGCTGACGGAAGCCTGGATGGTCTGCGTGCGGTCGCCCACCACGTCCAGGCGCGCGGCCGGCGGCAGGCTGGCCGTCAGTTGCGGCAGGCTGGCCTTGACGTTGGCGATGGTGTCGATGACGTTGAAGCCGGGCTGCTTGTGCACATCGAGGATGATGGCGCGGCGCCCCTGCAGCCACGCCGCCTGGTGCGTGTCCTCGGGCGCGTCGAGAACCCGACCCAGGTCGCCCAGGCGGATAGGCGCGCCGTTCTTGTAGGCCACCACCATGGCGCGGTAGCCGTTGGCGTCCGTCAGCTGGTCGGTGGCATTCAGCACCACGGCCTTGTCCGGGCCGTTCAGGGTGCCCTTCGGCGCGTTCGCGGTCTGCGTGCCGATGATGCCGCGCACGTCTTCCAGGCTCAGGCCCAGCGCCGCCAGCTTGTCCGGGTCCACCTGCACGCGCACGGCGGGCCGCTGCTGGCCGTGGAAGTCGACCAGGCCGACACCGTTCATCTGCGAAATCTGCTGCGCCACGTGGTTTTCCGCGTAGTCGTCGAGCTCCGTCAGCGGCATGGTGTCCGAGGTCAGCGCGAGCGACAGCAAGGTGAAGTCGGCGGGGTTGGTCTTCTGGTAGGTGGGCGGGCTGGGCAGGTTCTTCGGCAGGCTGCCGCCGGCCGCGTTGATGGCAGTCTGCACGTCCTGCGCGGCGCCGTCGATATTGCGCGCCAGGTCGAACTGCACCGTGATCGAGGTGGTGCCCAGCGAGCTCGATGAAGTCATCTGCGTGATGCCGGGAATGGCCGACAGCTGGCGTTCCAGCGGCGTGGCCACCGAAGTGGCCATGGTGTCGGCGCTGGCGCCTGGCAGCTTGGCCTGCACCTGGATGGTGGGGAAGTCGACTTGCGGCAGGGGCGCCACGGGCAGCATGAAATACGCCACCAGGCCCACCAGCAGCACGCCGATGGCGAGGAAGGAGGTGCCGACGCGGCGCTGGATGAACAGTTCGGTAAGCGACATCATCGTGCTCCCTGCGCGGCAGCAGCCATGGCCATGGCCGTCACCGGCGTACCTTGCGCCAGCCGGCTCTGGCCGTCGAGCACCACCTGTTCGCCGCCCTGCAGGCCGGCCGTGACGGTGGTGTAGGCGCCATCGCTGGCGCCCGTGGCCACCTTGCGCACGCTGGCCTTGTGGTCCGGCCCCGTGACGTAGACGAAGTTGCCATCCTGGCCCGTCATGATGGCGCGGCTGGGCAGCGCGACGACGCCATGGTCCGTGCGCAGCAGCAGGCGCGCCGTCACCAGCTGGCCCGGCCACAGGGCCCGGTCGGCGTTGGCGAAGCCCGCCTTCAGCTTGATCTGGCCCGTGGCCGCATCGACCTGGCTGTCGATGAAGGCCAGCCGGCCATCGGCCAGCGGCTTGCCGCCCGAGGCGTCGGCCACGGCAACGGCCAGCGGCGCCCTGGCCTGCTGCTGCGCCAGTTCGCCCAGGTTTTCCTGCGGCACGGAGAACAGCACGGTGATGGGCGCGATCTGCGTCAAGGTCACCAGGCCGGCCGCGTCGGCCGCCTTGACCATGGCGCCCACGTCGGCCTGGCGCATGCCCAGGCGGCCGCCGAACGGCGCGCGGATGGTGGCGTAATCGAGCTGCAGGCGCGCCGTTTCCACCTGCGCCTGGTCCGCCGCCACGGCGCCCAGCTGGGCGGCCAGCTGCGCCTGGCTCGTATCGCGGCTTTGCGTGCTGCCCGCGCCGATCTCGGCCAGTTTCGCGTAGCGCTGCGCATCGAGGCGCAGGCTGGCCACGGAAGCCGCATCCTTCTGCAAGGTGGCCTGGGCCTGCTGCAGGGCCGCGCGCAAGGGGCGCGGGTCGATCTGCGCCAGCAGCGCGCCGGGCGCCACTTCCTGGCCTTCCGCAAAGGCGATCTTCTGCAGCTGGCCATCGATGCGCGTCTTGATGTCGACGGCGTTGAGGGCCGTGACCGTGCCGACGGACGACAGCCAGACGGGCATGTCGCGCCGTTCGGCCACGCCCAGGTGGACGGGAATGGCGGCCCTGGCGGCCGGCGCCGGTGCCGGTTTATGCAGCGCATACGCGCCGCCGGCGGCCAGGGCCGCGATCAGCGCGGCCAGCAGCCAGCGGCCGCGCCACGCTCCCGCGCCAGTGCTGCTGTGTTCTTCTTGGTTCACGGTGTGACTCCCGAAATGGATGAAAGGGGTGACATGGAGGGCGTATCGCCGCCGGCGTCGAAGCCGCCGCCCAGGGTGCGGAACAGGCCCACCGCCGCCTGCAGGCGGCCCAGGCGCGCTTGCAGCAAGGCGTCCTGCGCCTGGGCGCGCGTGCGCTGCGCCGTCAGCACGTTGAGGAAATCGCTGCTGCCCAGCCGGTACTGCGCCTCGGCCAGGGTGCTGGCGCGCTGCGCCGAGCTGGCCGCGTCCTGCGCCGCCGCTTCCAGCTCGCGCTGGTGCACGGTGGCGCTCAGGCCGTCCTCGACTTCCTGCAAGGCGCCCAACACCGTGCCACGGTAGGCGGCCGCCAGTTCCGTAGCGCGGCCCCGGCTCACCGTCAGCTGGCCCTGGCGCTGGCCGCCGTCGAACAGGGTCTGCGCCAGCGCGGCGCCGATGTCGAGGATGGGGTTGGACGACAGCAGTTGGCCCAGCGCGGCGCTGGTCACGCCCGCGTTGGCCGTCAGGGCGAGACTCGGGTAAAAGGCGGCGCGCGCCACGCCGATGTCGAAATTGGCGCCCTGCAGGCGCGCTTCGGCGGCGCGGATGTCCGGCCTGCGCTGCAGGATGCTGGCCGGCAGGCCTGCCTGCGGCTGCGGCACGGCGACGGCCTGCACGCCGCCGTCAGCCAGCGCGAACTGCTGCGGCGTGGCGCCCACGAGCACGGCCAGCAAATGGCTGTTCTGCTCCAGTTGCTGCTGCAGCGGCGGCAGCGCCGCGGCAAAGCTGGCCGCCGCGCTGCGCTGCTGCTCCACTTGCAGGTTGCTGGCCACGCCCAGGTCGGCCTGGCTTTGCACCAGCGCCAGCAGGCGCTGCGCGTCGTCGGCGATGCCCTGCGCCAGGCGCAGGCGTTCGCGCAACGACAGCAGCTGAAAATAGGTATCGGCGACGGAGGCGGTCAGCGTCAGCGCCACCGTGTCGGCGTCATACACGCTGGCCTGCGCCAGCGCCTGCGCCGCATCGCCGGCCGCGCGGTTCTTGCCCCAGAAGTCGAGCTCGTAACCGGCCTGGGCAAACAGGCTCTGCGTGTTGCTGCTGCTGCCGCTGCCCACCTTCGCCGTCGTGCCGCTGCCGTTGTGCACGCGGTCCAGCGTGCCGTTCAGGCTGACGGTGGGATACAGCGCGGCACCGGCCGACTGGGCCGTGCCGCGCGCCTGTTCGATGCGCGCCCTGGCCTGCGCCAGGGTCGGGCTGTCGCGCAACGCCCGGTCCTCCAGCGCGGACAGCGCGGGGTCGCCGAAGCTGCGCCACCAGCCGCTCTGCACGGGCACGGTGGCGTCCAAAGGTGCCGTCTGGTAACTATTCCAGCGGGGTGCCAGGTCCACCTGCGGCCGCTCGTAGACGGGCACCAGCGAGCAGCCGCCCAGCAGGACGGCGGTGGCAGCCAGGGTGGCCAGGGCCAGCCCCCTGGCCGGTCGTGATGGGAATGTCATGGTGATGGCCTCGTTCTGAACTGGTGTCCAGAATAGGCCGCAGGGGCTAAAACCCCCTTCGCCGCCAGATGAAATTTAATTCATGCTTTCCAGGCGAGCCGCCGCGGTGCCGCGCCGCTCACCTGCGCCGTGCCGGTGGTAAACCACGCGGTGTGGATCACTCCCGGGTTGACCGTATTGACGGTGATATTCAGCGGGGCCAGTTCCACCGCCGCGGCGCGCGAGATGGCATCGACGGCGCATTTGCTGGCGATATAGGCGCTGAAGCGGCCGCCAGCATTGACAACCGCCAGCGACGCGATATTGACGATGGCGCCAATGTTCGTGGCTCACCAGATTGTAGGGGGCCGGCGCCAGCATGCCGGCGTTATTGACCAGAATGGTAATTGGCCCGAAGGCGTCCCTGCCTTCCTTCACTACCCGCGCCCTATCCTCCGCCGACGAAACGTCGTGGCGCATGGCCAATGCCGCGCCCGGGCGCTCCCCATTGATGGATGCCACCACCGCGCGCACCGCCGCGTCATTGATGTCGGAGGCGATCCCCCATGCTCCCTCTTTGGCCAGCTCCTGGCTTCAGCCTCGCCCTGGCCGGTAGCGGCGCCAGTAACCAGCGCAACTTTTCCTGTAACACGTTTTTCGCTCCTTGATATGTTTGAAATTGACACCCAGCACAAAGTGGTCATCGATGACCATTTTGTGTTTTGCGCTTGCCACCCCTATCAATTTCGAATTCCTTTACGCTAAGATGGCAGGCTATGCAGCCAGATACCGACAAACCACCCAGGGGCGATGCCGGACGTCGTTGCGTCAGGCGCAATACGCGCCGATCTGAGCGTGAAGGATGTCGAGCTGCTTGCAGGGATGCTGGGAGCCGCGCTCAGGGGCGAGAGTGCCGAAGTGCGTAGCCAGTTGACGCACCGGGCGCTCCTGCTGATCAAGACCGGAATCCAGCTGGCATCCTGATCAAGGTACTGGCTGCGTTCGTTACCAGGGCTCGCACCGCGTCATCAAAATTAAGCTCGTTGCCTTAGGTGACGGAGTTCAAGGTGACCAGCTTGACCGGGATCAGCAGGCACTGAATCGAGAAATCAGGTGACCTTGGCGGTGTGCGATAGCCCACTCTCGTTCCTGCCTACGGCCCCGACTTCCGGGCGTCCCCAATGTCGGGTAACAGAGGGAGCCGATTAGCGGGTTCTGCCGCATTGACGAACCTTGTATATTGAAAGGCAATACCTATGCCTGGCGACACTAATGTTTCTGCGCGGCTCACAAGATGCCGCGAGGATCTTCGTATGTCACAAGTACTGCTTGCCGAACGGGCGGGCATCAATCCCACGCAACTGTATCGCTATGAATCCGGCAAAGCCGAACTTCGCATGGAAGCGGCAGAAAAGATTGCCGCTGCCCTCGGCGTCAGCACAGCCTGGCTTGTGGATGGAACGTTGCCCATTGCCAGAGAGACACATATCGCCCCGCCAGGACCGGCCGGAGGGGGGCTGATCCTGCATGCGCTGGAACTTCCCCCTGCGCTGGCTTGCGCCGTGCAGCGCCTGTCCATGCAACATGGCAGCACCGTAGAAATGGCGCTGCTGGACCTCGCGCATCAAGGCCTCGACGCCATGCACAAAAAAGCCCTGGCTTGCGCGGACTCCTCAGGCACGAGCGAGAAATAGCCGCGTCCCTACCTTGCTGGAAAGACCTTCGCAGCAGGTGGGCGGCGCAGCTCGCGGGGAAGAGTATGCGGAACGTCATCCATGCGCCGACCTGTGAAGTCAAAAAACTACTTGATGGCTGGATGGAACCATTGACCTGGATCAAAGTGGAGACCTCGATGCAGGCATTTCCTTGGCGCGCACGATCAACCGAATGCGCAACAAGAAAATGGCCGTTGATAATTCTTTTCGAATCATCAACGGCCATCAATTTTTCACTTTAAAATCAATCAGTTAAAGCGAGCTCATCATTCCCACTCCATCATCAACAGATCGCCCAAACCCGCGTGGTTAAAGGGATTGGCTGTGATCGACATGGGGCCTTACCGTCGCTTTTACCGTCAGAAGCGCACATCTTTTACTGGCGCGGCAGATGGAGCGATTTGCGGGAGAGCAACTCTAGCGACACCATCATCAATCAGCTGAAATAATACAGGAAGCTTGATGCCTTGTCCCCTTGCCTGTCACGATTAGGGCATCAAGTCAAGCGCTTGCTTTCCTCGCCGCAAGTTTTGCTTTAAGCAGACGATAGGCCCTCTTCTCATCAAGCTTCAGAAGGTTCGGCTCGTTCTGCAAGAGGTCAGCCAGCACCGGCGTGACAACATCGAACAGCGCCGACAGCAGCGTTTCGCCGACTGCGCGAGGCTCTGCTAGGTCCTCCAGTAGTCCCGACATTTCGCCGTGGGCGAGCTTGTTACGGCCTTCTCGATAGACCTTGTGGACGGCGGCTTCCACGGTGAGCGCGCCCTCTGGCACGGTCTCCCCCTCAGGCTTGAGCGCAGTCTCGGCGAACGCGATCATGTCCTTGGCGCTCCCCCCAGCGCCGGAAAGTCCGTCGGCGGCACAACCATAGTCCACAACGGCCATGAAGTCGGACGCCTCGCGACGAGCTTCACCGACCCAGTACAGCGCATTGGCCCAGCGTTCGACGAGATGCAGCGCATGTCCGCTTCGTCGTCCCTCGACGTAGTGTTGCAAGATGCACCCGGCGGCATCCAGGAAGGATTGCTCCCCCGCCATCTTGGCAGCCAGCGCGCCGGGACGTCCGCCAAGGCCAGGCATCTGTACGCTCGACCCACGCAATATCCGGCCGTCCAGCGTGGTCGCAAACCGGTCCTCTGCAAAAAGATGCTGCCGGCCGGCTTTCGTAAATCGTCGCGCATCCTCAACTTGGAACCTCAGTCCGATTGCGTCAATCGCAAGCCCCACCACCACCGACGCTTTGAAATGAGACCGCGCATGCTCATGCCCTTCCATCCGGATGGTCGCTACCCAGCTGTAATGGCGCAGCGTACGCAGAACGTCCAACGCATGCGACGCACAGCGACCACCCTCGGCTGCAACTGATCGAGCGGTCAACTCCTCCATGTCCAGTTCACGGGTCTCGACCTGACGGATGAGATCGCGGACCTCCGAATCCTTGACAAAGGAATCGAGCCATTCCGCTCTCGGCAGGAATCGCACCGGCCCCACGGCGAATGCCGGCACGGCTTGATCCGAGTGAAACAGATGGCAAGGGATATGCCGGTCGACGTCGGGACTCGCGCTGGCGGCGAGCTGCTGCAAGCGCGTTTGGTAGTCGTCGGCGAGCACCGCATAAAAATCGTCACCGAGCAGCACGTCATGCTCATTTTGGCCGTCCGGTACTGTTGGAAGGCGCGATTGGCAGTCGCGAAGCGTGTCCCCGATGGCCTGGAAAGAGAGCTTCATGAAGGCCTCCCGATCAATCGTCTGGCGCAGGGCTTCGCGTGATTTCCAGCTTTGCTGTGACAGCAAGTGCGCTGCGTCCACGCCAGCTTGCGTGACCCGATACTGACCGCCTTGCGACACCGGAATGGCAAGCGGAACGAAAGGGTCCGCGCTGAGGGCATGCCACTGTGCAAAGGTCATCTCCTTCGTCGTGATCACGTCCTCGACGATGGTCTCCATGAGCTTCCCAGCGGGCGTCTCTTTTGCACCGCCCGAGCTTGCAAACTTGTTTTCTCTTGCCACTTTCCCCTCCTACTTAGCCCAATATGGGGCTGGCGCTACACACAACCAGCTTCATTGATCCGCGGGTCATGGCCACATACAAGTGCTGCGCGCTCATGCCCTCCGTATTCAGCACCACCGCCACTTCTGCCTCCAGCCCTTTGAGCAGCAGCGTGCTGCCAACCGCACGCTTGGGCAACGGGCGGCCCAACAATCGGTTCTCTTCACGCACGCGCCTAGCAGCCTCCGCAAGCGGGACGTTTCCTGCCGAGGCTCCACGCAGCGCCTTGAGCACGCCGTAAAGAATGGCGGGGCGATGCACGCGCACATTCGGCATCTCACGCAGCTCTGACAGTAGTGTTGCGGCTGCGGCCATGGACGGTGCGCGCTGGAACGCCAAGGCACTGCTCTCCGCTGAGGACGGCGGATTCCTCGCGGTTCCTCGGGCCAACGACTCCAGACGCCGTGTCAGCTCTGCGACACCCACGTTGGTCATGACGCTTTGCGCCAGCGCCAGCAACTGCCCCATGGCCCCAGCAGACGCAACATCGAAACTGTTGCCGAAGGCGATGAGGTCTTGCAAATCGACTGCCTCGACGGTCGAGGCCCCTGGCGTCTGGCTTGCAAAGTTCTGCTGGCTGGAACGGTTACGGCTGTCGGCGATGATCAGTACACGCCCGTCTGCGGTGGGCGGCAGTGTCCGCGCAGCAGCCAGTCGCTGCGGGTGGTCGTTGGGCGGGATGGTCTGAACCCACGTCACATGTGCTGGTGGTCCATTGCGCAGATCCACCGACTGACCGGCCACCAACAGGCGGCGAGCCTCCAGCAGCCATTGTCCGAGTGCTTCCGCACCAGCATTGCGCCAACGCCATGGCGTGGCCAGTTCAGCCACGACCGGGAAATGCGCGCACACTTGCTGCTCCCAGTTAGCCAAGGCGTTGCCACCGAACCCGAAGATGCCCTGCATCGGATCGCCAAGCACGCAGGTCGGCAGGATCAGCGAGAGAAAGTAGACGAGATAGTGCTGAGGCACCGAACAGTCCTGGTACTCGTCAACAATGAGATGCGCATAAGACGCTTTCAGTACCTCGCTGACGTGCCCGGCCTGCAACAGCTTCCAGGCGAATTCGCGGATCGCCGGGTAGTCCCGCGCAGGCGTGGCGAGCCGCAGGATGTCCGGATCATGACCGCTGCGACCCGGAAAGCTCGCAATCAACCGAATGGCCCAGCCGTCGATGGTGCTCAATCGATAAGCACTGTGCGGCACACCGGCACGGTCCAGCCGGGCGCGAAGCGCCGCCACGCCAGCGTTCGTGTGCGTGAGCACGAGAATGGGTTTGCGACCTCCGTGAGCGGCCAGGGCGTGAGCAATCAACTGCGTCTTGCCACATCCGGCCGGTGCCGTCACGGTACCTCGGGCAATCGTGCGCAGGTCGATTTCAGCGGGGCCCATGGGCAGCCCACACAGATACCTGGTCTACCAGTGCCTTGAAGCCTGGACCGCATAGCGGCAAGTCCGGCGCCACGATGGTCCTTGCTACGTCCTCCATCCAGGAGATGGACTTGAACCAACCGGCCTTGCGGATGCGCGCCGCCTGCCCGAGCATGACTCGGTTTGGCACTGACAGCGCTTGCGTATTCTGGATTTCGTCCCAGACGGCCTGAACGGTCAGTGTGTTGTTAGAGACGGTGCGCAGGTGTTCGTGAATCAAGTCGCCATGCAGGTCGTGGGCATATTTGATCAAGTGCTGGCAGGCCACTGGCGTAAGGCTGCCAAACAGTTCGTCCTCCAATGCGCGGCCTGCGCGGTACGCGACGACCGCGCCACCGGCCTGCAGGAATGCCTGTTCGATGACAGGC
Organism: Janthinobacterium sp. GW821-FHT03C08; assembly: GCF_059420905.1. NCBI lineage: Bacteria > Pseudomonadati > Pseudomonadota > Betaproteobacteria > Burkholderiales > Oxalobacteraceae > Janthinobacterium > Janthinobacterium sp. GW821-FHT03C08. The sequence continues at coordinate 167,101 of NZ_JBWKUP010000006.1, read as the reverse complement.
GTAGGCTTCTTGTCGTCATCCCGCACCACCATCACCCTGTAGCCTAACGACTGGAAGGCGGCCGCGCGGGCATAAGGCCGGTCGGGCTCGCCACCGCCACAGTCGACCATGGCAATGCCCTGTGCTGCCAGAGACACACCGCCATGTTCTACCCGGTGCAAATCCAGACCACGCAGGAGGCCGATCTCGCTGGCTCCTTCGCACACGATCACGGAGCCAGCCAAAAAGGCCTCGGGATAGAGGCGAATGGTGCTCTGCGTGTCGTTATCGGTGCCTACCATGCGGGCTTCGTGACCGTGGAGACTGCGGCGCAGCACGAAAAGCTGCCCGCCCGACAACTCCCTGAGTGCCACTGGCGAATGCGTGGTGAGGAATGCTTGCAGCGGGGCCGCTTCCTTCGCTCCGAGAGAGCCGAGAAACCGAGCGATGCGGTGCGGCTCTAGGCCGTACTCCAGTTCGTCCGAAAGGACGATCGACGCTTGGCTGGCCGCCTTGCGCTGCAGACCGGCAACCAGCAGGCGTGTGGACCCAACGCCGAGACTGCGAAGCGGGATGCCAGCCTCATTGTGCAGAGAGATGGTCCCGCCGCCGAACGACACGGAATGCGAGTCGAGCAGCGCCCTCGCCTTTGCGCCAATGTGGACACCGAGTTCTTGGGCGGTCGCGGCGACGATCCCCAGCGCTTCTCCCAATTGCTGCTCGGCCTGGTCGCCAAAGGTGCCGCGCGCATCCCGTGCAGCCTTCACGAGTGCCGCCGAAGCATCCGCGCGTTCCTCCGAGATGCGGTTCAGCACCGAGCCCCGCTGCCAGGCCAAGTTGTAGTCAGCGAGCGCACCGATCCGCGTCGGCGCTAAGGCCAGACGGTCCTTCCATGCGAGTGTCTTCACCAGACCTTGCTGGAAGGCGCGGTCGGAGATAAGAGTCCAGGATGGTTCCAAGTCGCTGGCGACGGTCAGATTCAGGCAGAGAACCACTTCTGCACCGGCAGACGGCTCGTCTTCGACGATGCCCGTGGCAGCGTGATAACCGCGCAGAAACGCACCGAAGCTTTCCAGCGTACTCATGCTGTCATCCAGCGCGCCCAGTGTCAGCGTGATGCTGATTGGAGCGGTGATGTCCAGGCCGAAAAAGTCAGCGTCGGAAATCTGCACATTGCGCCTGGCGCCCAAGCACAGATCGATCGCATCCAGCACCGTGGATTTTCCGCTGTCACCCGTGCCGATCAGACAATTGATGCCAGGCGATGGACACCACACCAATTGCTTGATGCCACGGAAGTTGGCGATCTCGATTTTTCTTATTCTTGCCATTGGGTGCCCCTGTGATGGTGTGCGGCCTGTTCCGCTTTAGAAATCCCTGATGCAAAAGCACATTGCGAAGTGCTCGATTCTTTGCGCTACCTGCATTCCTTCGCAGGACATCGCCTGAGTTCCAGTGGCTCGCGGTCGGATCGAGAACCAGCGATGCAACTGGCGCGTCTCAGGCCTTCGGAGCGTCTTTCGCTTCGTAGATCCGTCGGGCTAGAAGGCTGGCGAAGATCAGATACTGTGCGGCCTTCTCCGGGTCGAGATCATGATTTAGCGAATGAGCCTTGGGATTGCGAATGCCAAGATAGGCACCGACCAAAATTTGCATGAACCCCTTCTGGTCATTTCTGCCCGACTCCGTGTCGAGTTCGCTGAGGATCAAGTGCGGCTTTTCCAAGCTCAACGCTTGTGTCGCCAGAGCCGCGCCGTCGAGATCCAGGCCAGTGCGCTCTCGCATCAGATCAAAGATCGCAACGACGGAGTTCAAGACGGCATCGCGGTAGTGTCCGTCCACATAGTGCTGGAAGGCATGCGCGAAGATAACCGGATGCAGCAGTTCCTCGAAGCCTATGCTCGGTTTGGTACCCGTCGCTTCACGCACATGCGCTTCCGCCCTCACCTCTACCTGGGGAAGATCGCGCGCAAGGATGTCGTCGTAGTCATTGGCGTCGCCAAATCCGATATGCCTGCCAAGATTTCCCATGTCTTGCTCAGGGAACCCTGCACCGGTCCACAGCTTGCGCAGTAGTTGATAGTCAGCTTTCAAATAGCCATTGATCAACTTGGCCCCTGCTTTATCGTCGCTCGCAAGGAGGCCTTGTGCATCGATCGCTTTCTGACGCATTGCCCGAAACAGGGCATTTACCTCCAAGTACCATTCAAGCATTGCGTCTCTCCTCGGTTGATCTTTTCCATTTAACAAGGCCCCCCAAACCCCGCATGAGCGACCACCGTCCTCGCGCAACGTACGGGCTTTCGCACTTTTACTTTTTCCTCAGCATCAGCTGAATCATGGCGAACAGTCGGTGGAACAGATAGTCGACCTGGTCCACATCGATCACCGGCACCTGGCTGATCTCCGAATGCCGAATGAGGTGACTGTTTCCAATGGAGTTAAGTTCTGTCGCTTCTGTCTCCAATCTCTCCCGCAGCGACGGCACGGAAGTAACTGCATCGAGGATGATCTTGACCGAGCGCTTCTTGTCGCTCGGGTCAGCCAGTGACTTGAGTCGCTCCCATGCGTCCCATAACCGCTCCAGCGCTTCACGACGCACCAACGGATTGCGGTCCGAAAACTTGGCCCGGCACTCGTCGAGCATGTTGTCGAGCGTGCGATCTCCCGTATTGAAAAGCGTTCGCTTCAGTTCTTCGCCAAGTACCGGCGGGAGCAGTCGTTCAATTCGACCATTGGGCAGCATCTCGAACGCAAGCCCGTTGCGCGCGAATATACGATTGACCGTCACGCGGAAGTCTTCCTGCCCCGCCTCCTGGTCGAAAGTCAGGTGGTGATGACTGAAGTAGTCGTGATACTTCCCTGAGATCGGCTTAGCCACTGATGCGTGAACGAACTCGATGAAATCCAAGACGAGCAAGGTGTCCGGCGCGAACGGCTGGCGTTCAGCAAAGTAACCCTCCCCATCAATGGAGACTGTCTCCAACGGCCAAGCCAGACCCGGCATTTCTGCGCTTACGGAAGCCGCCAAGGCGTCCGCATCGCCGCCGCAAGTGGCTTGTCCATCCGGGCAGCGTTCCGGAAAGCGCAGGCCGAATGCACCGCTATTGATCAACGCCTGTACCGTTGCCACGAGGCCCGCCCAGACAGTGGGCGAAATCACCTGCTCGGTGCGTGCGCGCGGACCGTTCTCACGATCGCTGAAGTAGTCGCTTATCACGTTGACTCCGTTCGCGGCCACGACGCGATGGTGGCGACGTGTCTATCCAAAAATTTCATTCCCCTGCGCAGTACCATGGTATTCATGCTTGTAGCCTCAGCAGCGACGCGCTAGCTGGACCAATGCATGCTTCTAGCCGCTCGCCGCTCAAGTCGTTCACGGCTTCCGGCGTCAAGCATCCGGCGTTGAAGAGCCCGAGGTATTGCCCCCTAGTCAGAGCGAGCGGTAAGTTTGTGAGCGGCAGCGCACCGGCCGGAAGGCCGAATTCGAGTCGTTGCAGGACTTCGTCGAGTCCCGCCAGGAACGTGGGCTGGTCCGGGAAGAGTGCCGACAGGATTTGGTGCGTCGAGCGCAAGTGAAAGCGGGTTGCGTCGGCGATTCCGATGATGTTCCCGTATCCGACAGCGCCTCCGAAGGGCGTGGTCGAGAACCGCTTCTCCAACACGTCGACGGGGGTGCCCTCGATCCAGTCGTACAAGAGCGCCGCGCGCTTGCATCGGCACCAGAACTCAATCTCGTCCCGGCAATATCGCTGCAGCGCCTGCGTCATCGCATGCCCATAACGCTGCGCCACATCATTGGCGCGCACGCTCTCCGACCGTCCCCGCTTCATGACCGGTGTGTAGATCGCATCCATTTCGTCGAGGACCTGCACCATCGCCAGCACCTGGGTGGGGGACGTCTGTGCGGCGTTCAGTTGTTTCATCAACTCGACCAGCCGCAGGCTCGACTCAAACGACAAGGACGAAGCGCCGCAGGCGCGTCCGAGCAAGGTCAGGTGGATCAACTCGCCCTCGCGCTCGGCCAGCCCGGCCTGGAGCAGGCGCTCGACCAACGCGGTGACTTCATGCTCCACGATCGCGATCCATTGCGGGTTTGCGCGTGACGCAGAGTAGCCGCCGAACGTGTTGACCAGGAGGCCAGGAATTTCGGTGGCGCGCACGCCCCGAACCTGGCTAAGCAAGCGCAACGTCCAGGTTGGCAGGTCGCGCTGCTGGAAGGATGACTTCACGTCTTCCGGCACGCCGAGCACGTACTTCTGGAACAGTTGCGCGCGTTCCATCGGCGTGTCGGCGAGGATGATGGCCTTGCCGGTCTCGTTGTATCCGAGCCGCCCCGCCCGTCCTGCCATGTTCTTGTACTCGGCGACGGTGAATGGGCGGCCGTCCTCACCGACGAACTCGTTCTCGGCCAGGATCACCGTCGATGCCGGGGTGTTGATACCGGCAGCCAGCGTCGTGGTGGCCACCAGCGCATGGATACCGCCGCCAGTGTTGCGATAACCTTTCTCGACGGCTTCGCGCTCCGCGCGCAAGAGATTGGTGTTGTGGAACGCAGTGCCCCCAGCAAGGCATTCCCGCAGATCCTGCGAGGCGCCGGTCAGATCCTGAGTCGGCAGCACGTCCAGGACGGTCGTCGCAGGACCCAGGCCCAATTCCCTTGACAAGTATTTGGCGCAGCCCTGTGCCGGACCACGCATGTTGCGGAAGACCAGCAACTTCTCGCCCTGTGCAACCAGTTGCTGAACCAGCGGCACGATCACGTCTTGCGAGCTGGGCTTGTCGCGACGCTGCACGATGCGATGCGCAGGCAACAGGGCTTCGGTCTTGGTAGTGCCGTCCGCATCGACGAACTGGAACGTCCCGCGCCGATCGAGCACGCCCTCGACCAGGGGTACAGGCCGTTCGCGGGACATCAGCAAGGGCAGGTCGAGCCAGCGATCGAAGCTGTTGAGGTTGCCAATGACCGCCGACAAGATCACCAGTTGCGGCTCTATGCCGCGCTGACGCGCCCGCAGCAGAAGCGCGAAAATCAACTCGACCGTAATGCCTCTATTCGGGTCCGTGATGAACTGGCCCTCGTCAAGCACGACGAGGCCGAGCTGGTTGAGCAGGCGCGGCGAGCCGAGCGCCAGATTGAGAAAGGTTTCGTAGGTGAAGAAACCCAGGTCATAGCGACCGCCCAACACGGGGCCAATGCCATCCGTTGCATCACCGCTGCACCGAACGACGCGCAGGCCCGCGGGTCCGTATCGCTCGCTGAACTCCTCGAACTTCTCGTTGACCAGCGCCCGATACGGCAGCAGAAACGCCGCTTTCTTGCCGGCGGTGACTGCCTGAATCGCAGCCAGTTCGCCGATCATGGTCTTACCCGAGCTGGTCGGCGCGACCACCAGCAGCGATCTGCCGGATAGTACGCCGTGTTCGTTGACTGCCTTGAGTTGCAGCGCGTTGAGGCCTCGCGGGAAGTCCGTCGTCCACTGATCGACGATTTCCGGCGGAAAGCCGTGCGCGGAAAATTCCGCAAATGAGCCCGACATTTGCTGGACTGCTCTGGCCGGGAACGCAGCGGCGTAGTTGTCACCACGCTTGAGGGCTGGAAACACAAGACCACCCTGGACGTTGCCCAGGAATACAGGCGTCTGCGTCACGCTGATGCGCTCGGCCTCGACACGCGCCAGCCGGATGATCTCGCCGGCGATTTCCGGGAAGCTGACCGAGTCGCCGACCGCACCCGTCAACGCCTCGATCACGGCATGCGTAAGCAGTCCGTGTCCGGTGCCCGGCTGCTCCCAGGCAGATTCGTTGGTTGCACAGGCGGCAAGCAGAATGCGTCCTTCGCCGTAAATCCCAGTCAACGCAAATGCGCTTCGCGGGCGCGCTGCAGCCTCCAGCACGCGTGCGGGCGCCTGCCCGCTGAAGCAGCAGTCAAGCACGCACAGCACCGCACGCGCCTTCGTCGCCTTGAAGGCATCGGCCAAGCCCGCCATCGACAGGCCTGTGCTGGAAAGATCGGCTGCGTTGGTATCGAACAGGACCAGGTTTCCATCGGGAGAGCCGTGCCCAGCGAATGTGATGACGACCACGTCGTCCTGGCCCGCAGCCGACAGCGTTCCGAGGATGGCTTGCGACACCTCTGCATGCGTGGCGGCCTCATCGACAAGCAGTCGGCCAGCCAGGCCTTCGACAGTGTCGGTGAACAGCGCCCACAACGCCGTCGCATCGCGGCGGGCCCCGCCCAGCTCGGGGATCGTAGCGTCGAGGTGTTTGTTGATGCCCACGAAAATTGCTTTGATCGCCACGCCGCCCCCTATCCGATTCGCGCCAAGAGTTGTTCGATTACGTCGCTCGCTTGGCGCTGACGCAACGCCCTCGCCTCGCGTTGCTCGGGCTCGTCACCCTCGCCCAGTTCAAATTTGGCGACGGACACCGGGCCATCCTTGCGATACCCCTCCGTCTTGTCGTCGTACACAAAGCGACTACGCAGGATCGCCAGGCAAGCCTGAATCACGGTGCCATGCGTGCCACCGCTTTCCTTGCGGAAAGCCTCGGCAACAGCGTCCATGCCATCGGGCGCGTGTTCAATGCAATAGATCAGGTCGTGCGCATCCTTGCGTTCAAACCGTTGGTCGAAGGCGAATGCCTTCAGGCAGGTGAAGCTCACCAAGTTGGCGTGCTTGATTTTCTCTGTCGCGACGCCGTTGTCGCCTAACAGTTCCGCTTGGATCTCGGTGACTTGGTGGAGATCGAAGACGATGGACGAGTGCGGGATGTTCAACGCCGAGATCGTTCCCTCGGTCGGCAACGGCTGCACCTTACCGCCAGCGATCTGCGGCGCGTCGGCCAACAGTTCCAACACCATCAAGGCGCCGTGTTCGGTGCGGGTCTGCCAACGCCACGAAAGCTTCTGCTTCTTTTCGTTCTCGGCGCGCTCGAAGCCCATCTTCTTGAAGTTGTCCTCCAGCGTGTGGTACGCCTCAGTGTCGGCCAGCATCTGCAAGTCGATCACGATGTCCACGTCCAGCGTGCCGGCGTGCGCAGGTATCAATGGCGGACGGGCGGCCACCAGGTATCGGGGAGTCAGGCCACCGACCAGGTAGACTGAATCCTTCCATGGCCCCAGCCCGCGCAACAGCGTCACGAGAACGCGCTCGCAGTCGAGGGTGTATTGATCGCTGTAGCCGTCGAGGGTCGCGGGCTTGGCCATCAGAAACCGATCCTGTCTCTGCGCAGATGCTCGGCCATTTCCTTGGCTCGCCCCTCGCCGCCCAGCAAGTCGAGGTAGACCTGAATGGGGCTTGCCAACCAGACATCGCCAATGCGCTCGCGAAACAGCAGTTCGCCCGGTGATTTGGCTTCGATGACCGTCAGATTGGCGCCTTCGTTGACCGACCTTGCACCCAACTCGTCGATGGCGGCGTCGGCTGTGGGCCCGACCAGCAGCCGGCAACGGACCTGAGACACGTTGGAAAGGAACGGCGCATAGCGTTGCGCGGCCGCTTCATGGGTAATCGCGTAGCCAACTTGGTGGGACGCGAACACGTGGCCTGCACGCTCAACCAATTGATCCGCCTTGAGGGCTGGCACGTAATAACGCTGCAGTGCGGGGGCACGGATCGATGCAAGCTGCTTCACCCAGGCGTCCAGCATCGCGCCAGGCTCTTTGAGATGCCGTTCTTTGCTCGGACCCTGGCCGCGCGTAGCCAGCCAATCGAAACGTTCCAGTTCCGTCAGTACCTGCGAGGTGGTCGCCGGTGACACCTGCGTTTGTTCGGCAAGTTCCTTGACGCTGAACCAGTCCTTGTGTCGAACCAACAAGGCGTGCAGCACCTGCGCGCGGCGACCCGAAAACAGCGATCGGACAGATTTAGCCAAGGTCTTGGGCGGCGGTCTGTCGATGTAGAGATAGGCACCATGCGCAGGCAGGAACAGGCTGCCGCCGCTGTCGTAATACCCGACGCGCTCGGTTCTGAGCAGATCCTTGGCTCCCGGAGAGATCGACTCAGCAACCAGCAAGGGCAAAGCCTCGTCGCCGCTCCTCCCCAGAGGCTGGCTGCGGGCATAGTCTCGGAACTGCCACAGAACTTCGCGCACATCCCTGGGATAGACCGCCTTTTTTGCCTCGATCAGCAACGTGAACGATCTACCAGCCACATGGAGTTCGATCTGGGCATCATGCCGAGGCTCGTCCGCAGACCCGACGGACTCCCAGCGACCCAGATTCGCATGTACTTCCGGCAGCCCCTGGAGGGTTTCCAGGAACTGTTCGATCAGTTGCCGCTCGTTCGTTGGGGACTCAAGCACCATGGTTTTAGGTTCTTTACTGCGCAGTGAATATGGCCATTCTACCGAATATTCGGCAAAAGCTCAATATTTACTGCACAGTGAAGATCATGGCTTCCGCCGGTCAAAGGCCCGATGCCTCGGGCAAGGCTGCTGCGTCCACCACCCGAGCGTCCGAGGGCCATGCCCCTCGGCTCGATGCACCCTACCCGCCCTGCTTGAATCCCCGATCGCGCGCCATGAATGCCTCAAGCATGTGAGGGATGAGGGTCGCCGCATCGACATCTTCACCATAAGTGCGGCCATGAAGGGCCGCATAGCGGTCGAGGTCGGCCTTCAGCGCGACGGGACACGCGAAGGTCAGCTTGACGATCTCGGTCTTGGGCAGCGGCCCCAGCCGCAGCTTCTTGGTCGTGTTCATCGTGAAGCCCCCCGGTTGAAGAACAGCGGCTGGTAGGGCCGCAGCACCAGGTCGCGGTTGACGATGATGCGCACCGGGAGCCCCGGCCGTTCGGTGAGCGTTGGCTGGATGTTGAGGTTGCGACGGGTCATCTCCTGCCCCGCCTGATTCACGCTGTCCTGCAGGCTGTCGCGTCCGGCGACGATGACGCGATCACCGCCCTGTCGGTTCTCCGGCGCGGCCAGTTCGGCACCGACGCCCAGCAGCGTCGTCAGTGCCGCGCCAGCGAAGATGCGATCCCAATGCCAATCAACGCCATCCTCCAGGCCGGCATAGCCGGCCGGGTCGGTGCCGGCCAGGTTGTCGAGCGTGAGCGATGACGTGTCCGGCAGGATGACCCGGTTCCACACCACCTGTACGCGGCTCTGCCCATAAGCGACCTGGCTGTTGTATTTGCCGAAGATGCGTGACCCCTGCGGTATCAGCAGATAGCGGCCGGTCGCGGTGTCGTACAGCGGCTCCGTCACCGTGCCGATCACGTCGCCCGGCAAGTCGGACTTGATGCCCGTTACGAGCGCTGCGGCGATCACCGTGCCAGCCATCACCTGGTACGGCGAAGCCGGCATTTGCAGATTGCCGGAATTACGGGTTTCCGTAGTTCCTGCTTTCTGGAACGCCTCCTTCTGGTCTTGCCGGTTCTGCACGGCGGTCGGGTCGGCGGGCTGGGCCGCCGTCGAGGCCGGCCCAGCGGCCTGCGGATCGAAGCCCGCCAAGCCAGAAGCTGGGCCAGCAGCGGCCACCTGCGCCGGCGCGGTAGCGGCGCGCTGGTTGCTGGAGCGGAAGAACACCGACGATCCCGCTGCCGCTTCAGCCTCCTTGCGCCGCGCGTCACGCTCGGCGCCGCCGGGGTCTTGGCCGGGCGGCGAATAGCGGGCCACCGCCTGCTGCTGAGACTTCACGATGGCCGGCCCCAGGTCGCCGGGCAACGGCGGCCCCAACTCTGGCACCTTGGGCGGTAGCTTGGAGTAGTCGGCGGGAAGCTGGTCCAGTCCTTCAGAGCGCGAGACGCGATCGACGTTGTAAAGCTCGGCCGGCTCGTTGCCACCGCGCCGATGCGTCGGCTGCAACGACCACATCGTTGCGCCCAGCACGGCCACGCCGAGGCCGCCGGTCAGCAGCGCCAGCGTTCGCCGATTCAAGCGCGTCACCGGGCGCGGTTGCGCCCTTAGCGCCACGTTCTCGGGCGCGACCTTCGGCGCAGCGTCAGGAATCGGCACATCCGGGGTTTCGTCCTGGCTCATGGTCATTTCCCCCGCATGCCATCCGTGCGCTCGATGCGCACCACGTCGCCCTTGTCCCCGCCCAGGCGAAGTTCGGCCGCGCCGAACAGCCGATCCACGATGTAGTACGGCGAGCGGAAGCGGTAGTTCACCAGTTGCCCGTCGCCCTGCGCGCCGATTACGAACAAGGGCGGCAACTCGCCCTGCGCGATGCCTCCCGGGAACTGGATATAGACCTTCTCGCCGTCGTCGAAAGCGCGCAATGGCTTCCACGGTGGATTGCTACCGCTGACCGCGTAGCGGAAGCGGATCTTCTCCAGCGACAGGCCGGTATCGACGGGCGCGGTCGCCTGCGCGGCCTGCGACTGACGCTGCAAGGCCAACATCCGGTCTTTCGGGTAGTCCCAGGACACGGACGCCATCCACGCTTTTTCCGTCGAGGTCAGTTCCAGCAGGTATGTCCTGCGGTTCGTGGTGACGACCAGATTGGTTTTGAGGCCAGACCGGGTGGGCTTCACCAGCACGTTGACGCGCAGCTCGGCGCCGGCGCCGCTGGACGTATCGCCGACAATCCAACGCACCGTGTCGCCGGCGGCGACTGTCACCAGTTCCTCGCCCGGCTGGAGCGAAATCACGGTGACGCGCCCCGGCGCGGCATAGACCTGGTACAGCGCGCCATCGGTGAAAGGCCACACCTGAATCGCGTTGACGTAGCCCTCGCGAGTCGGCGCGATGCGCGCCTCGGCGTTGGCACGCGAGACGCGCACGGTTTCGTCAGCCGGCTCCGGCGCGAGCTTAGCTTCGTCCACGTCAGGCAGCGGCTTCATCTGCGCCGGCATCGGCAGCACCTTCGGCACCTCCACCACTTCCACCGGCTTCGGTGGTTCGGGCAACGGTTGCGCCTGCACCGGCTCATCGAGCGAAATATGCGGCGGTGGCTTGCCCTGCGAGGCGCAGCCCATCAGTGACGACGTGGTGGCCGCCAAGGTCAGCACAAAAGCGTAAAAGCGGAAAGACAGGTTCATGGTTTGGCTCCTTCGGACGCATCCAGTTCGCGGCTCCAGGACAGGCCGTTGACGTAGATGCCCAGCGGGTTCTTGCGCAGGCGTTGTTCGGTGCGCGGGGTTTGCAGGACGATGGAAATCACGGCGTTCCACCGTTGGGTGCCGGCCGGTGCGCCGTTGACGAAACGCTGCTCCGTCCAACGCACGTTGAAAGACGAATCGCTGGCGCGAACGACGCTGGTGATTTGCACCGTCACCGACTCCTTGCCAACGCGGGCGAACGGATCGTTCGTGCGCGCGTAGTCGTTGAGTACCGCTGCGCCGCGGTCGGTGGTGTAGTCGTAGGCATCCAGCCAGTTCTGCCGTACTACGATGGGATCAATCGACAGCGAGCGAACCAGCGTGATGAAGTGTGCCAAGTGGTAGGCGACCTGTGCATCTGCTGGCCGGTACGGCGTGGCGGCCTCGCCGATCGCGCGCACCTGGCCGGTCTTGTCCACCTCCACCACGTAAGGCGTGACGATGGACTGCGCCGAGCGCCAAACCAGGCCGCCCGCCATCAAAAGCGCCAACGCGAGGCAGCCGAAGGCCATCAGCCGCCAATTCTTCGCCTGCACGCGAGCCGAGCCGATGCGCTCGTCCCACACCTGCGCGGCGGCTTGATACGGGGTGGCAGGCTGCGGCGTGTCGGCGTAGCGCACCTGCGGTCGTTTGAATCGCATGGCTGGTTCTCCTCAAGAATCGGAATCGGTAAGGCTTGGTCCGCTACCCGAGCCGCCGCCGTCCCCGCCGCGCAACGTGTGCGCGGCAGTGGTAGCGGCATGGGATATCTGCTGGCGGCGATGCAGTCGCTTAGCCCAGGCGGGTTGTTGTTGGTTGGCGCTATTCGCGGCGGCTTCGCCTGCGGTGGTCGGGCCTGACGCAGCAGCACCGGCCGCTGCGCCCCCACCGGACGCCTGTCCCGCGCCATCCGAGCGGAATGCGGCGGCGGCGCGCTGCCCGATCGAGCGCGCGCCAGCGGCGGCCTTCTGGCCGACCGCCTGCGCGCCGGTCTTGGCGACGTTGCCCAGGCCAGCCATCGCACCTTTCGCACCACCGCCGGCAGAGGCGGAACCGGCCTGAAACGCCGACCGTGCGCTGCCAGCGGTCGAGGCAGCGGCGCGTGCGCCGCTGCCGATGGCGCTGGCGGCGGCTGGCGCCATACGCGCTCCAGCCACCACAGCGCTACCGACGCCGGTAGCGGCAGCGCCGACCGCGACGGCGGTCCCCGCCGCACCCAAGGCGGCGCCTGCCATCGCGCCAGCACCGAGCTGCGGGCCGCCTGAAATTAGCCCCGTGGCGATGCCTGGCCCAAAGACGCCCAGTGCGAGCATTGCCAACGATGCGAGCATCACCACCAGCGCATGGTCTATGGACGGCTCGCCCGGCGTGGTCGGGAACTCTGCGAACAACCCTGTACCAATGCCGACGATGACGGCCAGCACTAGCACTTTGATGCCGGATGACACGACGTTGCCGAGCACCTTTTCAGCGAGAAACGCGGTCTTGTTCCAAAGCGCGAACGGCACCAGCACGAAGCCGGCGAGCGTGGTCAGCTTGAACTCGATCAGCGTGACGAAGAGCTGCACCGCCAGCACGAAGAAGCAGAGGATGACGATGAACCAGGCGAGGAACATCACGACGATGGGCGCGATGTTGACAAACACTTCGGGAAAGCCTGCCATCTCGCTTATCTGTTGAAGGATCGGCGCCGCCGCGTCAATGCCGGACTTAGCGAGGTGTCCCGGTTGCAGGAACGTCGCCATGCTCACGGTCGAGCCGGACGCTGTCAGGCCCAAGCCGGCGAACGAGCGAAACACGATGCTGGCCAGCATGTTGAAATTGCCGATGATGTAGGCGAAGGCACCGACGTAGAGCACCTTGCGAATGAGCTTCGCCATCACGTCGTCGCCCTGGCCGGTCGCATGGCCGAGCGCCCAATACAACCCGGCGAGCGTCATGTCGATCGCCACCAGCGTCGCGGTCAGGAATGCGACTTCGCCGCGCAGCAGGCCGAAGCCGGAGTCGATGTAGGTAGAAAAGACGTTGAGGAAGTGGTCGATGATGGAAACGTCGTTCATGGCCGTCCCTCCGTCGGTGTGCTGGGGCCATCGAAGCTGGCCGGGATCGGCGGCAGGTCAGCCAGCGTTTGGTATTCACCCGGCCCGGCCTGACCGGAGAGGAAGCGGCGCAGGTCGGCTTGGTCCACCCGCGCGCAGAACACGTCGTCGTGTTCGCCACGGTGGCAATGCGCACGCAGCGCGTGCAGCCGGGCCGGATCGGCGGCCAGCGCATCGACCGACAATGCCTGCGGCTGATTGCAGCCGGCCAGCAGGCACGCGAAGGCGAACAGGATGTGCGCGGGTATCATGGCCGTGCCCGTCAGTTGCCGTAGAAGTTGACCGACTGCGGCGTGTACGCCGTGCCGGTGCCAAGGAAGCGTCGCGTCACTTCGCGGCCGCGTTCAACGGCGGTGGCCTGCCGCGCCAGTTCCAGCGCCGTGGCGCGTCCCTGCGTGAGCTGGAGCTGTTGCGTCTGAATGGACTGCTTCGCTTGCAAGGCCAAGAGCTGGTTGGTCGCCTGCATGGCTTGCAAGGCGCCGGTGGCCGACTGGCTTTGGCCTATAAGGTCAGTCAACACACTCTCGTCTTCGGTCACGTTCTGCGACACCTGCGCCTGCATCTGCATCGCGGTCTGTAGGCCATTGAGCGTGTTCTGCCAACGCTGGTGCGCGTCCTGGTACATCTGATTGCCGCTCACGGTCGCGGCGTACTGCTGCGGATAGAGGCGCGCGAACTGCTGATCCATGCTCTGCACCTGGAACGCCAGGCCTTGCGCTTGCGTGATGAGCTGCTGGGTGGTCGCCAATGTTGAGCGCAGCCGGTTGACCACGTTAAATGGCAGGCTCGCCAGGTTGCGCCCCTGATTTATCAGCGACTGCGCTTGGTTCTGGAGTTGTTGAATCTGGTTGTTGATCTGCTCCAGTGTGCGAACCGCAGTCAGCGTGTTCTGCACGAGGTTGGTCGGATCGACGACGACCCATTGCGCTTGCGCAGCGGGCATGACACCGATTAACGCGGCAACAGCGAGGGTGAGAAGGCGAATCTTCATGGCGAGACCTCCAGAGGTTGACGAGCGAGGAAGGACGCGGCGGATGGTGCGGACGGCAGCAGGTCCGCCGCCCAATCAAGGCCGCGATGGCGCAGCCAGGCGCCGGTAAAGCCCGGTGCGCCGGCATCGGTAAGTACCCGGTCCATGGCGCGCTGGTCCTGGGGCGTCGAGGCGCCCGCGAATGCAAGCGTGACCGGCCCCAAGTCGAGGTCGAACAGGCGATTGCCTGCACGGGATTGGTAGTAGTAGTCGCGCTTTGGCTGCGCGGTGGCGACGATCTCGATCTGGCGGCTGTTGAGGCCAAAGCCTTCGTAGATCGTGCGAATCTGCGGCTCGGTGGCCTGCGGGTTCGGCAGGAAAATCCTGCTCGCGCAGCTTTCGATGATTGCGGGCGCGATGCTCGAATCCTTGATGTCGGCGAGCGACTGCGTGGCGAAAATGACGCTGACGTTCTTCTTGCGCAGCGTCTTGAGCCACTGGCGGATGCGCGCGGCGAACACCGGGTCGTCAAGGAACAGCCAGGACTCGTCGAGGATCAGCAGCGTTGGCGCACCGTCGAACCGCTCATCGAAGCGCGCGAACAGGTAGCCCAGCACGGCCAGCACCGCAGCCTTGCTGTGCATCAGCTCCTCCATTTCGAAGCACTGCACGTCGGCCGTGCCGAGCCGGTCGTGATCGGCATCGAGCAGCTTGCCGTGCGCGCCGCCGAGCACGTAGGGCGCGAGCGCTTGGCGCAGCGCGTTCGACTGCAACAGCACCGACAAGCCCGTGAGAGTCCGCTGTTCGATCGGCGCGCCGGCGAGGCTGCCGAGCGCCGACCAGATGGCCGCCTTCTCGTCGGGGCCGACAGCGACGCCTTCGTGCGTCAGGCGACCTTCGACCCATTCGGCGGCCCAGGTTCGGTAGCCCTCCCGGTCGATGCGCGCGAGCGGCTGGAAGGCGATCGCGCCATCAGCGCCGAGGTCGTAGTACTCGCCGCCCAGGCCCAGCGCCGTCGCTCGCATGGAGCGGCCCATGTCGAACGCGAAAATGCGGGAGCCGGGATAGCGGCGGAACTGCATCGCCAGCGTTGCGAGCAACACGGATTTGCCCATGCCCGTCGGACCGGCGATCAGCGTGTGGCCCACATCGCCGATGTGCGTCACCAGCCGAAACGGCGTGGCGCCTTCGGTGCGGGTAACGATCAGCGGCGGGCCGTCGAGATGCTCGTTCTTCTCCGGTCCGGCCCACACCGCCGATACCGGCATCAGGTGCGCGAGGTTCAGCGTCGAGACGATGGGCTGCCGCACGTTGGCGTAGGCGTTGCCCGGCACCGACGACAGCCACGCCTCCACCGAATTGAGGGTTTCGGGAATCGTCACGAAACCCCGACCCTGAATCGCGCGCTCCACCATGCGCAGCTTCTCGTCAGCCGTGTCGGCATCGGCATCGAGCACCGTTACGGTCGCGGTGACGTAGCCGAAGGCGACTTGATCGCTGCCCAGTTCCTGCAAGGCGGCGTCGGCGTCCGCCGATTTGTTGCTGGCGTCGGTATCGACCAACGGGCTTTCCTGCTGAAAGATCGTTTCGCGCAGCAGCGCCACCACGTTCTTGCGCTTGGCGAACCACTGCCGGCGCAGGCGGCCGAGTTCCTTTTCGGCCTCCGACCTGTCCATGCACAGAAAGCGCGTGCTCCAGCGGTAGGCGAAGCCCAGCCGGTTGAGGTCGTCCAGAATCCCCGGCCAAGTCGAGGTTGGGAAGCCGCGTACCGTGGCGATGCGCAGGTGCTGGTCGCCAAGCATCGGTGCGAGGCCGCCGATCAAGGGCGTGTCGGCCAGCAAGGCGTCAAGGTGGAACGGCACGTCCGGCACGCCGATGCGGTAGCGCCGTGTCGAGACGGTCGCGTGCAGGTAGGTCAGAGTTTCGGCATCATCGAGCCAGTCGATCTCCGGCATCACGCCATCGAGCAGGTCGAAGACGCGGCCCGTTTCCGCGACGAACGCGGTCATGCGTTCGCGCCAGTCCACGCCGGCGGTCGGCGTGTTCTCGTACAGCAGCTTCGCTGCGCGGGCGCGGGATTCCTCCGCCGGGAGGTATTGCAGCGTGAGGTGATAGCCGCTCTCGAAGTGGTGGCCTGATTCCTCAAAGGTCGCGCGCCGTTCCTCGTCCACCAGCCACGACAATGGTTCGGGAAAATCCGAGTGCGGATAATCGGCCGCCGGCCGGCGTTCGGCTTCGACGAACAGCGCCCAGCCGGCGCCGAGTCGGCGCAGCGCGTTGTTCAGCCGCGCCGTCGTGGCGATCAGCTCGCCTTGCGTCGCGCTGTCCAGATCAGGTCCACGAAAGCGCGCCGTGCGCTGGAAACTACCGTCTTTGTTCAAGACGACACCTGGTGCGACCAGTCCGGCCCATGGCAGCCAGTCGGCAAGCAGTGCGGGACGCTGGCGGTATTCGGCGAGTTTCAACATGGCTCGGTCCTCACACGTCCAACAGCGGTTTGTGCTTGAGGTGCTTGGCGAACACCTGCGTGAACTGCGGATCGACACGAGCGCCCCACACCGCCAGCGAATGGCCGACGATCCAGAGCACGACGCCGGGAATCCACAGTTGCAGGCCCAGGCCAACGGCAGCGGCCAGCGTGCCGTTGGCGATCGCCACAGTGCGCGGCGCGCCGCCCATCAGGATCGGCTCTGTCAGCGAGCGGTGCAGCGGCACCTCAAAGCCCGGCAAGGCGCTGGTCGCGCTCATACGACCGCCCCGCCAGAGAAGCTGAAGAACGACAGGAAGAAGCTCGACGCCGCGAACGCGATCGACAGGCCGAACACAATCTGGATGAGCTTTCGGAAGCCGCCTGATGTGTCGCCGAAGGCCAGTGCCAAACCGGTGGAGATGATGATGATGACGGCCACAATGCGCGCGACCGGCCCTTGGATGGATTCGAGAATGGATTCGAGCGGGCCTTCCCAGGGCATCGACGACCCGGCGGCCCGTGCCGTGCCAGCCATCGTCAGCATCACGGCGACGGTCAGCAGGCCGTGGTGCGCAGGGCCTGCTAGGCGCCGCAGGCGCGCCAGGATTGAGGCCGGATTTACGAAAATATGGAAAGTATGGGCGTGCATCTGTGTCATGGCAGTTCTCCAAGGTGGTTAGGGGACAGGGAAGAAAGCAGCAGCTCTGGAAGCCGTGGCTCCAGCGCATCCGCGAGGCGATAGCCCACGCCGTCGAAGCCAAGGACGCGGGCGATGCTTTCGATGCGGCGATGCCGGCCACGGCCGGCGATGTGGATGACAACGTTGACGGCCTCGGCGACGAGCGCACGCGGCGGATTCACGGCCACTTCGAGAATCAGTTGCTCCACGCGCAACAGTGCGCCCAGCGCGGAGCCTGCGTGGATGGTGGCGATGCCACCTGGATGGCCGGTGCCCCACACCTTGATGAGATCCAGCGCCTCGCCGCCGCGCACCTCACCGACGATCACGCGGTCGGGGCGCAGCCGCATCGTGGCGCGCACCAGCTCGGTCATCGACACGACGCCGGCACGCGTGCGCAGCGGCACGTGGTCGCGTGCCGTGCATTGCAGTTCGATGGTGTCTTCGAGCACCAACACGCGGTCGCCCGTGGCGGCGATTTCCGCGAGCAAGGCATTGGCGAGCGTGGTCTTGCCGGTGCTTGTGCCGCCAGCGATCAAGATGTTCTGCCGCTCGCGCACTGCCCCGCGCAAGAACTCGGCTTGTTCGAACGTCATCATCCCGTCGGAGACATAGCGCTCCAGCGGGATCACGCCCACGGCGCGCTTGCGTAGCGCGAAGGCTGGCCCCGGCGCCGCCGGCGGCAGAATGCCCTCGAAGCGTTCGCCAGTTTCCGGTAACTCGGCGCTCAAAAGCGGCTGGCCGCGATGGACTTCTGCGCCGACATGCGCGGCGACCAAGCGAATGATGCGTTCGCCGTCTTCCTCGGATAGTTCTGCGCCCAGCGGCGCGCGACCCGACGACAGGCGATCGACCCAAAGTGTGCGATCGGGGTTGAGCATGATTTCCACCACGTCGGGGTCTTCGAGCGCGGTGGCGATCAGCGGCCCCATCGCCGTGCGCAGCATGCGGATGCGCCGGTCGAGCGAGGTGGTGGCAAAGGACTGCCCGACAGTCGAGGGGATGGCGCTCATGAAGCACGCTCCTGAGCCTCAGCCAGCGCCGCCGCATCGTCCAGGTGAGCGGTGTCGGGATGCAGTTCCTCCACCACGTCGCGCACCAGGCTGCGCCCGCGCATCAGGTGGCGGCCGAGCTGTTCGACGAACTGCTCGAAGCGCGCTTTGCCTTGCGCGCGCGCCGCGTCTTGATGGGCTTCAGGAACCGGCGTGCTGACCGTCAGGAAGTAGCGGACAAACAGCGCCAGCGTTTCGATCTCGATGTTCTGGTCGCGCTCCAGCCTCTCGAACTGGCGCGACAGTCGATCAAGCCGCTTGGCGATGGCCGCCTCACGCTGGTCGCCCGCGTCCGGCGACAGCCAGGACGCCAGCGCCGCCGCCACGATGGAAGACTTGGACACGCCTTTCTTGGCGGCCAGCTCGTCGAGCCGCTTGGCGTGCTCGTGCGGAATGAACAGGTTGAGGCGGTATTGGCTCATAGCTCGATTCCGTCGTGTTGGTCGAGGGACGCCAGCCGGGCCGTGCGCTGCATGGCCGGGTCGAGCTGCCGAGGAAGGGGCAACGGCAAGTCGTCGTCATCGAGCAGTGCCAGGTCATTGGTCGGCTCTTGGTCGGGGAGGTATTCGGTGACCTCGGATAGCTCCGGTTGTCGACGCGGCCCGCCGTCGTCGGCAACTGCTGCGCTGTCGGTGAAGTTCACCGCTGCGGTCGAAGCGGCAGGTACGACGGGAATAGCCAAGCCGCTCCAGTCGTCTGGACGGAGCGGCGGCGCATCGGCGTAGCGCCCGGCTGCGAGCGTGGGCGGCGGCAGCACGCGCTGCTGGAAATTGGCATCAGCGTAGTAGCGCAACTTCTTGGCCTTGATCGGCGCGAGGCTGGACACCATCACCACGGCGTCGTCCGGCGGAAGCTGCATCACCTCGCCGGGCGTCAACAGCGGACGCGCCGTCTCCTGCCGCGACACCATCAAGTGGCCCAGCCAAGGTGCGAGCCGGTGGCCAGCGTAGTTGCGCTGCGCGCGCAACTCGGTAGCGGTGCCCAGCGTTTCAGAGATGCGCTTGGCGGTGCGTTCGTCGTTCGTGGCGAACGTCACGCGCACATGGCAGTTGTCGAGGATGGAATGGTTCTGACCGTAGGCCTTGTCGATCTGGTTCAGCGACTGCGCGATGAGGAAGCTGCGGATGCCGTAGCCGGCCATAAACGCCAGCGCCGTCTCGAAGAAGTCGAGCCGGCCCAGCGCCGGAAACTCATCGAGCATCAAAAGCAGCTTATGGCGACGGGCGATGCCGTCGCTGCCATCAAGCGATTCGGTCAGGCGGCGACCGATCTGGTTGAGGATCAGACGGACCAGCGGCTTCGTGCGGCTGATGTCTGATGGTGGCACTACCATGTACAGCGAGATGGGATGCTCGGATGCGATCAGATCGGCGATGCGCCAGTCGCAACGCGACGTGACCTCGGCCACCGTCGGGTCGCGGTACAGGCCGAGAAACGACATGGCCGTGGACAGCACACCTGAACGCTCGTTGTCGCTCTTGTTGAGCACCTCGCGCGCGGCCGACGCGACGACGGGATGCGGGGCATCGCCCAGATGCTTCGTCGTCATCATCCGATGCAGAGTCAGCTCGAACGGACACGCCGGATCGGACAGGAAGTTGGCGACGCCGCGCAGCGTCTTGTCGGTGCCCGCATAGAGCACATGCAGGATGGCTCCGACGAGCAACGCGTGCGAAGTCTTCTCCCAATGGTTGCGACGCTCCAGCGCACCTTCGGGATCAACCAGGATGTCGGCGATGTTCTGTACATCGCGCACTTCATGCGCGCCGCGCCGAACTTCCAGCAGCGGGTTGTAGGCTGCCGACTTCGGATCAGTGGGGTTGAACAGCAGGCAGTGCGAAAAACGCGAGCGCCAGCCTGCTGTGACCTGCCAATTCTCGCCCTTGATGTCATGGATAACAGCGGACGCAGGCCAGCTCAGCAGTGTAGGAACCACCAGGCCGACGCCCTTGCCGGATCGCGTCGGTGCGAAGGTCAGGACGTGCTCCGGGCCTTCGTGCCGCAGGTATTGGTCGTCATGCCGACCAAGGAAGACGCCTGCAGGCTGGGTTAGTCCCGCCTTGCGAATATCAGCGGCGTCGGCCCAGCGCGCCGAGCCGTAGGTCGTCACCAGTTTCGATTGCCGCGAGCGCCACACGGACATGGCGATGGCAACCACGACAGCCACCAGGCCGCTGCCGCCAGCAATCGCGCCGCCGGTGTCGAAGACCCGGGGCGCATAGGCATCGAAGAAGAACCACCACTCGAACAACCGCCAGGGGTGATAGACCGGTGTACCGAAGAAATCGAACCAAGGCGAGCCAAGGCGTAGCTGGTAGCCCAGGGCTGCGGCTGTCCATTGTGTGGCGATCCACACACCGGCGATAACGATGCCGAAGACGACACCGACCTGCCCGAATAGCACACCTTGACCTTGCATCCCGGCCTCCGCTTTCTCCTGTACAACCCGCGGCACAAAGGCGTGCTGCACACATGAGGATCGGGGTCAGATCAAGGGCGGTCAAAGACCGTTATCGGGACAAAGGTCGATAAATAAACAAGATATGGCGCAGCATCGTGCAGAAGGAAAACGCCGCAAGCGTTGGCGCATTACGGCGGGTCGAGCAAAAAAATGGGATAGTGGTGGTGGCGAGCAGCTCGAAGCTCTCTCCTGCAAGCGCTGTTAGCAGGGGGGCCTTGTCGGCTGACCAGCATCCTTGATGGCTTCTCTTTTGGTGATGATAGGCAAAAGTCGCATCGGGGCGAACTCAGTCGTACCGATGCCGAACGCGCCTCCATCGGGGCAAGGCCCGAAGAGCTTACGAACTGTTCGTTTGGACGTGCTTGCTTGCGGGCAGTGAGCAGATCCTCACTCCTTTGGCGGTGTGTATGGCGTCTTTCTATCACCGAAGAAGCGTCGATTCGTCGCCTCGGCCACGCGGTTGCAAAGCTCATCGCCCAGCTTGGCACGATCCGTCTTGCACTGCTGTCGCAGACCCTTTAACCGTTCGGGATTGGCCGCGAGCGATGCCGCCGTTTCGGTTGGTTCGGATTTTCCACAAGCCACCAGCATCGCGACAAGCAGAAGCGAAATGAACTTCTTCATGGCTCGTTCTCCTCCGAAGCATCGGGTTCGAGTGGTACAGCAGGCTTCTTTCCAATGAGTGATTCGATCGCGCGAACCCTTTCGATGAAACGGGCCAGCGCCTCAGAAGGTTCGCTATCCAGACGCAGTAGATAGGTGGTGAGCATTGGCGAGCGCCCCGCCAATGGTCGTGCTACCACGCCTGGCTCGCGGCTGGCCAGGATCTGCGATGTACCAGCCAGACCTAAGGCGAAGCCGGCGGATACCAATGCCATCATCAGGTCGATAGAAGCGACCCGCTCAGCAATCAACGGCTCTTGATCTGCTCGCCTCAATGCGCGATCAACCTGTCGAGCATGCCCCTCGCAGGCTTGAGAATCTCCAAGCACGAGCGGGTACCGCAGTACTTCCTCCAGCGGCAAATGCTTGTAGGTCAGCAGCGGATGCCGCGCCGGTACGGCTACCATCAGTGGATCGTCCCAAACGACTTCAGCAATGACTCCATCGCCTGCCTCATCCGATTGTGCAAATCCGACGTCATACAGATCGTCGTGCAGTCCCTTGATCTGTTGCGCCAGAGGTACTGCGGACAATCGAATTTCGATCTCCGGCTCTTCTTCGCGGCACAACGCTAGGAAGGTAGAAAAACGCGATGGCGTGATGCCGTCCGAGAGCGCCACCCGCAATTGACCGTGAAAGCCATTAGCGGCGGCCTTCACGCTGTCACGTGCCTGCTGCAAGGCAACGAATACACGGGGTACATGCTCCAGAAGCAACTTTCCCGCACGTGTTAGCCGTGTGCTGCGCGTAGTCCGCACAAAAAGCTGAGCACCGAGGTCTTCCTCTAGTTCCTTGATGGCCCGTGACAAAGGAGATTGCTCAATGTGAAGTCGCTCCGCTGCACGAGCGAAGTGCAGCTCTTCTGCAACTGCGATAAAACAGCGCAGGTGACGAAACTCCATGAGCATCCCCCTAGGTCAAATCCGTTCGCGGACTTAGCACGGTTGTATTTTTCTTTGCCGGTCAATTCGCACGATTGAGAGCTCGGCGATATTAATTTATTGCCAAACGCAAAAATTGGCGCAGGCCTCGATATTCCGATCCACCTTGCCTGCCCCAATTAAATCCTTTTGGCGATTATCGGATCAGCAGAAAAGGCCCTGCGGCGAAGATTTATGCATCAACAAACAGGACTTGTCCGCTAATGAAACCATCGACAGAGCGCTCAAATGCTTTACCCACAAGCGCGCTTGGGACTGGCTGGTAACCAGGCATCATTTCCCCATAAACGTCCCAAGCCTCTTCAAGTACCGTAGGATTGACGACATTAATCCGAATGCTTCTCGGAAGTTCATGCGCGACACATTTGACGAAAGTGTCGATTGCGCCGCTAGTGGTGGCATCCGCGATGGTTGTCGGAAGGGGCTTGACGTTCAAGATGCCGGAAATCAACGTGAAAGAGCCGCCGTCCTTGATGAAATCAAGGCCAACTTTCACGACATTCATCTGCCCGACGAGCTTGCTCTGAATGGTCGTATCCCATTGAGCATCGGTCATCGTTTGAAACGGTGCGTATTCGCAGTGACCGACCGTATTAACGACCGCGTCGAATTCGCCGACGGCTTCAAACAATTCGCGGATTGACTCCTTGCTGGTGATGTCCACCTTGTAGTCACATCCCTTGCCCGAACGGCTGGCAGTAACCACCTTGTGCTTTGTGAGTCCGGTGAGCGCGGCCTGGCCCATCTTGCCTTGAGCGCCGATTACGATGACGGTTTTCATAAATTTGCCTTGCTTGGTTGAACGAAATGACATTCTAAAAGCCAGGTGATACAATGAAAAACAGAGATTACTTGTAAGCGATACAAATTTTCATGATAGACAGAATCGACATCAGGCACATGCGAGTTTTTATAAAACTCGTCAAGGAAAAAAATGTCTCAAAAGTGGCGTCTGAGACGGGTCTGTCGCAACAGGCAGTCAGTGGGTATTTAAAAAGACTAAGAGAAGAATTTAAAAGCGAGCTGTTTTTGCGACAAAGCAACGGCCTGAAACCCACAGACTTTGCATACGAGTTGTGCTCAAAATTTGAACGGGTAATACATGAGTTCGACAATATCTATGAAACACTTCCTTTTGATCCAGCATCGGTCAAAAAGACATTCACGATAATAGCGAATGAATATGCGCAGCTTTCTTATATTCCGCTCATTATTCAGTCTGCTGCATTATCCGCACCAAATATCAAATTCAAAATTTTAGATTTTGATCAAAGAACTCACGAAGAGATGCTGTCATCGAGGGAGGCCGACATTCTCATTGGGTTCAAGGAATTTATTGACGACAGGCTTGTACAGACATTGATAAAGAAAGATTACTACTCGTGTGTCGCCAACGAAAAATCAAAAATACCCGATGAAGTACAAACACTAAGCGATCTATCAAAATTCCCTCATGTCGCGATGAGCAATAGCGCGTATTATTTTAGCGATACGGTTGATAATTTTCTTAAAGAGCAAAGCGTATCGAGAAACGTCATTGCTACGCTACCGTGCTACACATCATTGCAGAGCTTTCTGTCCGTTAATGATGTGATTGCATTTATTCCTTCTGCAATGGCTCGACTCGGGAACTTTAGAACGCTAAATTTTGATTCAATCCCACAAACCTTTGATGTGGTAGCTGCATGGCATCGAAAGGTATCGGAAAATCCTCTTCATAAATGGGCTATTGAGACAATCCTAA
Organism: Janthinobacterium sp. GW821-FHT03C08; assembly: GCF_059420905.1. Classification (NCBI taxonomy): domain Bacteria; kingdom Pseudomonadati; phylum Pseudomonadota; class Betaproteobacteria; order Burkholderiales; family Oxalobacteraceae; genus Janthinobacterium; species Janthinobacterium sp. GW821-FHT03C08. Next base: position 143,016 of record NZ_JBWKUP010000006.1, on the reverse strand, counting down.
GTGTCAAGTAGCCGTATCCTTGCGATTGAACAGCACCGCGAATGTCGACACAGCCGGATCAGGTCAGCGCCGGCTCCGCTTGCTGCCGGCGCATTTGCCTTCATTAACATTCGCCAATCATCCGCCTGTCCAGGCCGCCGGCTTTTCACCCGCGAGTGACGGGAACCTGTCTTCCAGCACGTTCGGTATGTAGCCGACAGCTGCAAACAGGTGCGCAAGCGATGCTTCGGCTGCGCGTCGGACCTTGCCTAGGTCGACCTTCAGGAGCTTGCCGTGTTGCTTGCGAAATTGCCCCGCCACCATCACGGTGTCGACATGCGAATGATTAGCTGCGTGCACGACCGTGCCGGCTGCATTGTTGGATGGGAAAAGGCTGATGTCATCGGTGCGGATGAGGATCAGGTCCGCCTGCTTACCGGGTGTCAGACTTCCAATGCGATGGTCGAGGCCAGCGCATCGTGCACCGTCGATGGTCGCCGCTTCAAGCAGTGTACGAACAGTGACAGGTGACGGAGCTGTCGGATCGTTTGCATACCGGCGGCTCTGGGCGATCGCGCGTTGCAGCGAGAAAGCCACGCGTAGCTCCGTGAACATGTCGCCACCGTACGCTGTCTCAAGGTCGGTCCCGATGCCAGGCCGGAAGCCATGGTCAATCGCGGACTGCCACGCACAGACCCCGCCTGCCAAGGCGTACTGTGCGTCCGAGCGCGGATCCACGGTAATGCTCGCGCCCGCGTCTGCCAGCTTGTGCCATGCGTCGTCCGGCAGAGATGTGCAATGGTTGAAGATGCTACGGGGACCAAGCAGACCATCGAACCCGGCCAGCATCGGTGCCATCGGTCCGAGAAACTCGGTCAGCGTCCGCATCTCAAGCCGCGCCGCCAGCTCCCATGCCTGCCGGTCCGTCTGAGCGAACACGCCGAGCGTGAGCAATTGGTTCTCCGAGCTAAAGCGCTGGGCTTTCAAACGCTCCAAGTCGTGCGGCCAGTGCCTGGCCCAATTTCCGGCAAGCGGAGCGCCCGGCAGGTGAAGCGCACGCAGCCCAGCTTCCTGCAGGGCGTCTAGACATGCGTCCGTATGCTCAGGACTACGCGCATTGTGGGAGGCGTCGATAATCGTCGTCGTACCCGCGTCGAGGCAGCCCAATGCCGTGAGCAGATTGCCGATATGCATGTCTTCCGGTCGATAGAGTTTCGCCAGAGTGAAATGAGCTGCATCCACGTAGCTGTCCAGATTGTCGACATTGGGCATCAGTCTGCGTAGCGAGCCCTGCCAGGCGTGGCGGTGCGCGTCGACGAATCCTGGCATCACGATCGCATCGCTGGCATCGATCACCTGTGCGTCGTGGACCACTATTCCAGGACCCACCGCGGCGATCAGGTCGTCTTCCACTAGCACGTCACCACGCGCGAAATCGCCCAGCTTGCGGTCCATGGTGAGCACCGTGGCTGCTTTGAAGAGAATGCGCTGAGGCGTGTGGCTGGTCATTAGGATTCCTACTGGAGTATGAACAGGCATTCAAGATGCGGTTGGGCAAAGGAACACGACAATCTTCCACCAGCCTCAGGTGGGAGTGAGTTCTGGAGCACCTTCCATACGCTGGTTGGGCTATAACTTAGACGCCAAAGAAATAAGGCGGCCATTTCGGTTGGGCCTTGACGGCCGCATCATCGATAGAGGTCAAAACATCGAGCGGCAGCGGACCTTCAGTTACGGCTGAAAGATTGTGCCGAAGATGCGCGAGTGATGAGGCTCCGATGATGACGCCATCATTGCGCTCAGCGCTTAGCTGGGAATGGTGGATCAGCCAACGCAATGCAACGGACACCGGATCAAGGCCAAGAACTTCGCATGATCGGTGAATTCCCGCCAACGCATCAAGATAAGCATCATTCAAATAGCGATCACGATAGAGCTTGCCTTGAGCATGAGAACTGTCGAAGCGCGAGCCGGCGGCTACTTCACCACTGTCGCTGAACTTCTTGCTAAAGGCGCCGCCAGCCAGCGGATTGTAAGCATGGAAGCGGATGCCGTAATTGCGCAAGCATTTGAATAATTCTGGCTCGACCGCACGTGTGATCGCGTTATACAGTCCTTGGTACACGGTCGGCTTTACCCAACCATGGCGCGATGCGATTTCGTATACTTCGGCCACCTGCCAAGCACTGTAATTGCTTACACCAAACTCTTCGAACAGCCCTTCTTCGTAAAGCTCCTGAACGGCCTTCAACGTAGCTTCGATCGGCGTGGCACTGTCGCGTGTCACCAAATAGAGAATTTTGACCTTGCTGGTTTTCAAGCGTTTCAGGGACTCCTTGAAAACCCGCTTCAACTTCTCAGGCTCGTGACCATGAGAATTTCCTGGGTGAATCCGCGTAGCGATGTCGAAGCGCTCGGAGGCGCGGAGGTCACCTAGCATCTGTTCGCAGCTTCCGTCGCCATAGTCAGAGCATGTGTCGAGTTGGCTGTGACCAAAGTCGGAGACGGCGCCGAGCATTGCGCCTGCAGTCTCGACATCATGAACACGGGCTCCGTATCCATGGTAGCCGAGCGTCATGGTCCCAAAGATGATGTTGGTGATAGGTGCTTTTGGCATTCCAAACTCCTTTTATATTGACTATCACTGCATCGTATCGGACTCTGACTGTCGCGATAAGTGAGACAAACTGAGATGAGGTAACACGAAAATCGAGATAATGTCTATAATAGTGGTGAAAATTGAGATGAGTTGACTGGGTACAGGCAAAAATCGTGACAACGCACAAAAGTGGATTGATGGAGCTTGAGGCGGCGGTGGCCATCGCTAGGCTAGGAAGTTTCCGTGCAGCGGCATCTGAACTGGACGTGTCGCCGACAGCAATTGGCAACGCCATTGCCGGTCTTGAAAAGCGCCTTGGTGTGCGCCTCTTCAATCGAACGACTCGGACCGTTGCCCTGACTAATGCTGGTCGCGAATACGTCGAGGCAATCGCCCCAGCGCTTGCGGACATCCGCAATGCCAGTCAGGCGGTGGCCGATCACAGCCGCAAACCGACAGGTACGCTTCGGTTCAATTGCTCGCTCGCCGGCGGGCGGCATGTACTGATACCCCTCGTCATTGAGTATCTTCGTCGCTACAACGAGATGAACGTCGAAGTCGTAACCGAGGGGCAACTGACCGATATTGTCAAGGATGGGTTCGATGCCGGAGTACGTCTGGCCGAAGCCGTTCCTCGCGACATGATTGCCATACCCCTCAGTCCAAACACGCGCCATATCGTAGTCGGGGCGCCAAGTTACTTCGCAGATAGGCCCCGACCCATTGTTCCAGCCGACCTGACGGGGCATGAATGCATCCGTGCGCGCTATCCAAGCGGCACTCTCTATCGCTGGGAATTTGAGCGTGACGGCGAAGCGATGACGATTGATGTGCCTGGATGCCTTACGCTCGACGAGCCCAACATGATGGTGCAAGCGAGCAGGGCTGGTATCGGCCTAGCCTATGTGAGCGATTGGATGGTTGCGGATGACATTGCCTCAGGCAGCTTGATTGAGGTTCTAAGCGAGTGGACGCCCTCACATCCCGGGTATTCCCTCTACTATCCTGGGCGCCGCCATATGGCCGCGAGCTTGCGTGTTTTCGTAGATCTAGCCAAGGAGATTGGCTTTCGGAAAGGCTGATATCGTCGCCGACAGAACCGGAGCGCGCAGCGTCAATGCGAGGATTTTCGGGTGAGAGCAAAATTCGTCAGCTGACTGACCGTCCTCGTTGTCGTCCAAACTCCCAGGACGCTCCATCTCTTCGCACAATTGCGGATAAGGTCTGACCCAGCCGTGGCTCAATGACCGGCCGCCATGGCACCAAACTGAACCCCATGCCGTCATCGAGCATGGCGTAACGTCCACTGGCGAGCATGACGCTGCGCCGGTAGATGCCTGTCACGCGCTGCCCGTTGGCCACTGGCCGATGCTCCAAGCCGGTTTCGGCCGCGATCTCTTGCGCGGTCTTCGCCAGCTCGCGCCCACGCAGCGTTGCCAAGAGGTTGCGCGCCAGGATCACGCGCTGGCCCCGCCGCTCGGCCAACCCCTGCTCGGTGAGGAAGTCGGCCCGCTGTTGTAGTGCGCCTTTGACCTCACCGCCGAAGCCTAAGTCACCCAGTCCCTTGCCGCCGCCGATCAACTGCTGGTCGAGCCATGTTGCCCCGATGATGCGGGCCTGCCGCTCAATGGGCAGGTGTGATTTCAGTTCCACCGCCACGCCGCCGCCCAGGCGCTGCGCGTCGTACTGTCGGCCCCGTTCGGCTAGGTCGGCGGGCACCTGCCAGACGCCTTCGGCCATGCGCTCCACTATGCCGGCACGACGCAGGGTTTCCAGCCGGCGCACATGGCCGGCTACCACCTCGCGCGGGTCGCGGTCAGACGCAGCCTGCCCCTGCGCGACAGCCAGGTGATGATCGGTGCGATACACACCATCAACGGCGAACGTAGCGATGTTCCGGTCGGCCGCGCGCACGTCAGCCGAAGCCTTCACCTCCACCACCGCGCCGGCCGGGTACTGCTCCAGCTCCGACCGTGGCGGCAGCGTGACGTAGTGTGCCTTGCCGTCGATCCCGTCGATAACTAGATAGCCTTTGTCGTACAACTCGTCCGCCAAGCCCTTGCCGACCACGCGGCCTATAACGGTACGACTGTCGTTGCCCGGCTGGAACACAGCCAACTCGCGTTGCCCGCCGCTCATGGCGCGATGCATAGTGCGAATGATGTCGTCGCGCTCGCCCATTGCCCGCAACGTGGATTCGGCGTCGGCGTGGATGGCCCAGGTGCCAGACTGTTGCTCAGTCGCCAGGTCCATGCGCTGCAAGCGTTGCAAGCGTCCGATCAGCATTTGCCGTTGGCGTAGCAACCGGGGTTCGGCCAGTGTTGCCGGCTGCACCAGGCCGTCCACCGCCTCGCGCTGCAACGTGCGATCCAGGGCCGTCCAGCGCTCCTGATCCACCTCGCGTTGCATGGCGCGCTGGAGCTCCAGCTCGGTGCGCGGCCCTAGCCATTCGGTCGCCAACTCCGACGCCCGGTGACGCATCCCCTCGGCGATGTAGTCACGGGAAATGATGAGGTCTTTGCCGGAGTCATCCTTGCCGCGCAAGACGACATGCGTGTGCGGGTTGTCCGTATTCCAATGATCGACCGCCACCCATTCCAGGCGCGTGCCGAGGTCCGCCTCCATGCGTGCCATCAAGTGCCGGGTGTATGTGCGCAGGTCATCGAGCTGTTCGGCATCCTCCGGCGAGACTATGAAACGGAAGTGGTGCCGATCCTCGCGCCCACGCGCCTCGAAAGCGGCGGTGTCTGCCTCGTCGGTCGTCGGGCCATAAGCGTGGCCCGGCCCGCCCTGACGATCGACGCCTTCGCGTTCGATGTAGCGCAAGTGCGCGACGGTCGAGCGCGGCCCGGCTTTCGCCAGATTGACCAGCCGCGCCTTGATCGTCACGCGCCGGGAATTCCCGGTCAGCAAGCGTCCAGCGAAGCGCGCCGCGACGTGGCCGCGCCCCAGCCGAGAACCGGGCCGCTGGCCGGTTTTGCCGACCGCCTTTCCGAGCTTGGCCCCGGCCTTGTTGGTCTGGCGCAGCACCTTGTTGATGAAGGCGTCGCCGCGCTGCTTTGGCGCGCCAGGGCGGACGCGGAAAAGGTCATCGTCGCGGCTGCTCATGTGGCCACTCCATCCAAGACCATCGCAGTCAGGCGCGCTAAGCACACGCTTTCGCCAATGCCGATGCGGCATTGCGCACCTTCGCGGCACGCTGCCGCTCCTAGGCGCGTGCCGCGCCACCCCCACGTGCAGACTGGCTTTTCGCGCGACGTAGTGCCGCGACCTTTTATCTTGCCTTCCGCCTTTGCCCTTCGCTTTCGCTCCGGGCCTCGGCGTCCCGGCGGTGCTGCGCTGCCCACAGCCAGCCTGCCGGCGAACGCAGCCACGGCCACAGGCCGGGCCGGTTCGAGGCAAGACGCCTGCACATGGGAAGGCGGCGCCGGTTGTTGCGCGAAGTGCGGCGCGAATGCGCACGCACTGCACGCGCGACGACACTGTGACGACCAGCGGAACGACAGACCGGATGGCACGATGAGATGCACGGGAACGTGCAGCGAATCGACGGCCATCATGGGCGTGTCTCCAGCCAGACCGGATGCGCAAGACCGATCACGGTGGAAGCAGCAATCGGCCCGAAGTAGCGGCTGTCGAACGACGCAGGGTTGGTCACGCTCAACAGGAACAGTTCGCCAGGTTCAAGGCGGCGGCACTGCTGCCAGGATGGCAGCGGGCGGCCCAGCCGGTCGGTTGGCAGAACGGTGGCCGTAGGCACGCCGTCGATGCGAACGATACCGCCAGCGATGCACACCTCCTGCGGTGATACGGCGCCCACTCGCTTGAGCAGCGGAACGCGCGTCGGTAGATAGCCGCGCTGCGCAGCGAGTGCGGCAGCTTCGGCCGGCAGTGGAACAAGCACGATGCTGTCCACGGACAATGGACGTGGCAGCGAGGCGGTCCGATGGGCGAACGGTTCGATGCGATACCAACCGACCGCGACACTGTCGGACGGGTTGTAGGTCAGACGCGGCAACGGCGACACGAAACCGGCCCAGGCCAGTGCAGCGAGGCCGGCAGCGGCGAAGCCTGTCAGCACGATGCGAGCGCGCCGACGCGAACGAGGATGCGGTGCGATGCTGGATGTGGAAAGCGTGGTCATGGCAACGCCCTCCCCCCCAGCCAGGCCGCATGTCGCTCGGCGGTGTATTCGGGTAGCGGCAAGCGCGCAGCGAGCCGGTTGCCGAGGGTGCGCCAGTACGCGGGCGACACGTCGGCTGGCGCAATGCGCAGCGCCTCGATGGCGTCGAGCTGCGCAAACACAGCGCGGACAGCTGGTTCGCCTTCGGCGTGCAGCAGCAACCGCGCGCCGGGCAGCACGCCGGGGATGCGCTGCGCCTCATCCAGCGACGTGCAAGCCTGCATCACCATGAGTTCCCAACGGATGGTGCCGTAGTCATTGGCCTGCCACCGGATGCGACAAAACACGGCCCCCGACAAGAACACCGCGACACGGCGCCAGTGGTCAAGCCGGACGATGCGTGACGGTTCACCGAAGCGCAGATAGAGGTCGATGCGCCGCTCGACGTAGGCGAGCGATACGCGGGTCAACGGTATGGTGCCGGCCCGTCTGGCGAGCACCGCGAGCGAAGGCGCATTCGCGTTGGTTGTAGCAGCCGTGGCCGCCGAAGGTTGTACGTTCATTGGGAGTTCTCCGGAAACTCGCGTTCCAGCAGTGCGCGCAGCAGTTCGGCCACCGTCACGCCACGCGTGAAGGCAAACACCTTGATGCGCGCCCGCATGGCGGGCGTGATGTCGAGGGTCAGGCGCGCGGTGTAGAGGTCGCCCTTTTGCAAAGCATCGGTGTCGCCTTGGCGAATCCACGCCTCAGCGTGCGGATTCGCTGGCGGACGTGCGCCGATGCCGATTCGTTTCCCGCGCGTGCTCGTCATGTCGGCCACCGCAGCAGTTCATCGGTGAGCGCGGCGATCTCCCGCGCGGCGGCACTGTCAGGCGCTGTCTCGCGTGCGAGCCGGCCGGCGGCCACGCTGTCGGCAAATACGATGCGCTGGTGCACTTCCGAGCGCAGCGCCGGCAGCGGCTGTTCGGCAAGCGACTGCCGCGCCTCCCGGCCGATGATGGTGGTGCTGACGCGCCGGTTGATGACGAAGGCCGCGCGTAGCGCAGGTCGAAACACTTGCGCTTCGCGGATCAACGCCACCATCTCGGCACTGGCCCACAGGTCGTAGGGACTGGGCTGCACCGGGATCAGGACACGCTCGGCCGCCAGCAGCGCGGAGCGCGCCAAGGCGGCGATACGAGGTGGCCCGTCGATAATGACGTGATCGGCCCGCCTGGCGAGTTCTGGGGCCTCCTGGTGCAGCGTTTCGCGTGCCAGACCCACGGCGCTGAACAGCCTGGGCAGACCTTGCTGACTTCTGCGCTGTGTCCAGTCCAGCGATGAACCCTGCGGATCGGCATCCAGCAGGATGACCGCTTGCCCTCGCAGCGCCAGTTCGCCCGCAATGTGCGTGGCGAGCGTGGTCTTGCCTACGCCACCTTTCTGATTGAGCAAGGCAACGATCATGGCGCGGCCCTCCGATCTGGAAAGCCAGCCTGCTTTTGTCGTGAAAACCGGGGTTGTTTTTGCTTTCGGGGTTGCTTTGTTTTTTGCCTTTCGGTAGTTGTCCACCGAAACGGCGCGCTTCTACTAAAAGTTAGAGAATTTAAGTTAGGTAAGTTAAGGGGCGTCGAGACCCGCGCCGTTATTGGCTTTCCGGCCGATTCGTACTCCTGATAGCACGATAGGCGTACTCCCGATAGCACGATACCCGTTACTCCTGATAGCACGAGCCCGTCCACAGGTTGTCCCGCAGTTATCCCCGTGCCGTGAACGGCACGGGCCGGAAGGTCAATAACTCCGTCCGGTCGCCCGGAATCCGTTCGATGCCCAGGACATAACCTGGCAGCGATTGCCGCGCCACCAAAACGCGGAGGTCGTAGGCGAAATCCGAAAACCGCGTGCTGCTGCCCGACTTGCGATACAGGTGTCGGAAGTCGAACTGCCAACCAGCCTCCTGTCTGCCGCCGTGCTTGCGCACCAGGCGGTACAACCAGCGTTCGATGCCGCCCGTGAGTCGGAAGTAAGCCGGGTCGATGGTGAGCACCAGCGCTGCGTCGAGCACACCCGCATAGAACCAGTCCGGCAGGATCAGCTCGATGCCCAGCGGCGTGCCATGAGCGTCGGCCAGTTCTTTCCACTCGTTGATCCACGAGAAGCGATGCAGCCGCCGCCCGGTCGTCTCGCGGATGGACGTGGCCACCGTGGTTGATTGCAAGCGATCCAGCGCAGCCTTGAGGCGCTGGTAGTCGCGCAGCGACGTACCGCGCCCGATGAAGCGCAGGATCTCGTAGGGCGTTGCCTGCATCAGGCGCGATGGACGAATACCCGCATCGCGCGCTTCCACGATTTGCGAAGCGGCCCAAATCAGGATGTCCGCATCCCAGATGGTGGCGATGCCGTGCTCCAGTGTCCCTTCCACGCGTATCGTGACGTTGCCACTGCGAAAGTCGATCGGCGCCGTGCGCCGCGATTTCGCCAGCGAGAAAAATGGAAAGGCCATCAGGTCCTGGCTGTCGCGCGGCGCCATGTCGCCCGGCAAGGCGCGGAACAGATCGAGCTGTTCCCGCTCCCGCGATGGGTTGGACAGGGCGATGGCCACCGGCGAGCCACCGATCAGCGCGCACGGCTGTCGGCCGAGTGGTGCTCGGCGTATTCCGGGTCGGACGTGGTTTCGTAGCTGCGCTGGTCGGCCCAGGCATCAAGGTCGGCCACCGCGTACATGACGCGCCGGCCGAACTTGCGGAACTTCGGCCCGTTGCCGATCACGCGCTGTTTCTCCAGCGTGCGCGGCGAGAGGCGCAGGTAGTCGGCGGCCTCATCATTGGTGAGATAGCGTTGAGGCTGCGCCGGCGCGGGAGCGGCGGCAGGTTGCAAGGGAGCGGGTCGCATGGTGAGAACCTCCATCGGTCAGGAACGCCCGGCCACACAACGCGACCGGATGGAGGCAGTCTCAAGAAAGAGGCGCGGAGCGCAGAGGGTCGTTTTGCAGTGAAGGCAAAGCGACCCTCCCCAGGTCATTCGAGCTGTGCCAGACGGCGATAGCCGCCGCGCATCAGCAATCGGCCGCGCTGCACCAAGCGGCGCACGCGCGAACGAAGGCCACCGTCGGCGTACCAGCCGCCGGCCACGGCTTCGGTGCCGAACAGCCCTGCGGCTGTTTCACGCAAGGACGCACCCGCCAGGGTTGCGTCGAGTGCCTGGAGCGTGTGCAACTCCAGCAGCGCCGCAGGCGTGGGCCGGGAGCGGGCCACTGCCGCAGGCGCGGTCTCGGCGACAACGGCCAGCTTGTCTAGTTCGGCCACTATCGTGTGGTAGCGCCCGCAGGGCGCAGCACACGCGCGGACGGCATAGAGATAGGCCATGCCATCGGCCAGGCCCGGTGCCAGTGCGAGCCGCACGCAGCAGCCGGGCCATCGTGCCACCAGCACCAAGCGCTTGCCATCGTGGATCAGATGCTTGTGGCCCGGGATGCGCCAGAACTCGAAGGCCTCGGCATCGGGTGGCGGGTCGGCGTCCGGGTAGAGCTGGAGCACGGCGTCATGGTCGGGGAACCAAGCTGGATGCGCGTCGCGCGCATCCAGCGCCGGGTCTTCCAGCAGGCGCAGGCCCCACGCGTGTGCCGCTTCCGGCCGATGGCGACGGCGCAGCCAGTCGCGCCGGTAGTCGGGATGGCGGCGTAGATACTCCCAGGCCAGCGCGAGCCCGTCCAGGTGCAGCACGTAGAGATACGCGGCGGTTGGATACCAGAAATCGGCGCTTCGATCAGCCATGACGCGACCTCCTGTTCGACAGGAACGTCGCCACGACCTCGGGCGCGAATAGCTACGGCATCAAGACATCAAAGCGCCATTAGGAATGGCGTAACTTAAGCTGTAGAGAGAGTGTCAAGACCGATTAGCTCCGAAACCTTGCTCGGGTCGTCCGAGTGCGACGGCCGCGCATCCCGAAAATGGGGCGCGGCTCTGACACCGTGCCGCAGCCCGCGCCGCACATCATGTCTTTCTGGGTCATGTTGCACCCTCTTGGTGCAAGAGTGACGATTCAGACCCCAGCCGTCTTGAGCCAGACTGAGAAAGACACAGTACGCCGCAACGGCCTGTGTCTGGATGGCCTGCAGCCGAGAGCAGATGGTTCGTCAGTCGGGGATCGAACCATCGCGCTTCGCCAGCCGGGCGTACTCCAATATCGGCCGCGAGGCGCGGAAATACAGGTCACGCAGGATGGGTCGCTGCTGCGGCCCAACGATGCCCGCCAGGTCGGACAGCTTGACCGTCCCCAGTGCCGGCAAGCCAATACCGAGGTCGATCAGCCCCCACGCGGTATCGCCATCGGCTGGGTCGAGCGCGGCCAGCAGCCAGGTCGCATGCGCATCCGGCGTGAACAGTCGCACCACCGGCAGCGGGTCGATGCTTTGGCCGGCGCCGCGCGCCGCGCCATTGGCGAGCAGGCGTGCGCGTTCGTCGGCGGTGGTGAACGGCTGGGTCATGGGCAGGAATCCCACGCATCTGCGAATGCACGAACACGCCTTTCAGGCGAAGCACGGAACCGCCAAGGCGGATATGCGCTTTCGTGCGCAAGCACGAATGCGCAATCTCTCGAATCCGTACATGCACAGAAACGCAGACGCGGAATTGTGGATGTCAGGAAAGACACGAATGCGGCTCCCCGGTTCTGGCGAAATCCTCAGATGCGGATTTCCTCAAAGGCACAAATACGGAAAACAATAACACCAATTGAACACTATAGATTGTAGCCCTATAGGGCGCAATAGGTTGTCATCTTGGTTTTATAGGGAAAACCATCGGTGGCGGCTAAAAACTCATTGGCGACGGCATTACGGACGATCAGAAAAGCGCGCGGCTTGAGCCAGGAAGCGTTTTCTGACGTGTCGAGCCGTACCTATATGAGTTCACTGGAACGCGACCTGAAAAGCCCGACCCTGCACAAATTGACCGAGCTGTGCGAGGTCATGGAAGTGCATCCGCTCACGCTGCTGACACTGGCCTATGCCGGCGACAGCCCGTACAAGGCCGATCAGCTTCTGGAGCAGGTGCGCCAAGAGTTGGAGGCAATCTTGAAGAAGCGCGACGCGCCGTAAGCGCGCGCGGTGCTGCGGTCAGCAGCACTGCGCCCCGCCGTAATGGGCGGGGCGCTAGGAGCGGCCGTCAGGCCGCTTGAGGCTTGCTGCGCGACCAGATCAGGTCGTGCGTGCCGTCCTCGCCTTCGATCAGGCGGGCATAGACCGTTGCCGGGAACGAAGGATCGTCCACGGTCAGGGACAGGTAATCCCGCCCGGCTTCGCTGGTCTTCTTCCACGCCGCGCCGATGTCGTGGCTTGCCGCCTGCAGGCGGAAGTCGGGGGCGTTCTCGTTGTTGCCCTTGTCGTTGGGAACCAGCTTGACCTTGACGTTGAGCGTCAGGGTGCGGAGCGTGCCAGTGAAACCGTCTTTGTCTGCGGTGAAGGTGCCGATGTTAGCCATGATGATTTTCCTTTCGGGTTGAACAAGATCGCGCCAGTGCGTCCTTGTTGTGATCTGGCCGGCGGGGGATGGGCCGGCCGCACCGCGCAGCGGTCGCAGCAGCGTGGAGAATCTGGAAGAGCAAAGAATTTGTTCCGCGAGGAAGCCGCGCAGCGGCGGGGAAATTGTTTGCGCTGAAAGGTTGCGGCCATGAAGCCCAAGGCGCAGCCGTGCCCTCGCCAGGATTCACAACAAACCAAGGACGCACAGGCCGACCGCTCCCGAAAGGAGACATGGCCAACCCGACATCCCCGCGTGATGGCTTCACCGGCTTGTGCCCTGATGCGGCAAGGCCAACACCCCAGCGACAAGGCGGGAGCGCCCCTGCCGCAGCTTGCGGCTTCGTGCTTGAGGCGTGACGTGGAAGCTCCATAAGCTCGGCCGGGCGGGTGTGTCGGTGAACCGTCCTTCGTGACGTACAGGCGATGAACCGCCAGCGTCGGGGACAGCACGCTTTTGCACAACCTGCCGCAGCAAGCCTGGGCGTAGCCCCACATGCTCCGCCCAGGCGGCGGGGCGTCATCGAAACGTTGCCCGCGTCAGCGGGCACTGATCGCCATACCGCGCGCAAGGCACTTGTGCGCTCGCCACGTCGTCGCCTGGTCGAAGGCGGCGACGTGGCGCTTTTGCTTTGGATGTTGAAACCGTGTGCGGCGGTCGCCCGCCGCACACGGATTTTGGGAAACAGCCCCCGGCGCGATGCGCCGGGGGCTGCTGTTATTGCTTGGTTTCGATGATCCACCACACCGAACGCGGCAAGGGCTGGCCGCTGATGGGGTATATGTCGGTCAGGTCGGCGCAAGTCGTCCATCCGCTAGGGGGACGGTAGCCGCGCACGTCACCATCGCCATGCCAACGGCGGGCGCGCACCGTGTCGGAGGCATAGGTCGCCGCCATGCGCGGGCGAATGGTCGGGTGCTGGCTGTTCATGGGGAAACCTCCTGGCCTGCCGAAGCGCCCCGAACAGTGCCGGAGCGCTCGGCGGTGGCAAAGGTCATGCGGCGAGCGCGTGGGCTTCCTCTTCGTCGGTAGCATCTTCCGGCGCATCCAGGTCCTGCGTGCCTTCCTGCGGCTCCATGTCGTGTCCGCTCCTAAACACGGCGGGCATCCAGCCGGTGCCATCAGCCAGTCGTTCGGCCTCGCTGGCAATGTCGCCCTTCTTCAACTTCGCCAACCGGGTAACGTGCGACGGCGCGAACTCGCCCACGGCTTCCAGAATCACCGCCTTGGAAACGTGCTTGAAGTAGCCTTCGGCAGTCGGCTTCCACCATGCGACCATGTCGAGCCCCACGGCCTGCGCCAGTTCCGCGCCCGGTTGCTGCACCGTGGCGCGGGGCGTCACCACGTCCACGGTCGCCGCCACGCATACCGCCAGCAACTGCATCAGTTCGTCTTGCTCCATCGCCAGCAGCGCGGCGAACAGTTCGGCGCTGTCCTGCGGCAACGCCTCGCCCGCGACTTGCCGCAACTCGCGCAGGGCCATGGCGGCGGGCGAATCGGGCCAGTCGGGGGCCATACCTTCCAGCCGGCCTTGCACAGTCAGGCGCACGCCGAGCGGCAAGTCGTGGCCGTAATGGTTGTCCTGCAAGATGGTCTGCACCATGCCATGCGCCAGCGCGGCCAGCGCGACTTGTGGATGCCGGGCGACTTCGATTTGCAGCGCGGCGGTGCGATGCGCGCTCAACCGCTGCGCCAGCCGGTCGGACAGGCTCGCGGCCTTGGGCTGCTCGGCGTCATCGCCTTCGTCGTCGTTCCCGGCGTCGCCTTCCGCGCTGCCGAAACCCTGCCGCAGCTTTTCCAATGTGCGCAGCGCCTTGGCCTCGGCTTCGCGCAGCAGGCCACGGTGAATCACGGCTTCTCCCTCGCGATCGAGCGTGACGATGGCACCGGCCACGGCGCGCACATCCGGGGCGTAGTCTTGCAAGGCATCCTCCACGGCTTGCAGTTTCCCGGCCATCTGTTCGCGGCGCGGTTCCAGCGCCTCGGTCTTGTCCTCGTCCTCGGCGTCGTAGGCTTCTTCCAGTTCGGCGTCGATCTTGTCGAGGCGGGTTTGCAGCGAGGCGATGCGGCGGGCTTCGCGGGCGCTCGGTTCGCGGCGCTGGCGCGGCGCGTTCTGAAACGCCTGCCGCTCGGCGTAGCTCATGTGCGGCACGACTTCCACCCACGCCCAACCCTCGGCGCGCACCTCCCCGGCCAGCGCATCCAGCTTGCCGCACACCAGCGTTTCCAGCAGCGCAGCGTCGGTCAGGTAGGTTCCGGCATCGCCTTCCGCGAACAGGTCGCGGCGGATGCCGCCGCCCGCCGCCGCGTAGGCGTCCAGCCCGGCGAAGCGCACCAGCGGATGCGTGGCGTCGATTTCGCGTTCGGTCAGGCGTTCGCGCAGCGCGGATGCGCCGCGTTGCCATTCGGGCGCACCGTAGAACGCGGCTTCCTGCGCGGCTTGGTCGTCGGTGATGGTCAGGGCCATCAACTGTTCCAGCGTCACGCCACCGGCCCGATAGTCGGCCATCAGGCGCGGCGAGACGTTGGCCAGCTTCAAGCGGCGCTGCACCACCAGCGGGGACACGCCGAAGTCGGCGGCAATGTCTTCCACCGGGCGGCCTTCGGTCACCAGCGCGGCAAACGCCTCGAACTGATCGGCGGGGTGCATGGCCTCGCGCAGCACGTTCTCGGCCAAGCTCACGGTACGCGCCGAAGAATCGGGCACCAGCAGGCACGGCACTTCGTAGCCCATGGCGATGCCCTTCTTCTTCGCCAGCAGCTTCAAGGCGGTCAGTCGGCGGTCGCCCGCCACCACTTCGTATTGCTCGCCATCGGCGGCGAGGATGACAACGAGGTTTTGCAGCAGGCCGATGCGGGAGATGCTCGCGGCAAGTTCGGGAATGGACAGGCGCGGTGACTTGCGCGCATTGCGCTTGGAACGGCGCGCAAGCAACTGTGAGAGCGGAACCAGAATCAGGTTCTTGGCCGGGTCGGCCACTTCCAGAGGGGCGGCGGTTTCGATGGCGCGGGCTTCGGTATGGGTAACGGCGTTCATGGTGAAAACTCCTTGGGATTAGGGATGCAACAACGAAAGAAGCGGCAAGGGCTGCTGCCTGCCCCTGCCGCGTGGGGATTCAGGCTTTCAACTGGCGCATGCCATCAGCCAGCAGCCAAAGCGCACGGTTCAGTCGGATGTTTTGGTCGATGCCCTGCACCGGACGGGTCTGCTGGCGGCGTCCGTTGGTGCTGCGCCCGCGCAGGCCGCCTTGGGTCAGGTTTTCTTGCGTGCGGTTGAACACGCTCCACAAGTCCGGGCGGCGGTCGTCGAAGCGGCGCGGCATCAGGATTTGCGATTCCGTGATGGGCGCGGGCTTGTCGGGGTCGTCGTACTTGAGGGCCAGCGCGGCACGGGCGAACACTTCGGATTCGCCATCGTTCAAGGTGATGGCGTGCATGGCATCGCGGGATTCCTTCACCCGGTCGAAGCCGCTCAAGACTTCGTAAGCGCCTGCAATGACGTGTTCGGCTACGTTGCCTTTGTGCGGCACGCGCACGTCCGCCACGGTGTCGCCGCAGACAAGGCCATTGCTGCATACAAACCGGAACATCCCGGCCAGCATCTGATAGCTGCTCGTGCCGTCATGGGAGTTCAGCAGCACTATTTCATTGGCTTCCGCGCCGTTGATCTGGCTGGCATGGCGCAAGCGCAGCATGTGTTTGGTGTAGTCGCGGCGATCGTCGTGTCGCACGCGGGTTTGCGCTGCCATGAAGGGTTCAAATCCTTCCTTGCGCAGTTCCGCCAGCACGGCGGCGGTGGGGATGTAGGCGTACCGTTCGGAGCGGCTTTCGTGTGGTGCATCCGCGAAGATGGACGGGGCGACGCGGCGGATTTGGTCGTCGGACAGCGGGTAGTCGCTGCGCAGCGTCGGGGAGTGGGAAGCGAAACGGGATGCGAGTTGCATGATCTTTCTCCTGATAAAGAAGGGTTGGCTGTTCAAACCGCACACCGGATTCCAAGATTCGGAGCCCAGCCTTTCGGCTGTTCGGTGCGGTCGGCACGAAGAACCCGGTTGGCCTCGTTGCCACCGTCTTTCCTGAGTTCATCGCCCGCGACGGAAAGGAGCCCGTGGACGGGGGCCGTCAAGGAGACAAGCGCAGGGTTGGTGCGGCCCGCAGGCGCAGCCGAGGACACGGCCCTGCGCGCCTTGACGGCACACGGACGCGGGCTACAGTCGCGAGTAAGGTGATGGGGTCAGAGAAGACGGCTGGACAGGCAACGGCCATCCCTTTGTGCCGACCGCACGCAAGCGAAGCGCGCAGGCCCGAAGCTGGAAGCCGGGCCGTAGGCGTCAGCGATGAACGCCCGAAGGGGGCGAGACTCGCGCAGCGAGGCTCGATGCGAAGCACGACAGCGCGGCCCGGCCCGACGGGCGACGCACAAATTCGTCAACGCCTATCGGTATGATTTGTTTGCCAGGCACCACCAACTAGCCGAAAAACAGGCTATGGGGATACTCGCTTTGTTAAAATTGGTCCGTAAGCCATCCGAACTTATAGGATGAACAGAAAACCGATTTTCATCGGCCGCATCGACTAATTACGGATGGCCCAATGCCTTTAACTGCGTATTTGATCTCTGAAGCAAAGGAACTTGATGTTGAGCAAGTTCTTCGCGCCTTATCTCAAAGAAATGGGCTACAGGACTCTATAGCCGATCAGATACCGGATTCATGGCGAGAATTTCTGCGCTCTGACCTCGAATGCCCATGCTGCTTTGTGACCGGTGGGGATATCGTCAAAGAGGCCATCTCACGAACTACGAAAAAAGCAATACGACAGGCGTGCTTTCGCTTTGTATCCCCCGGTCATCGCCCTCAATGTGACTATGCATCGAACGACGCGACAAACTTCACACCCGAGAACCTAGTCCAATTTGGGATCGCTAACTCAAATTTGACGAAGGCGGTACGCGAACTCGTTTGCAGCGGAATCCAGATAGGGGCCTTTAGCCAAAAGGCGATCCGCGACATGCGCGAGTGGTTTTTCGAGGAAAAGATCAAGACATCTTTTCAAGTAACTCTTGACCCACAAGTCCCTAGATGGCTTGACACACTTTGGCGCATAGCCAGCCCCTCGCTTGGCCAACTACCTCAGGGAATACCTCTTACCCGTGAAATTGCGGCCATGCCGGGTTTCGATTGGTCGATAGAGTCCGCACGCATCCTGGGCGAGCGTTACAAGCCAACTCTGGATATTCTTCGCGAAAAGCGCCTTTGGACACATCATGTGGTTGACCGTATGGAGTCCTTGATGAAACGCTATCAGGGCGAGATCGTTTTTGACCCTACGGTTCTTCAGCCGAAGTACGAGCAAAGTCTCGTGCTCGCACGGTTTATTTCCGAGAATTATGCCCCGATCAAAGATGCCAACCGGAGCAAGTATGGAGATATTGCAACCTGTGTGTTGGCGCTGTCGGCTCTTCTCTTGTTCGTGAATAGCTGGGATCTTGGCCGCGCTATTTCCACCTTCGCCAACATATCGACATCAATAGGTCACGCTGACCAAAGCCTTGGCAACGTGATGGGCCTCAACCCGTTCCACGACTACGAAGCATGGAGCAAACTCAAGCAGATTCAGGATTTGGGAATTGCGCTGCCTGAAGATTCTGACCTGCGAGCGGAACGAAAGAAGATCGAAGAAGAATTACGGGCGCATTTTCAAAGCTAAACGCGACCAGGCTACAGCCAGAAATAAATATTATTTATCTCAGTGCTTCAAGTGGAATGAAGAGCAATCCATTTCGACCTGGATAGCTGACCACGGCGTGATCTCCCCAAACCAAAACCGCCCTCGGGCCGTTAGGCGCTTCACCAACGAATAGGCTCTTCTTCATTTGAAGCGAGGCACGATCCAACGCTACTAGCTCACGATTGTTTCGGTTGACCGATAGCAGCAAATCGCCACTGACCGCTTGCGATAGTGGGTCCGCCCATGCAAACGCGCCGTTCCTGTCATTTGAGGCAAAGCGAATGTCTTGAATCAGCGCTCCAGATGCCGGCTCGGTCACGCAGATACCGCGCTCGGACTGGAACATACCGACATAGATCCGGTTGTGACGATCATCATATGTGAGGCATGCCGGGGTAGCGTCATCTGCTCGTCCGTTTTTGACCTCGGCGAGCTGAGCTTCCGCGATGTAAGTTTGACGACTGAGATCGTAGATGGCCAAATAACAGTTGGCATGCGGGTAACTCTGCCCGTCGATGCGGCCGCCGCGTTGAATGCCAATGTAAAGTAGCGGCAGCGTCGGATGTCGCAGCAATGACATGCAACCTCGACCTCCTTCGGGATAAGCTACTGTCGTAACAGCATAGGTGGCGCTGTCGATGATGTAGAACTGGCTGACTCGATTGCTCGCAAAATAGATTTCTTTTTCGTCCTGCGACACTGCGAGCTGCCCATCCCCCCCGCCTGGTAAAGTTATCCTTTTGACGATAGCGTGCGTAGCTAAATCGATAACGAGCACAACTTCCGAAAAAACTTGGCCGACAAACAAACGACCGTCTGCGATGACCAAGCTGCCAGGAGGATGGCTCCGAATCTCTCTCGCACCATCTTGCGAAGAAATCGCCTCGTATTTGTCTAGGTCGATGGTGCGTACGATTGCTTTGGATATTGGATTGATGATGGAGATGCTGCATCCGGCCCAATTTCCAGTGATGATGAAGTTGTCATGCAAGAGCACATCATGTGGTTCAGCGCGATTGGGAAACTGGTAAATTGGCTCTCCGTCACCACCGCTGTTCAGCGTAAGCGGGACTTCTGACGTTGCTGCCAGCGCCGTTTTGGCGAAATCATCCAAAGACGTTACCAGAGTGATGTTCGTCCCTCGTGCTGCATCCTGTGCGCCTGGCTGAAAGCCGGCCTCGCTGACTATGATTCCGCGATCGGCACCAAGGTCATCAATGAGGCTCTTGAGTGCAAGTACCTTCTCCTTGGGAACGCGTGTTTTCCACAGTTTGCATTCAATCACCCAAGTGCAGAGGATGCCCGACCGAAGAAAAGTCGCATAGACGTCGATGTCGTGTGTTGCCCGAGCACCAGTGACGCGAAAGTCAACTTGGGCGTTGCATCCAAGACGTCGAAATACTTCTGCGGTGGCCTCCTGATAGACGCGCCAGTCCGTGTAGCTCATGCAGTTCCCCTACGGTGCGGTGATCGTTGTTTTTTGCGTGCCGTCCAGCTTGCGATGAATCAGCGAAACCAACGTAAGGATGTCCAGTGCGTCCTGTTCGGACATAGGCCAATTCGTCTTTGGCGCATGCGCTAGCGGATTGCGCACGGCGCCGAATAGGCCAATCAGTAGGTTCGCAAAACCTTTCTGCTCGCTCTTTTCTGAGTCGGTGGTGAGTGGTCCTAAGGCCAGAACGGGTTGTTGTCCCGCAAATGCCTTATTCACTAGATCGGCGCCATCACCGCTCAATCCCGATAATTGGCGAATCCGCTCCGCAACGCCCTTCGTCGCCTCGAATACGGCATGAAAATAGTTCTCGTCCATTAGTTCGGCGCGGCAATAGCTCAAAACTTCCGCATGCACGGCGCGGCTTTCCAGCGCGGCCTTAAGCCTCCCGGCGCGGGCGCGTGCCGCACCGAGTGTTGTTGCCTTGTCGGCGTTCGCGACCTTGCCATCCTCACGGACATAGAAGCCGGAAAAGGCCAGGACAACATTGAGTTCGTCTCGCCGCCAAGCGAACACCGCCGGCTCGCGGGCGTAACTCACCGGATTCATCGCACGGTTGATGAACATGATGAGATGGTTGCCGACCTGATGCTGGTTCTGCGCACCTGCGAGCGCATTGAACAGTCGCTTCCATTTGGTCATACCAGGCGATGTATCGGCAACCTCGATTTCTTGCAGCAGTCGCTCGATCTGCGTCCCACTCAAGCCACGTTCAGTATCGGCAAGAACGCGGCAGGCGGCCTCAAGGTGCTGAGAGCTGAATGATGGAATACGTGTCATGGAATTATCTTTCTATCGTCTCTCAGGCCCATTCAAGCGCAGTGATAATCGATTGCCCCTCGGTGCCAACCTCTACAAACAGAGCGTGCTCGTAGCCAAGCTGCTGCTTATAACCCCGAAGTTTCCGAAGATCGATCTGCCTATCGACGCGACTCGTTGATTTCTTGAATTCCAAGACCAGATGATTCTGTCGTGTCCCCCTCCGATGCACGATCACATCTGGAAATACTGTCTTCGCCTCATCGTCTTCGCTGTCTGGGTAAAGCTCTAAATGTCCGAGCCGTTTAGGTTCTGTGCCATCCC
The DNA here is from genome assembly GCF_059420905.1 of Janthinobacterium sp. GW821-FHT03C08. NCBI lineage: Bacteria > Pseudomonadati > Pseudomonadota > Betaproteobacteria > Burkholderiales > Oxalobacteraceae > Janthinobacterium > Janthinobacterium sp. GW821-FHT03C08. Next base: position 122,509 of record NZ_JBWKUP010000006.1, on the reverse strand, counting down.
GGTTGTATTCGCAATCTACGGTCAATCCAGGGAAACGTAGCTGGAGATACATCGCAAAGCGAAAGGTGATGGACCGTTCGTTAGCATCGATGCCGAGTAAATCATGGTCATTGACCAACAGCTCGGACAATGCGTGTGCCACAGCTTCGCCTGGCGCGTATTGGTTGAGGTAGTGAATTTGATCGGGGGTCAGTGCCATCATCACGCTCGCATACCTGACGAATTTTCTTGAGCTTCCGGGTGCAGCGTGCTCGTTGTGGATTCCATTGTTTTCATCACCTAACCGAGGTTCACACTGAAGGACGCATACACTGATCGAAACGTCGCGAGGATTTTCCGCCTAGCCTCGTCCAGTTCGTCAGCGACGTGATGCGTGAGCATGTACGTGGGGCAATCCCGCTGACCGCATTCGCAGTGTCTGATCGTCCCTTCCTTGAGGCGGGTTACGAAGATACGCCGCAGTTGGTCGACCTGGCGAACCACCGTTGCCAGCACTGCTTGGGTACGTTGATCTTGAAGATGATGGATCGAAGGTATGCGCCTGATCTCGTCGCCCTCGCGCGTTCGCCAGACGCCGGTGTTGAGTGCGCCAATGGTGTCTTCGATTGCCTGCTGAAAAGCAGGTAGCGAGCTTTCCTGCTGAAATGGCGTGCGAAATGCCGGTCGGTCAAACACGGCCGCCATCAGTTGCAGCGCATCGGCGTCCGAAAGGTCGGGAAAGTCATCCGCGAATTTTCGAATATCAGCCTCAGCGTCAGGAAACTCGACGCCCTGGACGAAGCGGTGCAGCAGATACTCAGCGCGAAGCCGCAAGTTTTCTTCGAACTCCACGCCCGACCATATCGTCACATGTGCGACGCCGAGGGAAGCTGCGGCTTGCTCGATCCGTGTTCGACCTGCATCCGAGACGGCACCACGAGACACGAACTTAAAGACATCAGGGGTCCCGCCTGTAGCCTTGACCGCCTTGCTCATGTCGCCCTTGGCTTTTGCCAGTGTCAGCGTGTCTCGGTTCGCGCACTGGATGATCGTCTTGCGAGCCGGCTGGTCATCAAATGGCTCAATACCCGAGATATCCCGTCCTTGGTCACCTCCTGATTGGCCGTGCCAAATCAGGTCTCGCCAGCCAGCACGCACGTGGTACGCAAAAACAAGGCGCTCGAACTGGGTACCACCGTAGTCCTCGAAATGAACCGGAGAAACCGTTATCGTCGCCATCCTCGCTCCCTTTTTTACTGCTATTTGTCTTCAGTACGCCTCGCTACGCTCCTGTGAGTTTCCGCGATAGTCAATGAAAGCCACCATATCTTGGTGGCGAACCTTGCGTCGCCAAATGACACGGAGTTCGACATGCAGAATAACCCGTTAGAGAAAATCCGACGCGACAACAGCGCCGAAACTCGCCCGCAGCCTGCGTCTCTTCCCCTACCCGGCTCGAACGCCTATGGCGACCTCCCTCAATTCACCAAACATGGCGTTCTGCCATTTCGTCGCACCATCCGCCGCCAAGAGTTGCGGCAGATTGTCCCTTTAGCCGAAACGACGATCTACGAGATGGAGCGCCGTGGTGAGTTTCCGCGTCGCTTCAATCTGACACCTCGATGCGTTGTGTGGGATCTGGCCGAGGTGGAAGCGTGGATCGAAGCGCGCAAGCAAGCCCCTCGCGTCAGCACCTCAAAGCCGGATGTCCGTCTACGAAAAACTCGCCCAGTGCTAGCGGACCCGAATTAATATGAGGCCTGGTTCCAGTACCGTACATCCCAGTTGCGCTACTCCGCTTTTTAGACGGGTGGCTAGACAGGTGGCAATATCGAATAGCGAAGACCGATTCGATCGTCTGCATTACCGTATCGATGCCAGTCTTTATTCGAGATCATCTCCACACTGACCATAAAGCCGTTTGCGGATACATGTCGGTTTTCGAGCACTACCGAGAACTTTCGCCCCTTCCCGTATTGTGGGGGACTTATATTATTCACCACCCAACGAATGTTGTATGAGTCCTCGGGGAAACTCTCATCTGGCTGGACCTCCAGCAGCAGAACGTCACCAGGGCGAAGCTGCGTTTCCTTGAAGTCAAGGTGGCGTACGGCGCCATCCGTTGGGAGTTGGATAGCCTCGCCGACATTACCGCGATCATCCCAAATTCGAATAAAAGACGGCGCGTTATAAGTCTGAGCCATGTTGATTTTCTTGTAGTAAGCCTTAAGTGATTCCAGGATGTCGGTCGAATAGCACATCGCCTGCAGCGCTTGATGACTAGTAATCTCGTTAGCATGCGAGAGAGGATTTCGCGGATCGACTATGCGCTTGAGATAGGTCCGCGCCTCATTTTCGCCGTTCTGAAAAGCACCGCTCAGCGCGTCTTGGAAGTGCACGTACTGTTGCCGGTTGCAAATGATAGCGATAAGGTCGTCAAACAAAAGAGCGTCTACCTCCCGAGGATATCGGCTTGGTTCCGTCTCTCGACGAAGCAGAGCCTTATTCAAGGCTTCCTTTTTCATCGGCAAGTTCAGAAGCGTGCCACCGTAATGGTCCCGAACAACGTCGTCGATCAAGCGGCGCAACCAACGCTCTAGCGTCTCAATTTGGTGTCGGACAATGTTGCGCATTTCGTCCGTTGGAATATTTCTGAAAGGCAATTACGGTTCTCCCTGCATGAATGGGCAAGTATTTTTATGGAAATAGCCGAATTGGCTCACACGTCGACGGTAATAGACACCGAGAATCTGCGCCAAGCTGCGGCTCCTAGCCAAACAGAGATTGGAGATCTTTGGAAACCGAGCGTTGCAATCGCCGGCCTTCCTTCGCCAGGTTGACCTGCAAGGCCACCCGTGCCACGTCAAGAATATCCTTGGCCAGCGTATAGCTGCCCTTGGCCTGTAGCCAGACCAACACGTCTGCCAGGTGCCAGATCGACGCACTGCCTTCATGGACCGGCGCCGGGAAGCTGCCTGGATGGGCCAGCATCAGCTTACGCATGTTCTGCCGCGACACGCCCACAATGTCAGCCACGTCGGTCAGACCTACCAAATCCGGCGTTACCTCGATGAGCCTGGCCGACGGCGCGGCGCGGCGCACGTCGGCTAGTGCGCTGCGCACAGCCTCATCCGCATTGGCCGCCTCGCGGGTGAACTCCAGCGCCAGCCGCCCCGGCTGCCCGATGCCAACCAGGGCATCGTCGCAGCCAGCTTCTCCCAGTCGCTCGACCAACGCATCCGGGTCGCGGTCGTCGTCGGCAAGCTGGTACTTCAAGGTGAAGGTGTATTCCATCGCGCTACTCCTTGGCATCGTCATCAGCCTCACGCCGCTTGCGATGCGTCGTGTAGTTATCCACGACACGCCGCAAGGCGCGAGCATGGTTGCCGGGGTTCTTTGGCGTGCTCCATACCGACGTGATGCAGAACTCGCCGCAGCGGCATTCCTCATCGTTGTACGGGCAATAAATCCGCCCCCAGGCGTGGCTGCCGCCGACTTCGACGCGCCAGCCCTGCCCTTCGGCGTGCCTGAGAGCTTCCTCAACGTCTTTCTTCGGATGGGCGGAACGAGCCATCAGTGATCTCCAGTATGGGGATGATTGGCCTAGTTGTCAAGTGACAACCAAGCCGCCATATCAGGCTGTTGCGCTCAACGTCGGCACTACTACGTTCTCCGGCATCAGCTTCGGGACGTAGGTCTGCCCGTCGATCCAGGCATCGACCATGTTGGCCCACTCCTGCAGCATGTGGCGCCGCTGCTCGGCGTACTCGGCCTTGTTGTAGATCGAGCGCGAGGAACGTCCGTCCTCGTGTGCGAGGCACTTCTCGATCCAGTCGCGGTTGAAGCCGATTTCGTTCAACAGCGTCGAGCCGGTACGGCGCAGGTCGTGGACGGTGAACGGCTCCAGCGGCAGGCCGGCGGCCTTGGCGCGCTCGGCCACGATCTGCGTGACGCGGTTCAAGGTTGCGTTTGACATGCAGCGGTCGGCGTCGTAGCGCGACGGCAGCACGAACTTGGAACCGGCCGCGCAGGTGTGCAACGCCACGAAGATATCGAGCGCCTGACGTGACAGGTAGACTACGTGCGGGTTGCGCCCCTTCATGCGCTGCTTCGGGATGGTCCAGGTTGCGTTCTCGAAATCGACCTCATCCCAGGTGGCCTGGATCAGTTCGCTCTTGCGCACCAGCGTCAGCAAGATCATGCGGAGTGCCAGCCGGATGGTCGGATAGGTAGCCACCGATTCCATTTGCCGTGCCATCAATCGGATTTCCAGCGGCGACAGAGCGCGATCCTTCGGCACAAAGGTGGCGATCGACGCTGCGCCCACGTCCTCGGCCGGGTTGTCCAGCTTCTCGCCGTGCAGGATGGCGAAGGCATAAACCTGCTTCACGATGTCGCGAACATGTACCGCTGTGGCTGGCGCGCCGCGCGCCTTCACCTTGTTGCACAAGGCGCGCAGGTCGTCGGCGGTGATTTCGTTGAGCTGGCGGTTCTCGAACGCCGGCAGGATGTCCCGATCGACGATGCTCTTGCGCATCGCCTTGGTGCTGTCGGCCATGCGAGCACCCGCCAACCACTTTTCGGTCATTTCGCCGAAGGTCTTGGCGGCGGTCAGGCGGCGCTTCTCGCGCTGCTTCTCCAACGCAGGGGACTTGCCCTGAGCCACGGCCTTCTTGGCGTCGATCAGCTTCTCGCGGGCGAGTGCCAGCGAAATGCCGGCGGGCCCGTAGCGGCCGATGGTCAGCGTCTCTCGGCGCCCGTTGAGACGGTAGTCGTAGCGGAAGGTGACGGTACCGGTAGTCGATACCGTCACGTACATGCCATCTCGGTCAGAAGCCTTATATATCTTGGACTTAGGCTTGAGGTTGCGCAGTGCGGTGTCGGTAAGCATCGAGGTTTTCCTCCTGTTCGTGACGGCGTTTTACCGTCAGGGGTCAGGAGACCTGCTGATGCCGGGAAAGCCGCATAAAACAAGCTTTCCCGAGGAGACATTTACCGTCAAAGACCGGTTTGGTCTGGATAGTAAACGGGAAGGTCTTAATCCGACCTCCGGTTCTTACCGCCACTTCTACCGCCAACCTGTTCCGCTGGCCGGCGATAGCTATCGATAGCTCCCGTGACGTATTTTCTTTAAAATCAATACGTTACATCGTCTTTTCGATAGTCGGCGATAGCCCCCGAAGGACCTGATTTCACTCCCACTCGATGGTCGCCGGCGGCTTGCCCGAGATGTCGTAGACGACACGGTTGATGCCGCGCACTTCGTTGATGATGCGGTTGGAGACCTTGCCCAGCAGGCTGTGCGGCAGGTGCGCCCAGTGGGCTGTCATGAAGTCCTGCGTCTGCACGGCGCGCAGGGCTACCACGTATTCGTAGGTGCGGCCATCGCCCATCACGCCCACCGACTTGACGGGCAGGAAGACGGCGAAGGCCTGGCTGGTCGCCTCGTACCAGTTCGCTGGCAGAGCGTCCGGGTCGACGGCCTGGCCGGCAACGAATTCGTACGGCGTGTTGCGCAGCTCTTCGATGAAGATGGCGTCGGCGCGGCGCAGCAGGTCGGCAAATTCCTTCTTGACTTCGCCGAGGATGCGCACGCCCAGGCCCGGGCCCGGGAATGGGTGACGGTAAACCATGTCATGCGGCAAACCCAGGGCCACGCCCAGCTTGCGCACTTCGTCCTTGAACAGTTCGCGCAGCGGCTCCAGCAATTTGAGCTTCATGGTGTCCGGCAAGCCGCCCACGTTGTGGTGGCTCTTGATGGTCTGGCCCTTCTTGCCTTTACCGGCCGATTCGATCACGTCCGGGTAAATCGTGCCTTGCGCCAGCCACTTGGCGTTCACCAGCTTGCCCGACTCGACCTGGAAGACTTCGACGAATTCGCGGCCGATGATCTTGCGCTTTTGCTCCGGGTCGGCAACGCCGGCCAGGTGCCCCATGAACTGGTCTTCCGCGTCGATGCGGATGACTTTCACGCCCAGGTTCTTGGCGAACATGTCCATCACCATCTTGCCTTCGTCCAGGCGCAGCAGGCCGTGGTCGACGAAGACGCAGGTCAGCTGGTCGCCGATGGCGCGGTGGATCAGGGCAGCGGCCACGGACGAATCGACGCCGCCGGACAGGCCCAGGATGACTTCGTCCGTGCCCACTTGCGCACGGATTTTTTCCACCGCTTCGCTGATGTAGTCGGGCATGTTCCAGTCCGACTTGCAGCCGCAGATTTCATGCACGAAACGGCCGATGATGGCCTTGCCCTGCACCGTGTGCGTCACTTCCGGGTGGAATTGCACGCCGTAGAACTGACGCTCTTCGTCGGCCATGGCGGCGATCGGGCAGCTCGGGGTGTTGCCCATCAGCTTGAAGCCTGGTGGCATTTCCAGCACCTTGTCGCCATGGCTCATCCATACTTTCAGCATGCCGTGGCCTTCGTCCGTGACGAAGTCGGCGATGCCGTTGAGCAACTTGGTGTGGCTGCGGGCGCGCACTTCGGCGTAACCGAATTCGCGTACCAGGCCGTTTTCCACCTTGCCGCCCAGCTGGGCCGCCATGGTTTGCATGCCGTAGCAGATGCCCAGCACGGGCACGCCCAGCTCGAACACGGCCTGCGGCGCGCGCGGCGAGTCGCCATCCAACGTGGAATTGTGGCTGCCCGACAGGATCACGCCGGCCGCGCCATAGTTGCGCACGAATTCGTCGCTGACGTCATACGGGAAGACTTCGGAAAACACGCCGGAATCGCGCACGCGGCGGGCGATCAACTGGGTGACTTGGGAACCGAAATCGAGAATGAGGATTTTAGAATGCATGATGGGGACTTTATCTGAGGTCATTACAAAACCGGCGCACTAGGCGCCGGTCTGGTCTGTCGCTAATTACTCTGAACGGTAGTTAGGGGCTTCTTTCGTGATCTGCACATCATGGACATGCGACTCGCGCATGCCGGCCGAGGTGATTTCCACGAATTCCGCCTTTTCGCGCAGTTCGTCGATGGTGGCGCAACCGCAGTAACCCATCGATTGACGCACGCCGCCCACCAGCTGGAAGATGATCGCCAGCACGCTGCCCTTGTAGGCGACGCGGCCTTCGATACCTTCCGGCACGAACTTGTCGGCTTTCATGGTGGCGTCCTGGAAATAGCGGTCAGCCGAACCATCGGACATCGCGCCCAGCGAACCCATGCCGCGGTACGATTTGTAGCTGCGGCCCTGGTACAGGATCACTTCGCCCGGTGCTTCTTCCGTACCGGCAAACATGGAACCCATCATGACGGTCGAGGCGCCAGCGGCCAGCGCTTTCGAGATATCGCCGGAGAAGCGGATACCGCCGTCGGCGATACATGGCACGCCCGTGCCTTCCAGCGCTTCGGCCACGTTCGAGATGGCCGTGATTTGCGGCACGCCCACACCGGCGACGATACGCGTGGTGCAGATGGAGCCAGGGCCGATGCCGACCTTGACGGCATCGGCGCCGTATTCCACCAGCGCCTTGGCGGCAGCGGCGGTGGCGATATTGCCGCCAATCACTTCCACTTGCGGATACTTGGTCTTGATCCACTTCACGCGGTCCAGGATGCCCTGGGAGTGGCCGTGGGCCGTGTCGACCACCAGCACGTCGACACCGGCAGCGACCAGCAGGTCGATACGCTCTTCATCCTTGGCGCCTACACCGACGGCAGCGCCGACCAGCAGCTTGCCCTGGCTATCTTTCGATGCGAACGGGTGGGAAGTCGATTTCTGGATATCCTTGACGGTGATCAAGCCGCGCAGTTCGAAAGCGTCATTGACGACCAGCACGCGCTCGAGACGGTGCTTGTTCATCAGGCGCTTGGCTTCGGCCGTATCGGCGTCTTCTTTGACGACGACGAGTTTTTCGCGCGGGGTCATCTTGGCGGAGGCTTCCGCGTCGAGTTCCTGCTCAAAACGCAAGTCGCGGTTGGTGATGATGCCGACCACTTCCTTGCCCTTGACGACAGGGAAACCGCTGATGCCGTATTGTTCCGTCAGCGCGATCACGTCGCGGATTTTCATGTCCGGCGGAATCGTGATCGGATCGCGCAGCACGCCAGCTTCGAAACGTTTTACACGGGCCACTTCACGTGCCTGGTCCTTCGGATTCAAATTCTTGTGGATGATGCCGATGCCGCCTTCCTGGGCCATCGCGATCGCCAGGCGGGCTTCCGTCACCGTGTCCATGGCTGCGGACAGCAAGGGAATATTCAGGGTGATGTTGCGGGTCAGGCGAGTCTTGAGGGACGTATCGGCGGGCAGAACGTTGGAGTAGGCTGGGACGAGCAGCACGTCATCGAATGTGAGTGCTTTTTGAAGTAGACGCATAGCATTTCCTATTGGCGCAAAAGCAGATTATACAGAAAAAAGCGCCCTCCGTCCTTGCAGCATAGAAAAGATATTTGGAAATAGCAAAAAAATCAGGCCAGGAGCGGCGGGCGGGGCGTTGCCGCCCTGCTCCGCCTAGGCCTTGGCGGGCTTGTTGCCCGCGCGGCGGCGGCGCGCCTCTTTCGGGTCCGCCTGCAGGGGGCGGTACACCTCGATGCGGTCATGCGCGCGCAAGACCGTGTCGAGCGGTTTGCGCTTGCCATAGATGCCGACCAGATTCACGGCCAGGTCGATGCCGGGCATTTCCTGCAGCAAGCCGCTCTGCTCGAGCGCCTGCTGGATAGTCGTGCCCGCAGGCACCGTCAAGGCACGCAGGAAGCTGCTGTCGGGCAAGGCGTGGCAGACCTGCACCTGGATGCCGGCGTCAGCCATACACGGTCTCCGCGCGCTTGCAAAAGGAATCGACCATGCTGTTGGCGATCATGCCGAAGACGGGGCCGATGATCTGCTCCAGCACGCGGCTGGAAAACTCGTAATGCAGGTCCAGTTCGATCTTGCAGGCATCCTCGCGCAGGGCCTTGAAAGTCCACACGCCATCGAGGGTCTTGAAAGGACCGTCCACCAGCTTCATCTTGATGGCGCTGAAAGGCGTGTTCTCGTTGGAGGTGGTGAAGCTTTGGCGCACGCCGTGGTACTGTATGCCCACACTGGCGACGACCGTGTTCTCGCCCCGCTCGCGTATCTCGACCGCACCGCACCAGGGCAGGAATTTGGGATAATCCTCCACCGCCGCCACCAGCGCGAACATTTGTTCGGCGCTGTAGCCGAGAAAAACTGATTTATGTACTACTGCCATTGAAGAACCATTTGCTATGATGTTGGATACATTTGATTTTATCGCGCTTGCGCGAGACAGTAGTTTAACCGACCCGCGCACATTTACCATCTCATGACCATAGCAGACAACAGAAAAGCATTCCACGACTACTTTATCGAGGATCGCTACGAAGCGGGTATCGCCCTGGAAGGCTGGGAAGTCAAAGCCATCCGTGACGCCCGCGTGCAAATCAAGGAAGCCTACGTCGTCGTCCGCGGCGACGAGCTATTCCTGTTCGGCGCGCACATCAGCGCCTTGCCGACCGCCTCCACGCATATCCACCCGGAAGCCGTGCGCACGCGCAAGCTGCTGCTGCACCGCGCGGAAATCGACAAACTGATCGGCAAGGTGGAACGTTCCGGCTATACCCTGGTCCCGCTCAACCTGCATTTCAAGGGCGGCCGCGTGAAATGCGAGATCGGCCTGGCAAAAGGCAAGAAGCAGCACGACAAGCGGGCCGCCGAACGCGATCGCGATGGCGCGCGCGAAGTACAGGCGGCAATGAAGACGCACCGCCGTTGATACGGCAAGGCATTTCGCGACAACAGGCCCGGCTATATGCCGGGTTTTCTTTTACCAATTACGACTGGCAGGCGGAAAATAAAAAACAATGTAATGGGGCGTAACGGGAGGATGATACAAAAAAAGGCAGAAGAAGAAATTGGTATTATTCAAAATACCATGAAGATAAGCGGGAAGAAATCAGGCCGGCGACGACGAATAAATGGAAAGTTCCGGATGCTTGCATGCTGCTTTGTATACCACCTGCACTACCACGCAGGACAAGCATCCGAATGAAGGGGTAGATTACACCTTCAGCAGATCACGCGACTTGCCCGAATCGGTCCACTCCTTGACCCATTTCGGTTGACGGCCACGGCCAGTCCATTGCTGCGTCGGATCATCGGGATTGCGATAACGTACAGCAACAGCGCCGGTTTTAGCGCGGATACCGGTACCAACGAGGTCTTTTACCGAAACGCCGACGCTTTGTGCAATCGCCAGGATTTGCTCGCGCGCCTTGGACAGGTCGTCCTGTTCGCGTTTTTTCATCTGCTTCTTGATGTCGTCCTGCAGCGTGCGCAGTTCGGACAGGGATAAGCTGGACAGATCCATGATATTTCCTTGTATGAGTTGAAAAATATAACTGAACAGTTAAATTCTATCCAATTGTAACGCGACTCAGGTGATTTTTCTTGAAATTTGATTGTTTTTTACAATTCTTTTAGCAAAAAACCTACGTTCCACGGCCATGAGACGATCCCACTCCCAATTCTGGAGCGGGCACAGCGACAGGATAGTTTGCATATACTCCCTGCTTAGGTGAATGCGATACGGGACATGCACGGCATTTATTTTGCAGCACTTTTTGTTTCATTGCAATTTATAGTAATTGCAAATGACAATTCAAAATACAGCCGGGAGCAATACTATCATCGATTACCGTTCCTTTGCCGGCAAAAGCCAGCGCAGGCAAACGGATATAAGTGCGATACCTGCCCGGCATGCCCGCAGGCCTCCACTTTAATCGAAAACCGTAATAAGCACGGCACCGCAGCACATAATACGGAGAGTAGCTGCAGCATAGCATGAAGAGTATCCAGCCACTCATCCATTCAAACACCCTGCCGTCCACGGATATTGCCAGGGTACAAATGCAAACCGCCCACCATTTCAGGCGGGCGGCATATCGACAGCGATGCGGCGAACTTACTGCGGACTTACTATTAATTGACTAGTCAGGCTGGAAACTCAGGGAATCGCCACGCCGCTTTTCGGCTTCTGGCTTTTGACCACCTGCATCGCCGTCGCGATCAGACCGCTCATGTCGCCCAGGTTGGCGGGCACGATAATCGAATTATTCGTTTTTGCCAGTTGCGCAAACGCATTCACATACTGCTCAGCAACTTTCAGGTTGACCGCATCTTCGCCGCCCGGCTCGCGGATGGCGGCGCCTACCTGGCGCAGGGCCTCGGCACTGGCTTGCGCCAGGGCTACGATGGCCGTAGCCTGCCCTTCGGCGCGATTGATGGAGGCCTGCTTCTCGCCTTCCGAGCGGGCAATGGCGGCTTCACGCTCGCCGCTGGCGATATTGATCTGCTCCTGCTTGCGCCCTTCCGAGGCGGCGATCAGGGCGCGCTTTTCGCGTTCCGCCGTGATTTGCGCCTGCATGGCATGCAGGATTTCCTTCGGCGGCGTCAAATCCTTGATTTCATAGCGTAATACCTTGACGCCCCAATTGGCGGCCGATTCATCGATGGCATTCACGATGGCCGTATTGATATGGTCGCGTTCTTCAAATGTCTTGTCGAGCTCCATCTTGCCGATGACGGAACGCAAAGTGGTCTGCGCCAGCTGCGTAATGGCCGCAATGTAATTCGACGAGCCATATGAGGCGCGCATGGCATCGGTGATCTGGAAATACAGAATCCCATCCACCTGCAATTGGGTGTTATCGCGCGTAATGCACACCTGCGGCGGTACATCGAGGGGAATTTCCTTGAGCACGTGCTTGTAAGCGATGCGGTCAACAAAAGGCACGACGATATTCAAGCCAGGCCCCAGGACCGCGTGGAATTTACCCAGCCGCTCCACCACCCAGGCATGCTGCTGCGGCACCACATTGACCGTCTTGAAGACAAATACCAATGCCAGCAATAACAAGATCAGCGACACGCTTCCGATGCTTACTTCCATAATCTACTCTCCAGGTTATCCAACAATCAAACGGCTGCCACGCACGGCACGTATGGTGTAATGACCGGCCTGCGTATCGCTGCCGGGTATCAATTCCACATCCCACAAGGCGCCGCGATACATGACGCGCGCCGCGCCATCGACCCAATGCGCCACGGCCACGCTTTGGCCGATATCGAGATTCACATTCGGATCCTGGGCCGCATCGCGCCGCGCCGCCTTGCCAAAGCGGCTGCGCCGCAATAACAAGGTAGCCGCTACGCCGACAATGGCGGCCGTCACGGCCTGCCAGCTGCCATTTCCGCCCGCCAGCGCCACCAATCCGCCCGCACTGATGCCGATGGCAATCATCAGCAGATAAAACGTACCAGTAAACAATTCCAGGATCAATACCGCGCCAGCGGCCACAAACCAGCCTACCCATTCAGCCATGATGCCTCCATCTTTTAAATCCGAAAATAAAAAACCCCGCAGCCTATATAAGCGACGGGGTTTGATGCGCAGTACTGCCTGATATTATTCTTGCCACACACCTATATACAAGCAGTCTAACGCAATTCCTGATGGCGTCAATAGGCCAGGGGCGAATTAGCGCCGGGCCAGGCGTTTATTCCTCCAGCAGGCTGCGCAGCATCCACGCGGTCTTTTCATGCAGGTCCAGGCGCTGCGTGATCAGGTCGGCCGTCGGCTGGTCATTGGCCTTTTCCAGCAGCGGGAACAGGCGGCGCGCCGTGCGCGCCGTCGCTTCCTGCGCCGCCACCAGGTGGCTGACCATCTCCAGCGCCGGCGGCACGCCGTCGATTTCCTTGATCGAGGCCAGCTTGACGAATTCCTTGTAGGTACCCGGCGCCGGGTAGCCGAGGGCGCGGATGCGCTCGGCGATCAGGTCCAGCGCGCCCCACTGTTCCGTGTACTGGGTCATGAACATCAGGTGTAGGGTGTTGAACATCGGCCCCTTGACGTTCCAGTGGAAATTGTGGGTCATCAGGTACAAAGTGTAGCTGTCGGCCAGCAGGCCGGACAGGCCTTCCGCGATCTTCGCGCGGTCCGCTTCCGAAATGCCGATGTCGATCTTTGCAGCTTTGGTCGGTTTCTTGCTTGCCATATGAACTCCCGTCAATGTGTTGGTGGAATCATTTTAGCTGATCTTGCGCTACCTCATCATTCACGCGCGTGCGCCATCCGCCGTGGACTTGATGCAGGTGACGGCGCATAAAAAAAACCCGCTGCCAGGGACCGGCAGCGGGTTTTTTCAGGAAGTGCGAAAGACGCTTACGCTTTCAGCGCAGCCAGCTTCTGCCAGGTGTCGATCACCGAGTCGGGATTCAGGGACATCGATTCGATGCCCTGCTCCATCAGCCAGACGGCGAAGTCCGGATGGTCGGAAGGACCCTGGCCGCAGATGCCGATGTACTTGCCGCGTGCCAGGCAAGCCTTGATGGCCAGGGCCAGCAGGGCTTTCACGGCAGGATCGCGCTCGTCGAAGTCGGCGGCCAGCAATTCCATGCCGGAATCGCGGTCCAGGCCCAGGGTCAACTGGGTCAGGTCGTTCGAGCCGATCGAGAAGCCGTCGAAATGGTCGAGGAACTGGTCGGCCAGGATGGCATTCGACGGCACTTCGCACATCATGATGACGCGCAGGTCGTTTTCGCCCCGCTTCAAGCCGTTTTTCGCCAGCAGGTCGATGACTTTCTCGGCCTGGCCCAGGGTACGCACGAATGGCACCATGATTTCCACGTTCGTCAGGCCCATGTCATTGCGCACGCGCTTCATCGCTTCGCATTCCATGTTGAACGCTTCGGAGAAGTCGGCCGACAGGTAGCGCGCCGCGCCGCGGAAGCCCAGCATCGGGTTTTCCTCGTCCGGCTCGTAGCGCGAACCGCCGATCAGCTTCTTGTACTCGTTCGACTTGAAGTCGGACAGGCGCACGATGACCTTTTTCGGCCAGAACGCGGCGGCGATGGTGGCGATGCCTTCGGCCAGCTTGTCGATGTAGAAAGCCTTTGGCGAAGCGTGGCCGCGCGCCACCGATTCCACGGCCTTTTTCAGGTCGGCATCGATGTTCGGGTATTCCAGGATCGCGCGCGGATGCACACCAATATTGTTATTGATGATGAATTCCAGGCGCGCCAGGCCCACGCCGGCGTTCGGCACGGACTGGAAATCGAACGCCAGCTGCGGATTGCCCACGTTGAGCATGATCTTGGTATCGAGCTTCGGCAATTCGCCGCGCGACACTTCCGACACTTCCGTTTCCAGCAAACCATCATAGATCTTGCCTTCGTCGCCTTCGGAACACACCACGGTGACAAACGTGCCATCCTTCAGCACGTCGGTCGCGTCGCCGCAGCCGACGACGGCAGGAACGCCGAGTTCACGGGCAATAATTGCTGCGTGGCAAGTACGGCCGCCACGGTTGGTGACGATGGCCGACGCGCGCTTCATGACCGGTTCCCAGTTCGGGTCCGTCATGTCGGCAACGAGCACGTCGCCTGGCTGCACGCGCTCCATGTCGGCCGGGTCGTGAATCACGCGCACGGGGCCGGCGCCGATCTTCTGGCCGATGGCGCGGCCGGAGGTCAGCACGGTGCCCGTGCTTTTCAGCTTGAAGCGTTCCTGCACGTCGGTCGCCTTCTGCTGCGACTTGACGGTCTCGGGACGCGCTTGCAGGATGTACAGCTTGCCGTCGCGGCCATCCTTGCCCCACTCGATGTCCATCGGACGGCCGTAGTGGTTCTCGATGATGACGGCGTATTTTGCCAGTTCCACCACTTCGCTGTCGTTCAGCGAGTAGCGGTTGCGCATTTCGACGGGCACGTCGACGGTTTTCACGGAACGGCCGGCTTTGGCTTCGTTCGTGAATTCCATCTTCAGCAGCTTCGAGCCGATATTGCGGCGGATCACAGGCGACTTGCCCTTCTCCAGCATCGGCTTGTGCACGTAGAATTCGTCGGGATTGACGGCGCCCTGCACCACGGTCTCACCCAGGCCATAGCTGGAGGTGACAAAGACCACGTCCTTGAAGCCCGATTCCGTGTCGATGGTGAACATCACGCCGGCGGCGCCCAGGTCGGAACGCACCATGCGCTGCACGCCGGCGGACAGGGCCACTTCCGCGTGGGTAAAGCCCTTGTGCACGCGGTAGGAGATGGCGCGGTCGTTGTACAGCGAGGCGAACACCTGTTTCATGGCTTCGAGCACGTTGTCGATGCCGACCACGTTCAGGAAGGTTTCTTGCTGGCCAGCAAAAGACGCGTCCGGCAAGTCTTCCGCCGTCGCCGAGGAACGCACGGCAAACGACATTTCCGTATCGGAGTCGGCTACCAGCTTGGCGTAGAACTGGTCGATTTCGGCGGCCAGGCGTGGCTGGAACGGGGTTTCGACGATCCATTGACGGATCTCGGCACCGGCTTGCGCCAGCGCGCGCACGTCGTCGATGTCCAGGCCTTCCAGGCGCTGGGCGATGCGTTCGGCCAGCGGCAGGCCGCCATTCGCGCTATACGACAGGAAGTCGCGGAAAGCCTGCGCCGTGGTGGCAAAGCCACCGGGCACGCGCACGCCGGCTTCCGCCAGCTGGCTGATCATTTCGCCCAGGGAGGCGTTCTTGCCGCCGACGGATTCGACATCCGTCATGCGCAAATGCTCGAACGAGGCGACGTACACCGCGTCCTTGTCTTTCTCCTGCGATACTGCGTTGGTCATAATGACACCCTTACTGATGATAGAAATCTTTACGCGAGGCGCACAGACAGTCTTCTTGTTATTCTTGGCGTCGTGCAGCACAATCATACCGTTACAGCCATTTTACCTTGTGCGGCGCAAATTGACGACGCACAATCTTGATCCGAAGACCCATGACACAAGAACCACGCCCCCCTCTGCCCTCCGCGGCCCGCACCGTTTTCTTTGTTTCGGACGGCACCGGCATCACCGCCGAGACTTTCGGCCACTCGGTGCTGACGCAGTTCGAACTGCGTTTCCGCCAGATCCGCCTGCCCTTCATCGACACCATGGACAAGGCCTACGAGGCGGCGCGCAAGATCAATGAAGCCTTCGCCGCAGATGGCCAGAAGCCCATCATCTTCTCGACCCTGGTGAAAAGCGATTTGTCGGCCGTGATCCGCAAGTCCAGCGGCATGCACATGGACCTGATCCAGACCTTCGTCGCCCCGCTGGAGCAGGAACTGGGCGTGATGTCCACTCACACCATCGGCCGCTCGCACAATATCGTCGACAGCGAGGAGTACAAAAACCGCATCGAGGCGATCAACTATTCGCTGGCGCATGACGACGGGCAGTCGCACAAGAACCTGTCATCGGCCGATGTCATTCTGGTGGGTGTTTCCCGCTCTGGCAAGACCCCGACCAGCCTGTATCTGGCGATGCAATATGGCATCAAGGCGGCCAACTACCCGCTGATTCCCGACGATTTCGAGCGCGAGAAGCTGCCATCGGCCCTACTGGAATTTAAGAATAAAATTTTCGGATTGAGCATTACGCCCGAACGTTTGTCGGAAATACGCAACGAAAGACGGGCTGGCAGCAAGTATGCGGCCATTGAAAACTGCCGCTACGAGGTCAACGAGGCGGAAAAGATGATGAAACGCGAAGGCATCCGCTGGCTGTCCTCCACCACCAAATCGATCGAGGAAATCTCCACGACGATCCTGCAGGAGATCAAGCCGAACCGCCGCGAATACTGATTCGCCGGCGCAGGATGCGAAAACGGGGCCCTGGCGGCCCCGTTTTTTGCATCTGCGGCCCTGGCGCCTACGCTAGGCCCTGGCGCACCTGCTCGAAAAAGCATACGGCAGCGCAGGCGGCCACGTTCAGCGATTCGACCTGGCCCAGATGGGGAATGACCACCTGGTGCGTCGCCATCGACAGCAGGTCGTCGGCGACGCCCTGCCCTTCATGGCCGAACAGCCAGGCCACGGGCTGGCGCAGGTCGACGTCGTACAGGCGCTGGGTGGCGTAGCCGCTGGTGGCCAGGGTCGCCACCTTGGCACTGGCGACCAGCGCCGCCAGATCGACGTTTTCAAAGATATCGAGCACGAAGTGCGCGCCCATGGCCGCGCGCAGCACCTTCGGCGACCAGCAGAAGGCCGTGCCGGCGCTGCAGTACACCTGCGTGATGCCCGCCGCCGCCGCGCTGCGCAGGATGGAGCCCACGTTGCCCGGGTCCTGCAGGTTATCGAGCAGCACGGCCGACACGCTGACAGGCGCCGTGACGGCCCGTTCCGGCGTCTCGATGAGGAACATCACGCCCACGCCGTGTTCCACCTGGCTCACGGCGTGGTACAGCGCGTCGGGCAAGCCCAGCACGTGCGCGCGCTGGCTTTCCAGCTGGCCCACGATGTCCATCACTTCCGCGTTCTGCAAGGCGCTTTCGCTGACGATGCACTGCTCCGGCATGCCGCGCAGCTGCAGGTACGACAGGCACAGGTGCACGCCGTCGAGCAGGGTGCGGCCCGACTTGCGGCGCGCCTGCGAACTGCCCGCCAGCTTCAGCAGCTCCTTGTATTGCGCGTTGTCGCGCGAGGTAATCGTCTTCATGCCACCACCTCCTGCGCGCCGAACAGGGCGATCACGTTGCGCACGGGGGCGAACGAGCGGCGGTGCACGGGCGAGGCGCCATGCAGGTGCAGGCGCTCCAGGTGCAGCTTGGTGCCGTAGCCCTTGTGCTGGTCAAAGCAGTATTCGGGATAGGCCGCGTGCAGCTGCACGAGGGCGGCGTCGCGCGCCGTCTTGGCCAGGATGGAGGCGGCGGAAATCGCATCGACCTTGTCGTCGCCGCCGATGATGGCCATGCCGCGCACCGGCATCACGGGGCAGCGGTTGCCGTCGATCAGGGCCAGGGTCGGCACGGTGGCCAGCGCCTCGACGGCGCGGCGCATGGCCAGCATGGACGCCTGCAGGATGTTCAGGCGGTCGATTTCCTCTTCCGACGCTTCGGCGATGGCCCAGGCCAGGGCCTTGGCCTTGATCTGCGGCGCCAGCAGGTCGCGCTTGGCTTCCGTGAGTTTTTTCGAGTCGCGCAAGCCGTCGATGGGCTGGTTCGGGTCGAGGATCACGGCGGCGGCGAAGACGGGGCCGGCCAGCGGACCGCGCCCTGCCTCGTCGACGCCGCAGACGATGTCGTCGGGCGAGAATGGCAAGTCGTCAAACAGGCCGGGATAGATATTTTTCACGTTGGATCTTTGTCAGGAACTGCAGTTGAAACGGTGCTTACTTGCGGTTGGCGGCGATGACCTGCATGACCGCATTCGCACTCTCCCGGGCGCTGTCGCGCAACAGGCTGTGATGCATGTCCGTGAAGCGCTGCACCAGGCGCAGACGGCCCGGTACGTCGCTCAGCTGCTGCCACATGGCGTCGGCCAGCGCCTGCGGGCTGGCCGCATTCTGCAGCAGCTCGGGCACCAGGTAGTCGCGCGCGAGGATATTGGGCAAGCCTATCCACGGCTGGTAGCCCATGTGGCGCATGATTTCCCACGAGGCGCGCATCATCCTGTAGGCGATGACCATGGGCTTCTTGTACAGCGCCACTTCCAGCGACGCCGTACCGGACGCCACCAGCACCGCATCGGCGGCGCAGATGGCCGTGTGCGAGCCGCCGTCGGTGAGCAGGATCTCGACGTCCTGCAAGCCGGCTTCCGCAATCAGCTGCAAAAAGTACTGGCGCTGCTTCTCGCCCGCCATGGGGGCGACGAAGCGCAAGGAGCGGTCGCGCGCCAGCAGCAGCTTGCAGGCGCCGACGAACGCCGCCGTGTTGTATTTGAGTTCGCCCATGCGGCTGCCCGGCATCAGGGTCACCACGTTCGCGTCCTCGGGCAGGCCCAGGATGCGGCGCGCGGCCGCCTCGTCGGGCTGCAGCGGGATCATTTCCGCCAGCGGATGGCCGACGTAGGTGACGGGCACGCCCGCCTTGCGGTAAATCTCTTCCTCGAACGGGAAGATCACCAGCATGTGCGAGACGGCCTTGATGATCTTCTTGATGCGGCCACCGCGCCAGGCCCAGATCTGCGGCCCGATGTAGTGCACGGTGGGGATGCCGCCTTCCTTGAGCTGCTGTTCCAGTCCCAGGTTGAAGCCCGGGTAGTCGGCGCCGATGAAGACGGCGGGCCGCTCGGCCAGCAGCTGGTCGCGCAGCGCGTTCTGGATGCCCTTGATTTCGCGGTAACGGGGAATGATCTCGAACAGGCCGCGCACAGTCAGCTTGTCGAGCGGCCAGTCGGAGACAAAACCCTGCCTGGCCATGTGCTCGCCGCCGATGCCGTGGAAACGGGCGCCGGGCAGCTGCGGCACGAGGCCGGACAGCAGCCGGCTGGCCAGCAGGTCGCCCGACACCTCGCCGGCGACGATGGCGACCGACAGGCCGCTGGCCAGGTCAGCGGACGATGCCACGCGACGCCACGCCAAGGAATTCGCGCATGGCGCGAATGTGTTCCGCCACCTCGGGAGAGGACGCCTGCTCTTCTTCGAACAGGGCCGCCTTGGCCTCGTCGAGGGTCAGGCCCGAGCGGTAGATCAGTTTATACGCGGCACGGATGCCGTTGATCTGCTCGCGCGTAAAGCCGCGGCGTTTCAAGCCCTCGATATTGACGCCGTGCGCCTGCGCCGGATTGCCGCTCAGGAGCACGAACGGCGGCACGTCCTGCGTCAGGCTGGTGCTCATGCCGACGAAGGCATGCGCGCCAATCTTGCAGAACTGGTGCACGTTGGCGAAGCCGCTCATGATGACCCAGTCGCCGATTTCCACGTGGCCCGCCAGTTGGGCATTGTTCGAGAAAATCGTGTTATTGCCTACCAGGCAATCATGCGCCAGGTGGACATACGCCGAGATCCAGTTGTCATTGCCCAGGCGCGTCACGCCGCCGCCCTGCACCGTGCCGGTGTTGAAGGTGCAGAACTCGCGGATGGTGTTGCGGTCGCCGATTTCCAGGCGCGTCGCCTCGCCCGACCATTTTTTATCCTGCGGCTGCGCGCCGATGGACGAAAACTGGAACAGGTGGTTGTCGCTGCCTATCGTCGTATGACCGTCGATCACCACGTGCGGGCCGACCTTCGTGCCGGCGGCTATGCGCACGTGCGGGCCGATGATGGAGTACGGCCCCACCTCGACCGAGCTGTCCAGCTCGGCCTTCGGATCGATGACTGCCGTGGAGTGGATGGCCGCCATTACTGCCCCGCTGGATGGCTCGCGGACTGGCTCGCATCCTGCGCGCTGCGGATGGTGCACATCAGTTCGGCTTCCAGCGCCACCTTGCCGTCGACCGAGCCGACTGCCTTGTATTTCCAGATGCCGCGCGAAACGCGCAGGATTTCCACGTCCATCTTCAGCTGGTCGCCCGGTTCCACGGGACGCTTGAAGCGCGCATTGTCGATGCCGACAAAGTACACCACCGAGTTTTCATCCGGTTTCACGCCCATCGACAGGAACGACAGCAGGGCCGCCGTCTGCGCCAGCGCTTCGATCATCAGTACGCCCGGCATGACCGGCTTGTGCGGGAAGTGGCCCTGGAAGAACTCTTCGTTGACCGTCACGTTCTTGATGGCGGTGATGGTCTTGTTCGCTTCCCAGTCCAGCACGCGGTCCACCAGCAGCAGCGGATAGCGGTGCGGCAGCAGCGATTTGATGGCCAGGATGTCGAGGGTCTTTTTTTCAGTAGTCATTTTTCGTCTTGCGTGGTCAGTGTTTTAATTGTTTTTTCAAGCGTGCGGATTTTCTCGCGCATGCTTGACAGGTTGCGCACGATGGCGGCGCTCTTTTCCCAGTCGGCGTTCTTGGCCAGCGGATAAAAACCCGTGTACTGGCCCGGTTCCGCGATTGAGCGCGAGACCATGCTGCCCGAACCGATGTGGACGCGGTCGGCGATCGTCAGATGGCCCAGCACCATGGCGGCGCCGCCAAAGGTGCAGTATTTGCCGATGATGGCGCTGCCCGCCACGCCGACGCAGCCGGCCATGGCCGTGTGCGCGCCGATATGGCAGTTGTGGCCGATCTGGATCTGGTTATCCAGCTTGACGCCATCTTCGATGATGGTGTCGGCCAGTGCGCCACGGTCGATGGTGGTGTTGGCGCCGATATCGACATCGTCACCGATCACCACCCTGCCCGTCTGCGGTATCTTGATGTAGACGCCGCCTTCGTTGGCGAAACCGAATCCGTCGGTGCCGATCACGGCGCCCGAATGGAGGATGCCGCGCTGGCCGATCACGCAGCGCGCGTGGAACGTCACGTTGGCGAACAGCTGGGTGCCGGCGCCGATGACGGCATCGCGGCCCACCACGCAGCCGGGACCGATGATGCAGCCGGCGCCGATCACGGCGCCCGCCTCGATCACCGCATGCGGGCCGATGGAGGCGCTGGCGTCCACCTGCGCGCCGGCGTCGACAAAGGCGCTCGGGTGGATGCCGGCCGGCGCCCTGATTTCATGCAGGGCGGCGAAAAACTGCGCCGCGCGCGCGAAATACACATAGGGATTCGGGGTGACGATGCGCGCGCCGGCATAATCAAAGCCGATCAGCGCGTCGTCGGCCGGCGTGAGTATCAGCGCCGCGGCGCCGCTCTGGGCCGCCTGCGCGCGGAATTTGCTATTGCTGAGAAAGCTGATGTGCGAAGCGCCGGCGTCGGCCAGCGGTGCGATTCCTGTGACTTCCAGGTTCGGATCGCCCGCCAACTGCCCGCCGAAGCGTTCGACCAATTCTCCTAGTCGAGTGCCCATCTATGAAACCCTTATAAAAACGCCTGCCACTGCCAATTGCGCGGCGCGATTTGCGGTCTCCGATGCTCACTGTGCATGCGCACAGCTGCGCTTCCCAACCACAACTCACATCCGCTCGCTACGGCACTGTCAGGCGTGAAAACCGTACTGTTACTTGTCCAGCGCCTTCAAGACCTTGTCGGTAATGTCGATGCGCGGGCTGGCCCACAGGGCCTCTTGCAGCACGATGTCGTAGCCTTCGATATGCGCCATCTGCTGGATGATGGTGTTGGCTTTTTCCGCGATGGCGCTGCGCTCTTCATTCGTGCGCTGGCTCAGGTCTTCGCGGAATTCGCGCTGGCGGCGCTGCAATTCCTTGTCCAGCTCGAAAAACTCGCGCTGGCGCTTGGCGCGCTCCGCCTCGCTCAGGGTCGGCATATCCTTTTCCAGGGCCTCGTTGGCGACCTTGAAACGGGCCGCCAGTTCCTGCACGGCCTTTTCACGCGAGCGGAACTCCTCGGCCAGCTTGGCGCTGGCCAGCTTGGCCAGCCTCGATTCGTTATAAATACGTTCGCTGCTGATCCAGGCGATCTTCGACTCCTGAGCCTGCGCCTGCACCGGCAACAGCGAACTCCAGCACAATGCGATCGCGGCAAGGGTCTTGGGCAGGGTAGCGGATGCGGTGTTCATGATACTCCATGGTCAAAAAGTGAAAGCTGGCGCCCGGTTCGAATGGGGCCGGTCAGAAACCGGTACCCATCTGGAACTGGAAGCGCTCCAGGCGGTCCGTCGGCTTGGCGTTCAGCGGCTTGGCATAGCTCAGCTTGAGCGGGCCCACCGGTGAAATCCAGCTGATCCCCAAGCCAGCAGAATAGCGCAATTGCGAGATGCGCATCTTTTCGCCTTCCTGGTAGACCTGGCCGCCGTCAAGGAAACCGAACCAGCGCAGGCTGCGGTCATTGCCTGAACCGGGGAATGGCATCTGCAATTCCGCGTTGCCGATCAGGCGCGAAGCACCGCCGAGCGCATCGTTGGTGCTCGGCTCGACCGCGCCCAGCGAGGAACTCAGGTAGCCGCGCACGGAACCGATGCCGCCGCCGTAGAAGTTCTTGAAGACGGGATACACGTGGTTGCCGATGCCGTGGCCGTAATCGATCTCGCCCTTCAGCGCCAGGGTGACCTTGCTGAACAGCGGACGGAAATACTGGTGCTCATAGATGGCGCGGAAGTATTTCTGGTCGCCGATCAGGTCAGCCTCCAGGTTGACGCGCTGGTAGCGGCCGACCGATGGCGTCAGGGCGCTGTCGCGGCTGTCGCGCTGCCATGCCGCCGTCAGCGGGATGGAATTCGTGGTGGCCGAACCGATGCCGTCCGACGGGCCGCCGTTGTCGATCACGTACTGCTTGAAGCGCACCGGGCTGGTGATATCGGTCTCGATGCGCGAACGCTCGGCGCCGATGCCGAAGAAGATGGTGTCGACTTCCGAGAACGGCACGCCGAAACTGACGCGGCCGCCCGTCTGCTTGATCTTGTAGCTGCCGATGTTCAGCGCCGGCGGTTCCGTCGTGCGCAGGTACACTTCGAAGCTGCGCGAGATGCCGTCGTCCGTGTAATACGGATTGGTTTGCGAAAACGCAATGGTGCGGCTGTAGTGGCTGGTATTGAGTTCGATACCGACCGTGTTGCCGCTGCCGGCAAAGTTGGCCTGCGAAATCGAGGCCGACAGGGTGAATTTTTCCGATTGCGAAAACGCGCCGCCGATCAGGAAGTTACCCGTCGGCTTTTCCACCACCGTCACGTTGACGTCGACCTGGTCGGTCGTGCCCTGCGCTTCCGGCGTGTCGATGGTCACGTCCTTGAAGTAGCCCAGGCGGTCGACGCGGTCGCGCGACAGCTTGATCTTGTTGCTGTCGTACCAGGACGACTCGAACTGGCGGAATTCGCGGCGGATGACTTCATCGCGCGTGGTGGTGTTGCCGGCGATGTTCATGTGGCGCACGTAGACGCGCTTGCCCGGATCGATGAAAAAGGTAAACGCCACTTCATGTTTTTCGCGGTTGATCTCGGGATTGGCGTTGACGTTGGCAAAGGCGTAGCCGAACGTGGCCAGGCGGTCCTGGATGCGCTTGTTCGTCGCCGTCAGGCGCGCGCCCGAGTAGATGTCGCCGTCGCGCATCAGGTTCAGGGCCTTGAGCTCTTCTTCGCGGCCGAACATCTCGCCTTCGAACTTGGTGCCGGAGACCTTGTATTTCTCGCCTTCGGTGATGTTGATCGTCAGGTAGATGTCTTTTTTGTCGGGCGTGATGGAGACCTGGGTCGAATCGACCTGCATCTCGATATAGCCGCGATCGAGGTAGAAGGACTTGAGCGATTCGATATCGCCCGTCAGCTTGGTCTTCGAATACTGGTCCGCCTTGGTGTACCAGCTGAACCAGCCGCCCGTGTTCAGGGCCAGCTGCTCACGCAGCTCCTTGTCCGAGAAGGCCTTGTTGCCGACGATGTTGATCTGCTTGATGCGGGCCACGTCGCCCTCGTCGACGGCGAACACCACATTGACGCGGTTACGCTCGATCGGCGTGACGGTGGTGGTGATCTTCACGCCGTACAGGCCATGCGACAGGTACTGGCGCTTGAGTTCCTGCTCCGCGCGGTCGACGGACGCCTTGTCGAAAATCTTGGCTTCGCCGACGCCGATTTCCTTCAGCGCCTTGACCAGCACGTCTTTTTCAAATTCCTTGGTACCGGTAAATTCCACCGACGCGATGGCCGGGCGTTCCTCGACCAGCACCACCAGCACATCGCCATCGACTTCCAGGCGCACATCCTTGAACATGCCCGTCGCGTACAGCGCCTTGATGGCGGCGATACTCTTCTCGTCGGAGAACGTCTCGCCGACCCGCACCGGCAGGTAGGCAAACACGGTGCCCGCTTCAGTACGCTGGATCCCTTCGACCCGGATGTCCTTGACAGTGAATGGCTGGACGGCCAGCGCGTGGCCGGCACAGAAGGCCATGACGGCAGCGCCAATCAGGCTGCGGCGAAAGGATGGCAAGGCAAAACGAGCAGAATGTAATTTCATTGGGGTTATTCAATGGTAAATCAATGGACAACATACACAAAAGACTGCTTGTGCGACTTATGCAATGGCATCCGCCATCGCATTAATTGATCAGCCGCAATACGTCATTAAAGACGGCAAGCACCATCAAGGTCAGCAACAAACCGATCCCCAGGCGTTGGGCAATCTCGCCTACGCGTTCCGGCAAGGGGCGTCCGGTCAAAACTTCCAGCGAATAATACAGCAAATGCCCGCCATCCAGAACAGGAATGGGTAGCAAATTCATCACGCCCAGACTGATACTGATGAAGGCAATGAAGCTCAGGTAGCTTACCAGGCCGGTGCGCGCCGTCTGGCCCGCATAATCGGCGATGGTAATCGGGCCAGTTACATTCTTCAGCGACACCTGGCCAGTGATCATTTTACCCAGCATTTTCAGGCTCATGACACTGGTATCCCACACCTTGGCAGAGGCCTTGCCCACGGCAGAGAACGGTCCGGAGGCCACGCTGATCATATCCGGCACCTGTCCCAGCTTCGCCTGGATCTTACCAACTGTTACAGCTCCCTCTGCTCCCGCGCCCGGCACGGCTTCCGGCGTGATGGGCACGGTCAGGTCCTGTCCATGGCGCAGCAGCTGCAATTGCAGGGTGCGTCCCGGCGCCCGGCTGAGGGTATCGATGATGGCGCCCACGTCCTGTACGGGCTGGCCATCGATGGCGAGGATCTCGTCGCCCTTCTGCAAGCCGGCGCGCGCCGCGGCGCCGCCGGGCAGGATTTCCATCATGGTGGGGGCCGAACGGGCCAGCGTCAGGCCCAGCTTGCCCAGCACGTCGCCTTCCAGATCCGCTTCCGTCAGGCCGGCCGTCGGCAGGATGGCTTCCTGCATGCCACGGTCGGGACGGCGCACGTCGATGCGGGCGGTCTGCTTGTCGAGGGTGGCCTGGATCAGTTCCCAGCGCAGCTCGGACCAGCTGGCCACGGCCTTGCCATTCACGGACTCGACGGTGTCGCCGCTGCGCAGGCCGGCCGCATAGGCAGCGGTCTGCTCGGCAACGGGGCCCAGCTTGCTCGATGGCTCTTCGATGCCATGCATGAACAGGCCCGCGTACAGGGCGATGGCGACGAGGAAATTGGCCAGCGGGCCGGCGGCGACGATGGCGATGCGGCGCCAGACGCTCTGGCGCGTGAATTCACGGCGCAATTCGCTTTCCGGCAAGCCGCTCACGTCCTGCGCGCGGCTGTCGAGCATGCTCACATAGCCGCCCAGCGGCAACGCGGAAATCGCCCATTCCGTCTGATCCTTGCCAAACCTGCGCGAATACACGACTTTTCCCATGCCGATGGAAAAGCGCAGCACCTTCACGCCGCAGGCGCGCGCCACCAGATAGTGGCCCAGCTCATGCAGCGTGACCAGCGAGCCCAGCGCGACGATAAACGCCAGCAAGGTGGTAATCAGGGTCATGCGGCCAGCCTGTGCGCGATATAGGCGCGTGCCGCCGCGCGGGCCAGGCGGTCCTGCTCCATCACGGCCTCGATGCTGGAAGCGGCGCCATGCGGCACCGTCTCGATGACGTGGGCGATGACGCGGTCGATCTGGCGGAAGCCGATCTGCTCGTCGAGGAAGGCTTGCACGGCCACTTCATTGGCCGCGTTCAGCAGGGCCGGCGCCGTGCCGCCCGCGCGCAGGGCGTCGAACGCCAGCGCCAGGCAGGGGAAGCGGCGGAAGTCGGGACGCTCGAACTGCAGGGTCGCCACTTGCGCCAGGTCAAGCTGCGCCACGCCGGAAGCGATACGCTGGGGATACGCCAGCGCATGGGCGATGGGCGTGCGCATGTCCGGGTTGCCCAGCTGGGCCAGCACGGAGCCGTCGATGTACGACACCATGGAATGGATCACGCTTTGCGGATGGATCAGCACCTCGATCTGCTCGGCAGGGGCGCCGAACAGCCAGTGCGCCTCGATCACTTCCAGGCCCTTGTTCATCATGGTGGCCGAATCGACGGAAATCTTGCGTCCCATGGCCCAGGTCGGATGCTTGCAGGCCTGGTCCGGCGTCACCTGGTCCAGGGTCTCGACGTCGCGCGTGAGGAAGGGACCACCGGAGGCCGTCAGCACGATCTTCGCCACGCCGGCGGCGCCCGGCGCGCGGCCGTGGGCGTGCGGCATGCACTGGAAGATGGCATTGTGTTCGCTGTCGATGGGCAGCAGCACGGCACCGTTGTCGTGCACGGCATCGATGAACAGCTGGCCGGACATGACCAGCGCTTCTTTATTGGCCAGCAATACTTTCTTGCCGGCACGGGCAGCCGCCAGGGTGGGCGCCAGGCCGGCGGCGCCGACGATGGCTGCCATCACGCCCGTCACCTGCGGCGCGCTGGCGATGGCGCACAAGGCTTCCTCGCCGTACTCGACCTGCGTATCGACGCCCTGCCCGCGCAGCAAACGCGTCAGCTCAAGGGCGGCGTCAGCCGTGGCGACGACGGCGCGCTGCGGATGGAACTGCAGGCACTGGGCGGCCAGCTCGGCCACGCGGGTATGGGCGCTCAGCGCATACACGCTGTATTGCTCCGGATGACGGGCGAGCACGTCCAGGGTGGACACCCCGATCGAACCGGTCGCGCCAAGGATGGTAATGTATTGCATGAAAGTTTCCTTAAAGCCAACTTGCCACGAGGGCGGCAAATGGCAAGACCGGGATCAAGGCATCGATACGGTCAAGCACGCCGCCATGGCCAGGCAGCAGGTTGCTGCTGTCCTTGATGCCGGCGCGGCGCTTCAATTGGGATTCGAACAGGTCGCCGACGATGCTGGCGGCGACGATCAGCAGCAGCACCAGCAGGGCCACGAGCCAGCCGCGGCGCAATTGCAGTTGCACGGCAAAGGTATCCTGCAGCACCGGCAGCGATGGCGCGGCCACGATGGTGATGGCGGCGATGACGAGCACGGCGATGCCGCCGCCGATGGCGCCCTCCCAGGATTTCCCAGGGGAAATACTTGGCGCCAGCTTGCGCTTGCCGAAGGCCTTGCCCGAGAAATAGGCGCCGATGTCGGCGATCCAGACGAGGGCCATGACGGACAGCAGGAATAAGGGGCTATGCAGGAACAGGGCAACGATGGCGACGAAGCAGCCGACGATGGTGACGGGGTACACCAGGCTGAGCAAGGTGTTGCCCAGGCCTTCCATGGGCGGCAAGCCCGTCGCCAGCGACGGCACGAAGCGGATCAGCCAGATGGCCACGCACAGGGCGAACCAGAAATTGAGCTGTGCCATGCCATTACCGACAAAAAACGTATAAGCGAACGCTGCAGTCCACACGGCCGCGATCACGAGCGCATGGCGATTTTTGAAGAGGCGGAAGCTTTCCCATACGGCGGCGCCGAAGAACGCCGTGGCGATCACGGCGAAAGCGGGGAAATAGTTGAGATACAGAACCGGCAGCAAGACCGCCAACAAGACCAGGGCGGTGATTATCCGTGTTTTCAGCATCAGTTTGTCTTTTCAGTTAATTGCGCACTGGTACGGCCAAAGCGCCGTTCGCGCTGCTGGTAGGACGCGATTGCCGCGTCAAGGCAGTCGACATTGAAGTCGGGCCAGAAAGTCTCGGTGAAATACAACTCAGTGTACGCCAGTTGCCACAGCAGGAAATTGGAAATGCGCTGTTCGCCGCCCGTGCGGATGAACAGGTCGGGCTCGGGCGCGTAGGCCATGGCCAGGTGCGGCGCCAGCTGCTCTTCCGTGTAAGCGTGCCCGGCGGCTTGGCCATCGGTCCCCGCCTCGGCCGTCATTTTGTTGACTGCCTGCATGATGTCCCAGCGGCCGCCATAGTTGGCGCAGATGGTCACCGTCAGGCGCGTGTTGCGGGCCGTCTTGCGTTCGGCGTTGGCGATCAGGGTTTGCAGCTGTTCATTGAAGCGCGACAAGTCGCCCACCACCTTCAGGCGGATATCGTTGGCGTGCATCTTGACCACTTCGCGTTCCAGCATGGTGACGAACAGGCGCATCAGCATCGACACCTCTTCTTCCGGGCGGCGCCAGTTCTCCGAACTGAAGGCAAACAGGGTCAGGTACTCGATGCCGCGGTCGAGGCAAAGCTCGACGACACCGCGCACGGCGTCGGCGCCCTTGACGTGGCCTGCCACGCGGGGCAGGAAGCGCTTGGTTGCCCAGCGACCATTGCCATCCATAATGATTGCCACATGGCGCGGCACCGTGCCCACCTCCGGTACTGCCGTTGTCGAACTCGAATAGATCATGAAAACACTAATGCCAAAAATAAAAGATAACTATTATGCGCCAAATAGCACTGCCCGGAAAAGCCATGCTTTTCCGGGCAGTGTCAAAGGGGCCGAAAACTAGACCGTCAGCACTTCTTTTTCTTTGTCGACGACCATCTTGTCGATGTCGGCAATAAACTTGTCCGTCAGTTTCTGCACTTCTTCCGACGAGCGGCGCTCGTCGTCTTCGGAACAGGCTTTTTCCTTGACCAGTTTCTTCAGCGATTCATTCGCATCGCGACGAATATTGCGCACGGCAATTTTCGCGTCTTCCGCTTCGCTCTTGACCAGCTTGACCATCTCCTTGCGGCGCTCTTCCGTCAGTGGCGGAGTCGGCACGCGGATCAGGTCGCCCTGCGCCGACGGGTTCAGGCCCAGGTCGGCGTCGCGGATGGCTTTTTCGATGGTCGAGGCCATCTTCTTTTCATATGGCTGCACGCCGATGGTGCGCGCATCGATCAGGGTCACGTTGGCCACCTGGGTCAGCGCCGTCGGCGAACCGTAGTACTCGACCATCACGTGGTCCAGGATACCCGTATGGGCGCGGCCGGTACGCACTTTGGCCAGATCGGCCCTCAGTGTTTCCAGCGACTTCGCCATGCGTTCCTGGGCATTCTTTTTAACGTCAGCTAAGGACATGCTGCTCTCCTGTGGTGACGCCTGTCAAAACCTGCTGCGCGTCGGCATTTGCGGCCTGCGATGCTCACCGTACCTTCGTACGGTTGCGCTTCTCGGCCACAACTGCCTTCCGCTCGCGACGGTTTTGTCAGGCGTTATTAATGTTAATGAATCTTGAAATTACTACTAATACTAATTTAGACGTGAACCAAAGTACCTTCGTCTTCACCGAGAATCACGCGCATCAGCGCGCCCGGCTTGGTGATCGAAAACACCTTGATCGGCAGTTTCTGGTCGCGGCACAGGGCGAATGCGGTGGCATCCATCACTTGCAGGTGCTTGGCGATGGCATCGTCGAACGTGATCGTGTTGAACAGGGTCGCGTTCGGGTCCTTCTTCGGATCGGCCGTATAGACGCCGTCCACCTTGGTGGCCTTCAGGACGATCTCGGCGCTGATCTCGGAACCGCGCAGGGCCGCGGCCGTGTCGGTGGTAAAGAAGGGGTTGCCGGTACCGGCGGCGAAGACGACCACTTTACCCTCTTCCAGGTATTGCAGGGCTTTCGGACGGACGTACGGCTCGACAACCTGTTCGATGCCGATGGCCGACATGACGCGCGCGGTGATGCCGACATGGCGCATGGCATCGGCCAGGGCCAGTGCGTTCATCACGGTGGCCAGCATGCCCATGTAGTCGGCGGTGGCACGGTCCATGCCTTGCGCGCCGGGCGCAACGCCACGGAAGATATTGCCGCCGCCAATCACGATTGCCAGTTCCACACCCAATTTCGCCACCTCGGCCACATCGGCCACCATGCGCTCGATCGTGGCGCGGTTGATGCCGTAGGGATCATCGCCCATCAGGGCTTCGCCGGACAACTTGAGGAGGACGCGCTTGTAGGCTGGTTTTGACATGAGCTGGGGCTCCATAAATGAGGTTATTCGAGTATGACATGGCGCAGCGCCTTGCAGCGCCGGATAGGCGGGAGGAAGCTGCCCATGCCGCCGCCCGGCACGACGGGTGCGGGCGGGCCAAAAAAACGGGCCTCTCGGCCCGCTTTACTTACGCTCCCTGGGAGGCAGCCATCTGTGCTGCGACTTCTGCTGCGAAGTCGTCTTGCTTCTTCTCGATGCCCTCGCCCACGACGTACATGGCGAAACCCTTGACGGTGGTGTTCGCCGCCTTCAGCATTTGCTCAACCGACAGCTTGTCGTTTTTCACGAAAGCTTGGTTCAGCAGGGAAACTTCTTTCAGGAATTTCTGTACGGAACCTTCCAGGCGCTTGGCCAGGATTTCCGGCGATTGCGCTGGCTTGCCTTCGGCGGCCGCTTTGGCTGCGTCTTCTTCGGCTTTCAGTTGGGCAACCGAACGCTCTTTTTCGATCAGTTCCGCAGGAACTTCGTTCGACGACAGCGACACTGGCTTCATGGCGGCGATGTGCATGGCCACGTCCTTGCCTACTTGCTCATCGGCGCCGTCGAATTCGACGATCACGCCAATGCGCGAGCCGTGCAGGTACGATGCCAGCTTGTTGCTGGTTTCGAAACGCTGGAAGCGGCGGATGGTCATGTTTTCGCCGATTTTGCCGATCAGGGCAGCGCGCACTTCGTCCAGGGTCGTGCCATCGAGTGGCAGGGCCAGCAGGGCAGCTACGTCAGCCGGGTTGTGTTCCGCGACCAGACGGGCGGCATTGTTTGCCAGCGCCAGGAAGTCGTCGTTTTTCGCAACGAAGTCGGTTTCCGAGTTCACTTCGACCAGGGCGCCCACGCCATTGGCGATGTAGGTTGCCACTACGCCTTCAGCGGTGATGCGTGCCGATGCTTTCGATGCCTTGCCGCCCAGCTTGACGCGCAGGATCTCTTCCGCACGCGCCATGTCGCCATCGGCTTCGGTCAGTGCTTTTTTGCATTCCATCATTGGTGCGTCGGTTTTGCCGCGCAATTCGCCTACCATCGCTGCTGTAATCGCTGCCATGTGTTTCTCCTGATTCGGTGAGAGTCGATAGTCGCGGCACGGGCTTGCGCCTTGCCAGCGGTCACTATCGTTTTTTTGTTAAAAAAAAGGGGGAGCTGCTGCCACCCCTTTTCCATTACTGCTGTGCTTACAAACGGCTGTCTTGCGACAGCCTGGCCATTAAGCCTGTTCGTTCACTTCGACGAATTCGTCGCCAGCGGCTGCTTTAACCATTTCAACAACTTCGTTACCGGCAGCTGCACGGCCTTCGATGATTGCATCAGCAACACCGCGAGCGTACAACATGATGGCTTTCGAGGAGTCATCGTTACCTGGGATCACGAAGTTCACGCCTTCTGGGGAGTGGTTGGTATCGACAACGCCGATGACCGGGATACCCAGTTTAGCCGCTTCGGTGATCGCACCTTTGTGGTAGCCGACGTCGACGACGAAGATTGCGTCAGGAACGCCGCCCATGTCCTTGATGCCGCCGATCGATTTTTGCAGCTTGATCATTTCGCGGGAGAACATCAGCGCTTCTTTTTTCGACAGCTTCTCGATCGAACCGTCTTCGACCATCGCTTCCATGTCCTTCAGGCGCTTGATCGAGGTTTTGATCGTTTTGAAGTTGGTCAGCATGCCGCCCAACCAACGTTGATCAACGAAAGGCACGCCAGCGCGTTGTGCTTCAGCAGCGATGATTTCGCGGGCTTGACGCTTGGTGCCAACCATCAGGATGGTGCCACGGTTTGCAGCCAGTTGACGCACGTGCTTCATTGCGTCCTGGTACATCGCCATGGTTTTTTCCAGGTTGATGATGTGGATCTTGTTGCGATGGCCGAAGATGAACGGTGCCATTTTTGGATTCCAAAAACGGGTTTGGTGACCAAAGTGGACACCGGCTTCCAGCATTTCGCGCATTGTTACGGACATTATTAACTCCAGGGTTGGGTCTGGAATCCGATCAGTCACCATACAGGCACCCTTGTCGACCGGATTCGCGTGTTTATATAAATTAAAGACACTGTTTTACTGCATTGCTTAAAAGAGAATTCAAGCAACCCGGGATTCTACACCGAAATAGCCGTGACATCAAGTGCGCAGCGCAAATCGCGCGCCGGGCGAAAGCGTCCGACGCACCACGCTGGTGCAAGGTGTGGCGGCAGCGCCCTTTCCCCTTGAAATCCCCCTCCGGCCATAGGAAGGAGGCGGCGCATCAGGGGCGCCTCGTTTATAATTTCGACATATTTGCAGACTTTTCCTCGCTCAGCAGGATTTGTCTGTGCTTTTCACCCGAATTTCTTGCAGATTGCGAATCACATCATGTCCACCATCCGTATCAATTCCGCCGCCGACATCGAAGGCATGCGCGTAGCCGGCAAGCTCGGCGCCGAAGTACTCGACTACATCACCCCCTTCGTCAAGGTGGGCGTCACGACGGGCGAACTGGACCGCCTGTGCCACGAATACATGGTCAACGTGCAAGGCACCATCCCTGCCCCGCTGAACTATTGCCCGCCCGGCTACACGCCTTACCCGAAGGCCATCTGCACCTCCGTCAATGACGTCATCTGCCACGGCATTCCCGGCGACAAGGTCCTCAAGAGCGGCGACTCCGTCAACCTCGACATCACCGTCATCAAGGATGGCTACCACGGCGACAACAGCCGCATGTTCCTCGTCGGCACGCCGACCATCCTGGCCAAGCGCCTGTCGGAAATCACCTATGAATGCATGTGGCTGGGAATCGACCAGATCAAGCCGGGCGCCCACCTGGGCGATATCGGCCACGCCATCCAGCAACACGCGGAAAAGGCCGGCTACAGCGTCGTGCGCGAATTCTGCGGCCACGGCATCGGCAAGGTCTTCCATGAAGAACCGCAAGTACTGCATTACGGCAAGCCAGGCACCCTGGAGCGCCTGGAAGCGGGCATGATCTTTACCGTCGAACCCATGATCAACGCGGGCCGCCGCGAAATCCGCGAAATGAATGACGGCTGGACCATCAAGACCAAGGACCGCAGCCTGTCGGCGCAGTGGGAACACACGGTGCTGGTGACGGAAACGGGCTATGAAGTGCTGACCGTGTCGCCCGGCATGCCGCCACCGCCCGCCTTGATCCTGAACAAGGCCTGATTCTTCTCTCCCACGCACCGCCACCCAGGGCCCAGATGAAAAAGCAAGTTCGGGAACAGCTGAAACAGCAACTGAAAGCCGACCGCCAGGTCGTCATTGCGGCCTTCCAGGCCGACGGCAAGCCTGAAAAACTGCTGCGCAGCCTGCGCCACAGCGTCGACGGCGTGCTGGCGCGCGCCTGGCAGGAAGCGGAATTGCCGCCCGGCACGGCGCTGGTGGGCGTGGGCGGCTATGGCCGTGGCGAACTGTTTCCCTATTCCGACGTCGACCTGCTGATCCTGCTGCAGCAGGCGCCGGACGCCGGCACGCAGGAAAAGCTCGAGGAACTGGTGCAGCTGCTGTGGGACCTGGGCCTGGAAATCGGCCACAGCATCCGCACCGTCGATGAATGCATGGTCGAATCGAAGGCCGACATCACCGTGCAGACCAGCCTGCTCGAAGCGCGCCTCGTGTGCGGCAATGCGGAACTGTTCGCGCAATTGCAGCAGCGTTACGACGCAGCCATGGACCCGCAGGCGTTTTTCCAGGCAAAGACGGCGGAAATGCGCCAGCGCCACGCCAAGTACGAAGACACGGCCTTCAGCCTGGAACCGAATTGCAAGGAAAGCCCGGGCGGCCTGCGCGACCTGCAGGTGATCCTGTGGGTGGCCAAGGCGGCGGGCCTGGCGAACTCGTGGCGCACCCTGGCCACGGGCGGCCTGATCACCCTGACGGAAGCGCGCCAGCTGATGGAAAAGGAGCGCGCCTTCAAGGATATCCGCGTGCGCCTGCACCTGCATGCGGGCCGGCGCGAAGACCGCCTCGTGTTCGACGTGCAGACGGCCATCGCCGAATCGCTGGGCCTGCAGGCCACGGGCAGCGGACCGCACATGCGCCGCGCCAGCGAATTTCTCATGCAGCGCTATTACTGGGCCGCCAAGACGGTGACGCAGCTCAACACGATCCTGTTGCAAAACATCGAGGCGCGCCTGTTTCCGCAGGACGACGTGGCCGTGCCCATCAACGAGCGCTTCAATGAAGTCAACAGCTTGATCGATATCAGTGCCGACGATACGTTTGAGCAATATCCTTCCTCCATGCTGGAAATTTTCGTCCTGATGACGGAGCGCCCCGCCCTGAAGGGCATGACGTCGCGCGCCACGCGGGCCCTGTGGCACGCGCGCTTCAAGATCGATGCGGCCTTCCGCCAGGACCCCGTCAACCGCGCCCTGTTCCTGCGCATCATGCAGGCGCCGGTCGGCATCATCCATGCGCTGCGGCGCATGAACGAGATGAGCATCCTGGGGCGCTACCTGCCGAATTTCCGCCGTATCGTGGGACAGATGCAGCACGACCTGTTCCACGTGTACACGGTCGACCAGCACATCCTGATGGTGGTGCGCAACATGCGCCGCTTCACCATGAGCGAGCACGCACACGAATACCCGTTCTGCAGCCAACTGATGGCCGATTTCTCCCAGTCGTGGCTGCTGTACGTGGCGGCCCTGTTCCACGATATCGCCAAGGGACGCGGCGGCGACCATTCCAAGCTGGGCGTGGCCGACGCCACCCAGTTCTGCCAGGACCACGGTCTGTCCTTTGATGACACGGAACTCATCGCCTTCCTGGTGGAAAATCATTTGACCATGTCGCAAGTGGCGCAAAAACAGGATTTATCCGACCCCGACGTTGTCCAGGCGTTCGCCAAGGTGGTCAAGGACGAGCGCCACCTGACGGGCCTGTACCTGCTGACGGTGGCCGACATCCGCGGCACCAGCCCGAAGGTGTGGAATGCGTGGAAAGGGAAATTGCTGGAAGACCTGTACAAGATCACCCTGCGCGTGCTGGGCGGCGAACCGCACACGGCCGACCGCGAGCTGAAGAACCGCCAGCAGGAAGCGCTGGCCACCCTGCGCCTGTACGGCTTGCCGCCCGATGCGCATGTAAAGCTGTGGCAGCAGCTGGACGTGGCGTATTTCCTGCGCCACGACGCCTCCGACATCGCCTGGCAGACGCGCTCGCTGTATGACAAGCTCGACAGCAAGTTGCCGGTGGTAAAATGCCGCCTGGCGCCCATCGGCGAAGGCTTGCAGGTGGCCGTGTACGTGCCCGACCAGCCCGACCTGTTCGCGCGCATCTGCAGCTATTTCGACCGCAAGAACTTCAGCATCCTCGACGCGAAGATCCACACGACGAAGAACGGCTATGCGCTCGACACCTTCCTCGTCACCGAGCAGAATTTTGCCAAGAGCTACCGCGACATCATCAGCCTGATCGAGCACGAACTGGGCGAGCTGCTGCAGTCGCAGGCACCGCTGCCGCCGCCGGGCAAGGGACGGCTGTCGCGCCTGTCGCGCACCTTCCCCTTCCAGCCGACCGTTGACCTGCGGCCCGATGAAAAGGGCCAGTATTACCTGCTGTCGGTGGCCGCCAACGACCGCACGGGCCTGCTGTACTCGATCGCCAACGTGCTGACCAAGTACCGCATCAACCTGCACACGGCCAAGATCATGACCCTGGGCGAGCGGGTCGAAGACGTCTTCCTCGTCGACGGCCCCGCGCTCAACAATGCCCGCAACCAGATATTGCTGGAAACCGATTTACTCGATGCGCTGAAAGTATAAGCTTGCCGCGCGTCGCCTACCCTTACTGAAACTGAAACAACATGACCGAAGAATTATTACGCTTGTCCAAACGCATGTCCGAACTGGGCCTGTGCTCGCGCCGCGAAGCCGATGAATGGATCGCACGCGGCTGGGTCCGCGTCGATGGCAAGGTGGTCTCCGAGCTGGGCAGCAAGGTCACCCCCAGCCAGCGCGTCACCGTGGAGCGCCAGGCGGCCGCCGAGCAGTCGAAGCGCGTCACCGTCCTCATCAACAAACCCGTCGGCTATGTCAGCGGCCAGGCCGAGGACGGCTACACGCCCGCCGTGGCCCTGATCAAGGCGGAAAACCGCTGGGCGGAAGACCGCAGCCCGGAACAGTTCCACCCCACGCAGCTGCGCAGCCTGGTGGCCGCCGGCCGCCTGGACATCGACTCCGTCGGCCTGCTGGTGCTGACCCAGGACGGCCGCGTGGCCAAGCAGCTGATCGGCCACGATACCGATATCGACAAGGAATACCTGGTGCGCGTCAGCTACACCAAGGGCGGCACCCTGCCCGACAGCGACCTGAAAAAGCTCAACCATGGCCTGTGGCTGGACGGCAAGCCGCTGCTGCCGGCCAAGGTGCGCTGGCAAAATGAAGACCAGCTGAGCTTTACCTTGCGCGAAGGCAAGAAACGCCAGATCCGCCGCATGTGCGAAGCCGTCGGCCTGAAAGTGCTGGGATTGAAACGCGTGCGCATCGGCAAGGTCAAGCTGGGCGACTTGCCGACAGGCCAATGGCGCTACCTGAGCGCGGACGAACAGTTTTAAGCGCGCCGGCGCCACCTGGCATGCCAGGCGGCATGCCGGCACAGGCAAAAGCGCCGGATGATAGTGATATAAAGATAATTATTGTGATTTGGTTAGCAAATATTGCTCTGAACCTATACACTATTCCCCATTAGAACATAAGAGATACGCTGTCGTGAACGATCCCATCCCCAATCCCCTGCGCAAGGGCGCGCCCAGCCTGGCCGACGTGGCCGAGCCGATGGCGCCCGGCACCAAGCCGCACCACATGAGCGATCCGTGGGATATCGGCGAAACCCTGTGCAGCCTGGCCGATAATGGCGACGCCATCTCCATCTACCCCACCGGGGGCGAAGACGTCATCATGGCGCGCATCCTGTCCGTCGACGACGACTTGCCGCAATTCGTGCTGGAACTCAATGAGGGTGCCACCCTGCCCGCAGGGGGCGCCACGTTTGTTTCCTGGGTACAAAACGCCAAGCTGCAATTTACCATCAACGGCGAATGGGAAGCCTATCCCGAGCGCCCGAACGTCTACCTGACAAACTTCCCCAGCCATTGCCTGGTGCTGGAGCGGCGCGAATCGGCACGCCTGGAAACGCCGCTGGGCGTGTACTACCTGGCCGCCTTCGTGCTGGAAGGCCGTCCCTACGAATTGCAGCTGTACGATTTTTCCGCCGGCGGCATCGGCATGCGCGCCCACCCGCGCGATACGGTAGGCCTGTACGTGGGGCGCAAGCTGTCGCGCGTGCGCCTGGAGCTGGGGCCGGACAAGGTCATGATTGCCGACCTGGAAATCCGCCTGTCGCGCACCTTCCGCTCCTTCCTGCTGGGCGAGCAGGTGCAGATCGGCTGCCGCTTCCTGAACCTGACGCAAGCCATGCAGGATGAATTGAAGACCCTGCTCGACAACCTGGGCAGCAGCCGCAAGGTACGCTGAGCTGCGCCCGCACAAAAAAAATGGCCGCCCAGCTGATGCTGCGCGGCCATTTTTATTTGACAGTAACGGTCACGAAGCGCCTGAAAAACGTTCAGGGCAAGGCGCCTTGCCGAAGACGGCAGGATTAGTACGGCGAGGCAATGCAACGCCGCCATGGGCGTTTTTTCAGGTGCCGCTCAATCGTCGTCGTTCGGGTCGAGGTCCGGGAACATCACGTCCGTGTAACCGAATTGCGTAAAATCAACGATACGCATCGGATACAGAATGCCATGCAGGTGGTCCACCTCGTGCTGTACCACGCGCGCATGGAAGCCGTCGCAGTCGCGGCTGATGGGCTGGCCGAACTGGTCCACGCCTTCATAGTGCAACTCGCTCCAGCGCGGCACGCTGCCGCGCAGACCCGGCACGGACAGGCAGCCCTCGAAACCCTCTTCCTTGCGCTCCGACAAAGGCGTCAGCACGGGATTGATGAGCACGGTTTCCGGCACCTGCGGCGCATCGGGATAGCGCAGGTTCTGCTTGAAGCCGTAGATCACCACCTGCAGGTTGACGCCGATCTGCGGCGCCGCCAGGCCTGCGCCGTTGGCGGCATGCATGGTGTCGAACATGTCGGCGATCAGCGCATGCAATTCGGGCGTATCGAATTCGCGCACGGGTTCGGCCATCCGCAGCAGGCGCGGGTCGCCCATTTTCAAGATCGGGCGCACCGTCATTTCGCCTCCCCGGTCGTTTGTAGCTGTTGCAGGTATGCGCGGAAAGCGGCACCCGTTTCCGGATGCTTCATGCCCATCGCCGTCGTCGCCTTCAGGTAGCCCAGCTTGGAGCCGCAGTCATAGCGCTGGCCCGTGTAGCGGTAGGCCAGTACGCGCTCTTCGCGCATCAGGGCGGCGATGCCGTCCGTCAGCTGGATTTCGCCGCCGGCCCCCGTCCCCAGGTTTTCCAGGTGATCGAAGATGCGGCTGCTCAGCACGTAGCGGCCCACGACGGCCAGGGTCGATGGCGCCTCTTCCGGCGCAGGCTTTTCCACGATGGCCGACACGAGCTCCAGGTCAGGCTGGTAATGCTGGGCGCTGACGATGCCGTATTGCCGGGTTTCCGCGCGGGGCACATCCTGCACCGCCAGCAGTGAACAATTTTCGTACTGGAAGACGTCGGCCATCTGCGCCAGCACGGGCCGCGTGCCCTCCTCCACGTCCATGAAGTCGTCGGCCAGCAGCACGGCAAAGGGCTCGTCGCCGATGACGGGACGGGCGCACAGCACGGCGTGGCCCAGGCCGAGGGGCGCCGACTGGCGGATGTAGATGCAGTTGATGTGCTTGGGAATGACGTTCTGCACCATTTCCAGCAACTGGCGCTTGCCGGCCGCTTCCAGTTCCGTTTCGAGCTCGTAGGCCGTGTCGAAATGGTCTTCGATGGCGCGCTTGTTGCGACCCGTGATGAAGATCATTTCCGTGATGCCCGCCGCCACGGCCTCTTCCACCGCGTACTGGATCAGGGGCTTGTCGACGATGGGCAGCAT
This sequence comes from Janthinobacterium sp. GW821-FHT03C08, assembly GCF_059420905.1. Taxonomy (NCBI): domain Bacteria; kingdom Pseudomonadati; phylum Pseudomonadota; class Betaproteobacteria; order Burkholderiales; family Oxalobacteraceae; genus Janthinobacterium; species Janthinobacterium sp. GW821-FHT03C08. The sequence goes on along the minus strand of NZ_JBWKUP010000006.1, from coordinate 83,047 downwards.
TTCCTTCGGCTGCGCCTTGGTGGCCGGCAAGAAGCGACTGCCCAGGCCGGCGACGGGAAAGACTGCTTTTCTGATTTTTTTCATGGGTCTATCTGCAAAATATTGAATGAATACCGATGACCGTGGATCATGCGCGCCCTATTCCTGCGCCAGCAAGGCCAGCAAGCCAGCCTCGTCGAGCAAAGCCACGCCCAGATCCTGGGCCTTGGCCAGCTTGCTGCCGGCATCCGCGCCGGCGACGACATAACTGGTCTTTTTCGACACGGAACCGCTGACCTTGCCGCCGGCCGCCTCGATCAGCTCGGCTGCCTCGTCGCGGCTCATGTTGGGCAAGGTGCCCGTCAAGACGAAGGTCTTGCCCTCCAGCTTGCCGCCAGCGGCTGCCTGTTCCGGCAATTGTGACAGCAATTCCTCGCGCAGGGCGTCCAGTTGGTGCAGCGCAGCGACATTCGCCTCCTGCGCCAGCCAGGCCGCCAGCGACTCGGCCACGGCGGCGGGCAAGCCCGCATGGAAACTGGCGCCCTGTGCCGCCAGGCTGGCCAGGGTCACGCCCCGCTCCACCAGCTGCTTGCTGCGCGGCTCCGTCAGCTTCGGGATGGCCAGCGCGGCCAGCAGCTTGCTTTGCTCCAGCTGCGTGCGCAGCTTGGCGCTGGGCGCATGTTCGCCTTGCGGCGTCACGCCCGCGCCGAGCAAGGCATCCAATGCCTGCTGGTTCTTTTCTTCCGCAAAGAAGCCGGCAATCGACTCGGCCACCGTGCCGCCGATATCGGGCAGCACGCGCAGCAGGGCCGCCGGCGCCCGGCGCACATAATCCAGGCTGCCGAGCCACTCGGCCAGGGTCTTGGCCGTCGATTCGCCCACGTGGCGGATGCCCAGCGCGAACAGGAAACGCTCCAGCGGCGGCTGCTTGCTGGCTGCTATGCCGGCCAGCAGGTTTTCCGCCCACTTGGTGGGAATCTTGCCTTGTTGCACTGTTTCAGGCGTGGAACCATCGCGCTCGTCCGCGCGCAGCTTCATTTCCAGCAATTTGTCCAGGGTCAAACTGTACAGGTCGGCCAGGCCGTGCACGTATTCCAGTTCGACCAGGGTGTCGATATAACGTTCCCCCAATCCCTCGATATCCATCATGCGACGGCCCGCGAAATGGCGGAACGCTTCCTTGCGCTGGGCCGAGCAGAACAGGCCGCCCGAGCAGCGGGCGATGGCCTCGCCCTCTTCGCGCACGACGTGGGAATCGCAGACGGGGCAACGCTCCAGCATCTTGAACGGCGGCGGCGCCGGTTCCGGCCGCCGTTCCAGCACGACGGACAGCACTTCGGGGATCACGTCGCCGGCGCGGCGCACGATGACGGTATCGCCCACGCGCACATCCTTGCGCAGCACTTCGTCTTCATTGTGCAAGGTGGCGTTGGTCACCGTCACGCCGCCGACGGACACGGGCGCCAGACGCGCCACGGGCGTCATGGCACCCGTGCGGCCCACCTGGATGTCGATGCCCAGCACCTGCGTCAGCGCCTCTTCGGCGGGAAACTTGTGCGCCAGCGCAAAACGGGGCGCGCGCGAGACAAAGCCCAGTTCCTGCTGGTCTTCCGTCGCGTTGACCTTGTAGACGACGCCATCGATTTCATACGGCAAGGCAGGACGCCGCGCGCCGATGTCGGCATAGTAATCCAGCAAACCCTGCGCGCCGTGCACCACGCGGCGTTCGGACGACACGGGAATGCCCAGGGTGTCGTACCAGTCCAGCAGGGCCGAATGGGACACGGGCATGGCAGCGCCGTCGAGGGCGCCGATGCCGTAGGCATAGAAACGCAGCTTGCGCTGGGCCGTGATGCGCGAATCGAGCTGGCGCAGGCTGCCGGCCGCCGCATTGCGGGGGTTGGCGAATTCCTTCTGGCCCGCCTCGCGCTGGCGCTCGTTCAGGCGGGCAAAGTCCGCCTTGAACATCATCACTTCACCGCGCACGTCGAGCAGGGCCGGGACGTTCCCGCCATGCAGGCGCAGGGGGATGCCGGAAATCGTGCGGATATTCGCCGTCACGTCCTCGCCCGTGGCGCCGTCGCCGCGCGTGGCGGCCTGCACGAACAGGCCGTGCTCATAGCGCAGGTTGATGGCCAGGCCATCGAATTTCACTTCGGCCGCATACGCGACCTCTTCCCCGTCGAGTTCCAGGCCCTCGCGCACGCGGCGGTCGAAATTGACGATATCGTCATCGGTGAAACCATTGTTCAGCGACAACATCGGCACCGTGTGCGTGACTTGCTCGAATTGCGGCAGGGGCGCCGCGCCCACGCGCAGGGTGGGCGAATCGGGCGCGCGCAGCTCCGGGTGGGCCGCTTCCAGCGCCTGCAGTTCGGCGAACAGCCGGTCATACTCGGCGTCGGGAATGGTGGGATTGTCGAGCACGTGGTAGGCGTGCAGGTGCCGGTTGAGTTCGGCGGTGAGTGCCAGGACGCGGCTGGCGGCGTCCTGGTTGGTCAGATCAGTCATTGTTGCGGGATTCTTCAGCTAAATAAACGCAGGGCGCGGGTGGAGCCTGCCGGGATGTCGGCCGCGTCCATTTCCTGGTAAAACTCTTGCACCTGGCCGGCGATCTCGGCCAGCGCCGCGTCCGACAGGGCCTGGTTGTAGTCGTCGACGATAGTGGCGTCCAGGCGGCCCACCAACGCCTTGGCGCAGGCGACCATGGCGCCGAAACCGTCGCGCGCGGGCGCCACGCAAGGCACGTCCAGCAGCAGGGTCAAACGGGGCGTCGTTTCCTCGGCCAGGGTGACGTTGGTCGACAGCGAGAACAGGTAGCCGCCATCGCCATCGGGCATGACGAAGCGGCCGTCCGGACGCACGTCGAAGCCTTGTTTCTCCAACGCAACGAGCAGGGTAGAAATGGCCCACGGCGCGCCATTCGTGTGCAGGTTGACGCCCAGCTGGGCATCGTGGCCGGCGACGAAGCGGTGCAGATTGCGCGCTTCGGCCATCACTTCCATCATATCCGGCACTTCCGGCTCGGCGCCGATGTCGTCGGCCACGCCGCGCAGGCGCGTGACCAGTTCCGAGTATTCCAGTTCATTCAGGGCCGTGCTGCGGCTGGCCAGCTGCACGCCGCCCTGCATCTTCGTATAGACACCGCCGTGCGTGATCGGTTCCCAGTCGCCGTTCACATGCAAACCGATAAAGTGCACGGGCTTGTTGCCCACCAGGCGCAGGGTTTGCAGCACGGGCAGGATCTTGTCGCCGCGCACGGGCGCTTCCAGCGACAGGGGCAGCAGGCAGTCGATCAGTGGGTCGACGAGGCTGGTCGCCTGCTCGCTGGCGGCGCTCACTTCCTGCACGGGCGGAGCGGCCGGCGCGGCCACTGGAGCGGACTCGGCGGGCGCATCGCCCAGCGACGGTTCCGCATGCACGGCAGCGTCGGGCACGGCCGTGGCCGGCGGCGCGCCGAACGACGGCTCGGCCTTGACGGCGGGCGCCGCGGGCGCGGAATCGAAGCGCGGCTCCTGGCGCAGCACGGGTTCCTGGGCGTCCGTCGCGGGGGCCTCGCCTTCGCGCATCAGCACGTCGTCGTGGTCGGTGGAAAAGGCCCGCTCCACGCTTTTCTTGGCCTTGTATTCCTGCCATTTGTTGTACGAGAAAACACCGACGATAAAGACGCCGCCGGCGCCGAACAAGGTAATTTGAAGGTCTGTCATGCTGCTTGTGCCTCGGTTGCAAAATTTGCGGCGGACTCCATGTCCACCGCCACGATGCGCGATACGCCCTGCTCCTGCATCGTCACACCGATCAATTGATGGGCCATTTCCATCGCAATCTTGTTATGCGAAATGAAAAGGAATTGGGTCTGGTCGGACATGCGCTTGACCATGCGACAGAAGCGTTCCGTGTTCGAATCGTCCAGCGGTGCATCGACTTCGTCGAGCAGGCAGAACGGCGCCGGATTCAGGCGGAACATGGAAAACACCAATGCGGTCGCGGTCAGCGCCTTCTCTCCACCGGACAACAGGTGGATGGTGGCATTTTTCTTGCCGGGAGGCTGCGCCATGACTTGTACACCGGAATCGAGAATCTCGTCGCCCGTCATGGTCAGCCTGGCCTGTCCCCCGCCGAACAGGATGGGGAACAGCTCGGAAAAGTGGTGGTTGACCTTGTCGAACGTGTCTTGCAGCAGGTCGCGCGTTTCCTTGTCGATCTTGTGGATCGCGTCTTCCAGGGTATTGATCGCTTCCGTCAAGTCGGCATTCTGGGCGTCGAGGAAATTCTTGCGCTCGGACGCCTGCGCCAGCTCGTCCAGCGCGGCCAGGTTGACGGCGCCCAGGGCCGTGATGGCATTCGTCAGGCGCGTCACTTCGCCCTGCAGGTACGATGGGCGCATGTCCGGATGCAGCTTTTCCGTCAACGCCGCCTCGTCGGCGCCCGATTCCAGCAGTTGCTGGGCGAATTGCTCCTGGTTCAGGCGCGCGGCCTGTTCCTTGAGCTGCATTTCCATGATCTTGTCGCGCTGCGGCTGCAGGCTGCGTTCCGACTGCGTGCGCGCATCTTCGGACAGGCGCAGCTGCTGCGTAATTTGATCGAGTTCATGGCGCGCGTCGGCCAGCGCCCGCTCCTGCGTCGTGCGGCGCTCGAGCAAGTCTTGCAAGCCGTCGGCGGCCGCGCCGCTTTCCAGATTCGCCAGTTCCAGTTCGCCCGCCTGCAGGCTGGCCGTCACCTGCTGGGCCTGCGTACTGGCCGTGGCGATGTTGCGGCGCAATTCCTCGATCTTCGCGCGGTGGGCTTTTTCCGCGTATTCCGTATCCTTGGCGGCACGCTCCAGGTCGCGCAAGGCTTCGCGCGCCTCGGCCAGGCGCTGTTCCTTCTGCAGGAAGTCCGTATGGCCGTCTTCGTGGGCTTCCTGCAGGTTGCCCAGTTCCATGTCCAGCTGCTCGAATTTCTCTTCCGATTCGGCCTTGATCTGCTGCTGCTCCGCTTCCTGCGCGGCAATTTCCGCCAGGTCGGCGCCGATCTGCGTGCTGCGCTGGTTGAAGCGCGCTTCCACTTCCGACAGTTTCACCACGTCCAGCTGCAAGGTATGCACGGAAGACGTCAGTTGCTGTATGCGCAGGCGCAAGTCCGACAGGTTGCGCGTCAGGGCGCCCACGGCCGCGTCGGCCCGCACGGAACGGGCGCGCGCCTCTTCGGCCAGCAATTGCTGGGCGCGCAATTGTTTACCGATGTTGTCGATTTCCTGCTGGCGGCCCAACATGCCTTCCTGCTCCGAATCGGCCGCATAGAAGCGCACGCTGGTGGCCGTCACCACGTGGCCAAGCCGCGTGACGAAATAGCCGCCCGGCGGCAATTTGCCCCGTTCGGCCAGCGCCTCGGCCGCGTCTTCCACGGCGTAGGCGTTGTACAGCCAATCCTGCAGCAAGCCGCGCAAGCCCGGATCGTTGAGTTTCAACAAGTTCAGGAAGGGTTTCAGGCCCGCTACTTCCGGCAGCGGCAGCGGCGCCACGGTGGACGGCGCGTACAGGGCCAGCTTGGCCGGCGGCGCGTCCGCAAAGAAGGCCTTGGCCCAGTCGATATTCGACAGCTGCAGGGCCGACGTGCGCTCGCGCAGGATCGATTCCATGGCCGCTTCCCAGCCCGCTTCGATCTGCAGCTTTTGCCACAGACGGGGCAAGGTATCGAGCTCGTGCTTTTTCAGCCAGGGCTGGACCTTGCCCTGCGTCTGCACCCGTTCCTGCAATTGTTTCAAAGCGGAAAGACGCGCTTCCAGCTGGGCGTTGGCAGCCGTTTCGGCATTGACCTGTGCCTGGGCTTCGGCCCGTTCCTGTTCCAGCTTGGGCTGCTGCTCCAGCGCTTCTTCCAGGTAAAAACCCTGCTCTTCCAGCGCCTGCTGTTTTTCTTCCAGCTGGAGCTTGAGGTTTTCCAGGTGGCTGCTGTCGGGCAGGCTGAGGCTATTCTTTTCCTGCTGCAGGCGCTCGCGGCGCGTCAACAGGCTGGCGAGGATGTTCGAGGCATTGCGCTGGTGCGCCGATTCCAGTTCCAGCTGCTGCTGGGCCTGCATGATTTTCGCCCGCGATTCCGTGCTCTTGTGCTGCGCGGCGCGCCAGGCGGCGTCCAGCTCGGGCAATTGCTCGCCCTTCTGTTCGGCCATCATCTGCGACTGCTCCACCTTGGCGGCCAGTTCCTCGAGGTGGAATTCCGCTTCCTCGATCTGTTCCTGGTATTCGCCGCCCTGTTGCGTCCACTGGTCGCGCTGGGCCGTCAGGGTGGCCAGCTGGGCTTGCAGGCGGGCGCGCGATTCGATGACGAACTTGATCTGCGCTTCCAGGCTGCCGATTTCCGCATTCGTCTGGTACAGATGGCCTTGCGCCGTATGCAGGCGGTCGCCCACGGCAAAATGCGCCTGGCGCATCTGCTCCAGGGTCAGTTCCACGTTGCGCAGCTTGGCCGTCTGTTCTTCCAGGTCCGTCTGCGCCTGTTCCACTTCGCGGAAATAGCGCGTCTGCTCGTTCTGCGCCTCGTTCTTGCGCAGCAGCCACAGCAGCTTCTGCTTTTCTTCCTGGTCCGCCTGCAGGGCGTGAAAGCGGGTGGCGACGGCCGCCTGCGCTTCCAGTTTTTCCAGGTTGGCATTGAGTTCGCGCAGGATGTCTTCCACGCGCAGCAAATTCTCGCGCGTGTCCTGCAGCCGGTTTTCCGTCTCGCGGCGGCGTTCCTTGTACTTCGACACGCCGGCCGCTTCTTCCAGGAAGACGCGCAATTCTTCCGGGCGCGATTCGATGATGCGCGAAATCATGCCCTGGCCGATGATGGCGTAGGCACGCGGGCCCAGGCCCGTGCCGAGGAAGATGTCCTGGATGTCGCGCCGGCGCACGGGCTGGCCATTAATGTAATAGGTGGACGTGCCGTCGCGCGTCAGGGTGCGCTTGACGGCGATCTCGGCGTACTGGCCCCACTGGCCGGATGCCTTGCCATCGTTGTTGTCGAACACCAGCTCCACGGACGCGCGCCCGGCGGGCTTGCGGTGCGTGGAGCCGTTGAAGATGACGTCCTGCATCGACTCGCCGCGCAATTCCGACGCTTTCGATTCGCCCAGCACCCAGCGCACAGCGTCGATGATGTTCGACTTGCCGCAGCCGTTAGGTCCGACCACGCCCACGAGCTGGCCTGGCACCTGGAAATTGGTGGGATCGACGAAAGACTTAAATCCCGACAACTTGATGGAAGAGAGACGCACGTGTTTTAGAGTTCCTGGCCTATGCTGGCATTTGATTTATGGGTGAACCCGGTTCATATTCACTTCATGGTCACCGCGGTCACCATTGCGACGGCAGCCTGGCCACTCACCGCGAAAAAGTGGTTCATCATACCATTTCCCGCTGCTTTTCTGGCCAAAAAACAGCAGCGTCAGGCGGCGGCCGGCAGCACGTCACGGGGCTGGACGGCCATCCTGCGCCAGTTTCCAGTCCGCGCGGGAAAAAACGCGCTCATGGCCGGACAGTACCATGGCCAGTCTTTGCAGCCACTGCTCGGTGGGCATGGGTTCAGCCTTGAAGCTGAGCAGCACCATCAGCGCCAGGCTGGCCAGGGCCAGCGCATGGCTGACGGCGATATTCACGGCACCGCGGGCGCTGCGCATGAAACCCAGCGCCACGGCCAGCCCCAGCACGCAGCCGCTGACGGCTTCGGAGACGCTGTGCGCATGCACGAGCACGCGCGATATGGCCACCAGCACGGCAAAGGCCACGCCGACGAGCACGCCGGCCTGGCGCCAGCGCCCGTCCGCCTGCTGCAGCAGCACGTACATCAGCACGGGGAACACGGCGCCCGCGCGCATGGCGTGGCCGCTGAAGCCGGTAAAGTCCAGCGCGCTGCTGCCCACGCCCCAGCTCATGAAGGCCAGCTTGGACAGCACGACGAGGGCCAGGCCGCCGCCGTACCACAGGCTCCAGGCAAGCACCAGCTTCCACTGCCGCGACACCAGCAGCCACACGGCAATCGCCACGCCCGCCGGCCCCATCACGGACATATCGGCCGCAAAAGAAATCCCGTTCCACCAAGTCATCGTGCCTGCATATATTTCATGATCAGCTTGCACTATGCCATGACTGCCCCTGCTTGCGCCCGGGTTTTCATCAACAGCAGGCAAGAATTACATTCCATTACAATTCCCGCCCCACAAATTGCCACAAAGAAACAACTTCAGGGATGGCGGCGCGCCTCAGATATTCGTCAGGCGCTTGCCCTTGGGCGGCGCAAAATCGCAAATGGAGGAAATCATGCCCACTTCCAGCGCCTGGTCGGCCGTCAGGTGCAGGTCGGAATACGCATGCACCTGCCACTGCTCGTCCGTGAGGCTGACGTGGCTGCGCAGGATGCGCTCGGTGCGCATGTCGTCGGCGCGCAAGCCTTCGACGATGATGCTGAGCGCATCGGGCCGGGAACCGGGCGAGGCCGTCGCGTGCGACTTGTGCACCATGAAGCGGGCCGTGTCGCTGGCGTGGCGCTGGCGCCCCGCCAGGAACAGCGTCACGGCGATGGAAGCCACGGCGCCGCCGTTGTAGGTAATGATGTCAAGCGGCAACTTGCTGAGGAAGTTGTACAGACAGATGCCATCGCTGACATAACCGCCGTTGGACTGGATCAGGATGTGCGCCGTGGTGAGCTTGTCTTCCGTGATGTCGGCCGCGGCATTGAAAACGCGCCGCACCATGTCGCTGTTGACGTCGCCCGAGAGGGTGAAGTAACCGTGCTGCTCGGTGTTGTTTTGCGTCTCGCTTTGTGTCGTGTTCATGGCAGTCACCCGCAAGTAAGCCAGGATTTCATCATAGCGCATTCCTGCGCGGCCGGGCGCCCTTTTACGGGGTCCCGAGCCCCCCGCCAGCCCCGCAAACAGGTGCTTTGGCGGCGCCCGTGCAACGTCTTTTCAGATTGACAGAACCACCCTGCTGGCATATATTCCTCCCACTTGATCGGGAGAGGGCAACCCAGCGTTGCCGCCGAAGGGGCACTACCCAAAAACTCTCAGGCAAAAGGACCGATCAGGCGGACTGAAGCTGTTGCTTTGGCAACATCTTTAGCTCAACTCTGGAGAGCGGCCGCGGCACATGCCGGCGGCCCACCGAAGGGGCGCACGGGGCAAGCCCCCGTAATCTCTCAGGTACAAAGGACAGGGGGGTCAGTGATCACGCTGGAAAGCCGTGTTTGGCTATTCTATGTTTTGTTAACTCCCCTTTTACCTTCGTCCCGAGGAATCCATGACGCTCAAAGCGACCCCACTCAACAACGCCCACCGTGCCCTCGGCGCCCGCATGGTCGATTTCGGCGGCTGGGACATGCCCGTCAACTACGGCTCGCAAATCGAAGAACACAACGCCGTGCGCGGCGACGCCGGCATGTTCGACGTGTCGCATATGTGCGTGGTCGATATCGAAGGCCCGAACGTGCGCGCCTTCCTGCGCGGCTTGCTGGCCAACAACGTTGACAAGCTGCAAGTGTCGGGCAAGGCGCTGTACTCGTGCATGTTGAATGCCGAAGGTACCGTCATCGATGACCTGATCGTCTACTTCTTCAACGAAAACTGGTTCCGCCTCGTCGTCAACGCGGGAACGGCTGAAAAAGACGTGGCCTGGATGCAGCAGCAAAATACAGCCACCAACAGCGGCCTGACGATTACCGAGCGCCGCAATGCCAACGCCCCGATGGCCCTGGTGGCCGTGCAAGGCCCGAACGCGCGCGCCAAGGTGTGGCAAGTGCTGCCGGAAACGCAAGCCGCTTCCGAAGCCATCAAGCCGTTCAACGTCGTCATCGTCAAGGACACGGCCTTCGGCGAAGTCATGCTGGCGCGCACCGGCTACACGGGCGAAGACGGCTTTGAAATCGGCGTGGCCGCCACCCAGGTGGAAGCGCTGTGGAACGCCCTGGCTGCCGCCGGCGTCAAGCCGGCCGGCCTCGGTGCGCGCGACACCCTGCGCCTGGAAGCGGGCATGAATCTGTACGGCCAGGACATGGACGAAACCGTCAACCCGCTCGACGCGGGCCTGGCGTGGACCATCGACCTCGTCAGCGAGCGCGACTTCATCGGCAAGGCCGCCCTGCTGGCCAAGGGCCAGAACGCGCAATTCGTCGGCCTGATCCTGCGCGAAAAAGGCGGCGTGCTGCGCGCCCATCAAAAAGTCATCATCGCCGGCAGCGACGCCACGGGCGAAATCACCAGCGGCACCTTCAGCCCCACCATGCAGGAAGCCATTGCTCTCGCGCGCGTGCCGAACGGCGTGGCCGTGGGCGACACCGTGCACGTGGAAATCCGCGGCAAGCAGCTGGCCGCTTCCGTCGTCAAGCTGCCTTTCGTGCGTAACGGTAAAATCCTGGCTGCGTAAGCGTTAATAGAGCCGCCCGCAAGACCGTACAACCATAATCAATAACGAACATTTACCATCTGGAGCCACACATGAACATTCCTGCAGACCTGAAGTACACCGCTTCCCACGAATGGGTACGCCTTGAAGGCGACGGCACCGTCACCGTCGGCATCACCGAATACGCGCAGGACGCGCTGGGCGACATCGTCTTCGTCGAACTGCCAACCGTGGGCAATACCTATGGCGCCGGCGACGATGCTGCCGTGGTGGAATCCGTGAAAGCCGCCAGCGACATCTACGCACCGGTTGCCGGCGAAGTCGTGGCCGTCAACGACGACGTCGTCAACTCGCCAGAGTCGATCAATGCCGACGCCTACGCCAACTGGCTGTTCAAGATCAAGCCAGCCGACGTGTCGGCCCTGGACGGCCTGCTCGACGCTGCCGCCTATGGCGCCACCACCAGCGCGTAATCGCGTTTGACTCACGGGCCGCGTTTGCGGCCCGTTTGCATTTAATTTTGTAGCTATACCCCGCCGCCGCGCCCGCGCGCCGCATCCCGGTTTTTCAGTCTTTTTTGGCCTCTATATCATGACCCGCACCAGCCTGACCCAACTCGAAGCACGCGATGCCTTCATCGCCCGCCACATCGGCCCTTCCGCCACCGAACAGCAAGCCATGCTGGCGACCCTCGGCTATCCATCGCGCGCCGCGCTGATCGACGCCCTGGTGCCAAGCAACATCCGCAACAAGGGCGCCCTGCCCCTGGGCGCGTACTCGCAGCCGATGCCGGAACAGGAAGCCCTGTCGCGCCTGAAAGCCATCGCCGGCAAGAACCAGGTCTTGAAATCCCTGATTGGCCAAGGCTATTACAACACCTTCACCCCCGGTGTCGTTTTGCGCAACATCTTTGAAAATCCCGCCTGGTACACGGCATACACGCCTTACCAGCCTGAGATTTCGCAAGGGCGCCTGGAAGCGATCCTGAACTTCCAGCAAGTGATCACCGACCTGACCGGCATGGGCATCTCGAACGCCTCGATGCTGGACGAAGGCACGGCCGCCGCCGAAGCGATGACATTGATCCAGCGCGTGGGCAAGTCGAAGTCGAACGTGCTGTACGTCGCCAATGACGTGCTGCCGCAAACCTTGGAAGTGGTGCAGACGCGCGCCCAGCCGATCGGCATCGAGGTGCGCACCTTCGACCCGGCGGAAATCGAGTCGCTGGACGCCTGCTTCGGCGTGCTGCTGCAATACCCCGGCGTCAACGGTGTCGTGCGCGACTACCGCGCCGGCGTCGAAAAACTGCACGCGAATGGCGCCATGGTCATCGTCGCGGCCGACCTGCTGGCCCTGACCATGCTCACGCCACCGGGCGAATGGGGCGCCGACGTCGTCGTCGGCAACAGCCAGCGCTTCGGCGTGCCGCTCGGTTTCGGCGGCCCGCACGCAGGGTACCTGTCAACGCGCGATGAATTCAAGCGCAATATGTCGGGCCGCCTGGTGGGCGTGACCGTCGATGCGCAGGGCAACAAGGCCTACCGCCTGGCCCTGCAGACGCGCGAACAGCATATCCGCCGCGAAAAAGCGACGTCGAATATCTGCACGGCGCAAGTGCTGCTGGCCGTGATGGCTTCGATGTACGCCGTCTACCACGGTCCTGCCGGCCTGCTGCAGATCGCCCAGCGCGTGCACCGCTTTACGGGCGTGCTGGCCGCCAACCTGAAGACCCTGGGCCACAAGGTCGTCAATACCACCTATTTCGACACCCTGACCATCCAGGTCGCCGATGCGGAAAAACTGCACGCGGCGGCACTAAAACACGGCGTCAACCTGCGCAAGGTCGACACCACCCACGTGGGCGTGTCGCTGGACGAAACCACGACGCGCGACGATATCGCGCTGCTGTGGAACGTCTTCGCCGACGGCGTGGCCAACGCGCCTGCCGCCCCGGACCTGGACGCCGTTGAAGCAAATGTGACCAGCGCGCTGCCGGCCAACCTGGCGCGCGAGAGCGCCTACCTGACCCACCCCGTCTTCAACAGCTACCACTCGGAACACGAGATGCTGCGCTACCTGCGCAGCCTGGCCGACAAGGACCTGGCGCTGGACCGCACCATGATCCCGCTCGGCTCGTGCACCATGAAGCTGAACGCGACGAGCGAAATGATCCCCGTCACCTGGCCCGAGTTCTCCAACATCCACCCGTTCGCCCCCGACGCGCAAACGGTGGGCTACCGCGAAATGATCGCGCAGCTGGAAGAAATGCTGTGCGCGCTGACGGGCTATGCGGCCGTCTCGCTGCAGCCGAACGCCGGCTCGCAGGGCGAATACGCGGGCCTGCTGGTGATCAAGGCCTACCACGAGTCGCGCGGCGAAGGCCACCGCAACATCTGTTTGATTCCATCGTCGGCGCACGGCACCAACCCAGCATCGGCCAACATGGTCGGCATGCAGGTCGTCGTCACCAGCTGCGACGCCAACGGCAACGTGGACCTGGCCGACCTGAAGGCGAAAGCGGAAAAGCACAGCGCCAACCTGGCCTGCGTGATGGTCACCTACCCATCCACCCACGGCGTGTTTGAAGAAGGCATCCAGGAACTGTGCGAGATCATCCACTCGCACGGCGGCCAGGTCTACATCGACGGCGCCAACATGAACGCGCTGGTCGGCGTGGCCGCTCCCGGCAGTTTTGGGGGCGACGTGTCCCACCTGAACCTGCATAAAACCTTCTGCATCCCGCACGGCGGCGGCGGACCGGGCGTCGGCCCCATCGGCGTGGGCGCCCACCTGGCGAAATTCCTGCCGAACCAGCGCTCGTCGGGCTACCAGCGCGACGTCGCAGGCATCGGCGCCGTCAGCGCCGCGCCATTCGGCTCGGCCAGCATCCTGCCGATTTCGTGGATGTACATCGCCATGATGGGCGCGGAAGGCTTGACGGCAGCGACCGAGACGGCGATCCTGGCGGCGAACTACATCGCGCGCCGCCTGGCGCCGCACTACCCTGTGCTGTATTCGGGCCACGACGGCCTGGTCGCGCACGAGTGCATCCTGGACCTGCGCCCGATCACGGACGCCACCGGCATCAGCAACGAAGACGTGGCCAAGCGTTTGATGGACTTCGGTTTCCATGCGCCGACCATGAGCTTCCCCGTGCCGGGAACCCTAATGATCGAGCCGACGGAAAGCGAATCGAAAGTGGAAATCGACCGCTTCATCGACGCCATGATCGCCATCCGCGCGGAAATCGCCAAGGTCGCCAGCGGTGAATTCGACCACGACGACAACCCCTTGAAGAACGCGCCGCACACGGCACAGGTATTGATGTCGGACAACTGGGAACGCAAGTACAGCCGCGAAATCGCCGCCTACCCGGTCGCTTCCTTGCGCCAGCGCAAATACTGGCCACCGGTCGGCCGCGCCGACAACGTGTACGGCGACCGCAACCTGTTCTGCGGCTGCGCACCGATCAGCTCGTACGAAGAGGAATGACGCCAGACCAAACCTACTGCGCGTCGCGCTTTGCGGCCAGCGATGCTCACCGTACTCAAGTACGGTAGCGCTTCTTGGCCACAAGGAGGCGCCGAGCCTCACTGACGCTCGCTATGGTTTTGTCAGGCGTCGAAACTCAGCAATCAAGAAATAAAATCCCGGCAAAAGCCGGGAGTATTAAATTAGAACAGAACGGCAGGCCGCAAGGTCTGCCGTTTTTTTATGCGCGCTCTACAGCGCCAGCAAGACGGCCCCAGGCACGCCCAGCACGGTGCCCAGTATCGTCAGGCACACGACGTCACGCCGCTCGCAGCGGGCGCGATACGAACTCCAGGCGGCAAACAGCAGCGCCACGGCTACGCCGCTGAGCGAAATTCCCACTTCCGTCATGCCGTCTCTCCCCTCATTGTTGCTTCCTTCATCGTTCTCATCCTTTCATTGACCGCACTGGCTACCTATCGGTAGGTAGCCAGTGTACAATAAAAAAGACGGCGGTGTCCATGCCGCGTTTTTTGACGATATGAAGGAAATGCAATGCAGCAGCAAACCACCCTCCCCGCCGCCAGTCTCGCTCTGGCGGCTTCCCTGGCCCTCGTGGCCGTGCTCGGCCCGGCCGGCATCGACATGTACCTGGCCTCCATGCCGGCCATGGCGCGCGAACTGCACACGAGCTATGCGAATGTGCAGCTGAGCCTGACCACCTTCCTGCTGGCCCTGGGCGGCGGGCAGCTGCTGTGCGGGCCGCTCACCGACATGCTGGGGCGGCGCCGTCCATTGCTGGCCGGCATCGCCGTGTACATGCTGGCGGCCGTGTGGGCTGCGCAGGCGGAGCAATTGCACACCCTGCTGCTGGCGCGCACCCTGCAGGGCCTGGGCGCGGCGCTGACCCTCGTCGTGGTGATGAGCATGGTGCGCGACGTGGCCGACGGCGTCCAAGCGGCGCAGCTGTTTGCCCTCCTGATGACCATCGTCGGCCTGGCACCCGTGCTGGCGCCCGCCGTGGGCGGCTTGCTGGACGCCCATTACGGCTGGCGCGCCGTGATGCTGGCCCTGGCCGCGCTGGGCGCCTTGACCCTGCTCAATAGCGCATTGTTCCTGCCGGAAACCTTGCCGCCTGCACGCCGCATTGCGCCGCAAGGCATGCACCGCACCTATGCGCGCATCGCGTTCGACCGCGCTTTCCTGCTGCCCGCGCTGGCCCTGTCGGCCAGCTTCTTCTTCCTATTTGCGTATATCGGCGGCGCGTCGCTCGTCTACCAGCGCGACTTCGGCCTGTCCGCCGGCAGCTTCGGCCTCGTGTTCGGCGCCACGGGCGTGGCCGTGCTGCTCGGCGCCATGGCCAGCGGACGGCTGGTGGCGCGGCACGGCGTGGCACGCCTGTGCGTGGCGGGCAGCGCCGCCATGCTGGGTGGCGCCGTGCTGGCCCTGCTGGGCGCGTGGGCGGGAGCAGGCATCGCTGCCGTCGTGCCGGGCATGTTCGTGTCCCTGTTCGGCCTGGGCATGGCGGAAGCGGCGCTGATGGCCATGGCCATGGGTTCGCAACAGCGCGCCCTCGGTTCCACGGCGGCATTGCTGGGCGCCATACAGATGAGCTTGTCATCGCTGGCCACGCCGCTGGCAGCCAGCCTGTCCGAACGGGGGCCACTGCCGTGGCTGCTGTTCTTGACCGGGGCCGGCCTGCTGGTATCATGGTTGACCCTGGCCACTGCGCGCGTCCATCCGGCACACGCCGCCAGCCTGGGCGCGCACTGACGCTTCACCCAACTACTACCCTCATATGAAGAAACGCTCGGCCTCGGCCGATAACATCTGTGCCGTCGCCGTCGTGCACTTTTCCGAACACGGCTACGACGCTTCGTCCCTCAGCGACATCGCCGCACAGGCGGGCATGCGCAAGGCGTCGCTGTATTCCCACTTCGCCGGCAAGGATGCCTTGTTTCTGGACGTGTTTGCCGACGCGCTGGCCGAAGAGCAAGCCTTCATGGACGCCTGCTTCGCCGACGAGGCGGCGCTGCCAGCACCCGGCGGCCAGCGGGCCGGTGCCCTGTACTGCGACCGCATGGCGCAGCGCTATGCGGATTCGGCCCATTTGCGCTTTTTGCTGCGCACCGCGTATTTGCCGCCCGCACCCCTGCGCGTGGAGGTGGGCACGGGCTACGAAGCCTTGCTGGCGCAATTGCAGCGCCATTACGTGGCCAGCCTGGGCCGCCTGGCGCCCGCCCTGCCGCCGCAACGCGTCGACCTGTACGCGCAAGCCTACCTGGGCATCGTCGACAGCCTGCACGTCGAACTCATTTACGCGGGTGGCGCCGCCCTGCAGCAGCGCCACGCGGCGCTGTGGCAGGTCCTGTCCGATTCGCTGGCGATGGCGGCATGACGGCGGCAAATACCACAGTCACATTACACTTTGGAAACCTAAGATTTCTTCAGTTGACACTGTTGCAGCACGTGCATAAGATGCCCCCATTATTCATTTACGGAGTCCCACGTGGGTACTTGTTCTAGTGACAGTAGCCGATCTTGTATCGGTGATTGCCTCGGCAGCTAAACAGCAAGCAACGCGGAATCCGTTTCCTCCGTGCCTTGCTGAGCAAGGTGCGGTGTCTCACGCGGCCAGTCTGGCCGCGCGCCTCTTCCCCCTCTTTCCGATCGCGACCGGCTACTGACCCGGATTGCCCGCAAGCATCATGGTTGCCATGGTACGCTTGCGGCACGCAAGTCTTGCCTGCGGCTGCGCCGCCCGTCAACACCTCGTCGCGAAAGGAAGAGCATGAATCTCTTCACCCGTTTGTTCGAATCGTTCCTGCGCAAGCGCCACACGGCCGGCCATTTCCGCCGCCGCGCCATGCCGCTGGAAAACAGCACGGCCCGTCCCGTGCCCGACCACCTGGCCCGCCAACTGCTCGCCGCCGCCCATGAAGAGCTCGACAGCGCCCTGAACCGCCTGCACACGCGCCTGGAAGGCTTGCGCGATGCCGAGGCACAGGTCATTGCCGCGCAAACGGGGCCGAACGAGGTCGAGCATGAAAAGCCGCTGGCCTGGTACCAGCACCTGTGGCTGTGCTACAAGAACCCGTTCAACCTGCTGCTCACCGTGCTGGCCATCGTTTCCTACCTGACGGAAGACCCGAAGGCCACCATCGTCATCGGCACCATGGTGATTTTGTCGACCCTGCTGCGCTTCGTGCAGGAAGGCCGCTCGAACCGCGCAGCCGAACGCCTGAAAGCCATGGTCAGCAACACGGCCACCGTGCTGCGCAACGGCCAGCGCACGGAGCTGCCCATCCGCCAGCTGGTGCAGGGCGACATCATCGTTCTGTCGGCCGGCGACATGATCCCCGCCGACTGCCGTTTGCTGTCCGCCAAAGACCTGTTCGTCAGCCAGGCCGCCATGACGGGCGAATCCTTGCCGGTAGAAAAGATGGCCGAACTGGCCGATGGCAACGGCAAAGATCCCATGGACCTGGCCAACCTGCTGTTCATGGGCACCAACGTCATTTCCGGCGCCGCCACGGCGCTGGTGCTGGCCACGGGCAACCGCACGTATTTCGGCACCATCGCCACGCGCGTGACGGCCACCGAGCGCACGCCGACGGCGTTCGAGGCGGGCGTCAACAGCGTCAGCTGGCTGCTGATCCGCTTCGCCCTCGTGATGGCGCCGCTGGTCTTCCTGATCAACGGCTGGACCAAGGGCGACTGGATGGAGGCCTTCCTGTTCGCCCTCTCCGTGGCCGTGGGCCTGACGCCGGAAATGCTGCCCATGATCGTCACCAGCACCCTGGCCAAGGGCGCCGTGAAACTGTCGAAAAAGAAAGTCGTCGTCAAGCGCCTGGATGCCATCCAGAACTTCGGCGCCATGGATGTCCTGTGCACGGACAAGACGGGCACCTTGACGCAGGACAAGATCGTGCTGGAGCGCCACACGGACGTGTTCGGCCAGCAATCCGATGAAGTGCTGCAGTTCGCCTACCTGAACAGCCACTACCAGACGGGCTTGAAAAACCTGCTGGACCGCGCCGTGCTCGACCATGTGGAATTGCAGACGGAAATGCAGCTGGCGCGCGATTACGTGAAAGTCGATGAAATCCCGTTTGATTTCGTGCGCCGCCGCATGTCCGTCGTCGTTTCCGAGCGCGACGACCACCATGAACTGATCTGCAAGGGCGCCGTCGAGGAAATCCTCGCCGCCTGCAGCCATTTGCGCTTGAATGGCGTGAACGTGCCGCTCGACGCCGCCCTGCTGGAAAAAGTGCTGGACACGACGCATGGCCTGAACGCGGAAGGCTTGCGCGTGGTGGCCGTGGCCGTCAAGGAAGTGCCGCCCCATAAGACCGTGTACGGCGTGGCCGATGAAACGGCGCTGACCCTGATCGGCTACGTGGCCTTCCTCGATCCGCCGAAGGAATCGACGGCGCCTGCCCTGCGCGCGCTGGCGGAACACGGCGTGACGGTGAAAGTATTGACGGGTGACAATCACCTGGTGACGGCGAAGATTTGCCGCGAAGTGGGCCTGGCCGTGCACGGCGTGCTGCAAGGTCCGCAGCTCGACGACATGGACGACGCCGCCCTGGCCAGGGCGGCCGAGGACAATACCGTGTTTGCCAAGCTCAGCCCGCTGCACAAGGAGCGCCTCGTGCGCGCCCTGCGCGGCAATGGCCATATCGTCGGCTTCATGGGCGACGGCATCAACGACGCACCCGCCCTGCGCGCGGCCGACATCGGCATTTCCGTCGATTCGGCCGTCGATATCGCCAAGGAAGCGGCCGACATCATCCTGCTGGAAAAGAGCCTGATGGTGCTGGAAGAAGGCGTGCTGGAAGGCCGCCGCACCTTCAGCAACATGCTCAAGTACATCCGCATGACGGCCAGCTCGAATTTCGGCAATGTGTTTTCCGTGCTGGTGGCCAGCGCCTTCCTGCCGTTCCTGCCCATGCTGCCGCTGCACCTGCTGGTGCAGAACCTGCTGTACGACGTGTCGCAGATCGCCATTCCCTTCGATAACGTCGATGCCGAGCTGATCCAGCAGCCGCTGAGCTGGAACCCGCGCGACATCGGCCGCTTCATGGTCTTCTTCGGCCCCATCAGCTCGATCTTCGACATCAGCACGTTTGCCCTGATGTGGTATGTCTTCGATGCCAATTCGCCCGAGAAGCAGACGCTGTTCCAGTCCGGCTGGTTCGTCGTGGGACTGTTGACGCAGACCCTGATCGTGCACCTGATCCGCACGCCCAAGCTGCCCTTCATCGACAGCATCGCCTCCGTGCCCCTGCTGGTGGCCACCACCGCCATCATGGCCGTGGGCGTCTTCCTGCCGATGGGTCCGCTGGCGACCTACTTCAAGCTGCAAGCGCTGCCGCTCGCGTATTTCCCGTGGCTGCTGGGCATCCTCGTGTGCTACACCCTGCTGACGACGGTCATGAAACGCGTGTATCTGCGCAAATTCGGCTGGCAATAGTATGATGAGCCGCTCTTTCCCCTTATAAAGGCGCGCATGAGCGGCTCCCCCCTTTCCAAACGTACGCTGGCCCTGCTGCTGTCGGGCCTCGTCTTTCCCGGCAGCGGGCATTTTGTCCTGCAGCGCAAGGCGCGCGGCTGCCTGTTCCTCGTGCCCGCCCTGGTCGCGCTGCTGTTCGTATTGCGCCAGATCATGGCACGATTGGACCAGGTCATGGCACAGATCAACAGTGGCACCCTGCCCCTCGACGTGCAGCTGATCGTGGAAAGGGTGGACGCCCTGTCGGCCAACGACGGCCCCGCCATGGCGGTGGCCATGGGCGTGCTGGCCGTGTGCTGGCTGGCCAGCCTCGTCGATACCTTGCTCATCAAGCCATGACGCCGGCAGCGCAGGCGCGCACCGAGCGCCGGGAAGCGAAGATGCAGGCGCGCCGCGCCCAGCTGGCCGCCAAACGCCAGGACCACGGCGGCCCGCTGGCCTGGCGCGGCTGGTTCGACGGTTCCGCCCACCCGAATCCGGGCAGGCTGGGCGTGGGCGCCCTGCTGCTGGGGCCGAACGGCGAGCGCATCGAAGTGAGCCACGCGGCCGGCCATGGCAGCAGCAGCGACGCGGAATATGCGGCCCTGACGGCAGTGCTGCGGGCGGCGCTGGACGTGCGGCCGGTACAGCTATTGCTGTACGGCGACAGCCAGGTGGTGATCAACGATGTGCTGGGAACGACGCCGGCCGGCGCCAAGGGACTGGAAATGCACAGGGCCACCGTAGTGGCCCTGTTGCAACAATTTCCTGAGGTTAGCCTGCGCTGGATACCGCGCCACCGCAATGGCGAGGCGGACAGGCTGTCGCAGCGGGCGATCGCGACCTGGGAAGGCCTGCCGCTACGGGAGGATTAAGCGGCGCGGCCGATCCGCAGCGCTTCCGTCGGCGCCTTCGCCGCCGGCCGCGCGGTGCCATTGATGCCCTTCAGGCCGCCGGCACCCGCCTGCTGGCCATTGAGCTTGAACACGCTGACGACCTGCGCCAGGCTGTGCGCCTGGTGCTGCATGGATTCCGCGGCGGCCGCCGACTCTTCCACCAAGGCCGCATTTTGTTGCGTCACGGCATCCATCTGGCCGATGGCCCGGTTGATCTCGTCGATACCCACGCTCTGCTCGCTGCTGGCCGCCGTGATTTCCGTGATGATGTCGCTCACGCGCTGCACGCTGTCGACGATGTCGTTCATGGTCGAGCCAGCCTGCGCCACGAGCATGCTGCCCGCGTTGACCTGTTCCACGGAGGCGCCGATCAGGGTCTTGATTTCCTTCGCCGCCGAAGCGGAACGCTGGGCCAGGTTGCGCACTTCGGACGCCACGACGGCGAAGCCACGGCCCTGCTCGCCGGCGCGCGCCGCTTCCACGGCCGCGTTCAGGGCCAGGATGTTGGTCTGGAAGGCGATGCCGTCAATCACGCTGATGATGTCGACGATCTTGTTCGACGAGCTATTGATCGATTCCATCGTGCCCACCACCTGCGCCACCACTTCGCCGCCCTTGACGGCCACTTGCGCCGCCGACGCTGCCAACTGGTTCGCCTGGCGCGCATTGTCCGCATTCTGCTTCACGGTACTGGTCAATTCTTCCATCGACGACGCCGTTTCTTCCAGGGAACCGGCCTGCTCTTCCGTACGGGAAGACAGGTCCTGGTTGCCGGCGGCGATCTGCGTCGAGGACGTGGCGATGCTGTCCGTGCCGCTGCGCACTTCGCTGACGATGTTGAGCAAGCTCGTGTTCATGTCCTTCAGGGCGAGTAAAAGTTGCCCGGTTTCATCCTTGGCGCTGGCGTCGATCTGCGCCGTCAGGTCGCCGTCGGCCACCTTGCGGGCAATGTCCACGGCCGTGCGCAGGGGGCGCACGATGCCCGTCGTCAGCAGCCAGGCGCAGACGACGCCAAAACCCAGCGCCAGCGCCGCCAGCACCAGCAGCAGGTTGCGGCTGGTCTTGGCCACGTCATCGATTTCGCGCGCCGTGGCGTCGATGCTGGCGCGCTGGTGCTGCAGCATGTCATTGACCACTTTCAGGTATTTCGTCGAACCGGGCACGAAGATGCCCTGGAACGCCTGCGCCGCTTCCGCCTCCTGTCCATCGGCCTTCAGCTTCGACACTTGCGC
The DNA here is from genome assembly GCF_059420905.1 of Janthinobacterium sp. GW821-FHT03C08. Taxonomy (NCBI): domain Bacteria; kingdom Pseudomonadati; phylum Pseudomonadota; class Betaproteobacteria; order Burkholderiales; family Oxalobacteraceae; genus Janthinobacterium; species Janthinobacterium sp. GW821-FHT03C08. The sequence continues at coordinate 61,623 of NZ_JBWKUP010000006.1, read as the reverse complement.
GCGCGAGTCGAGGTACACCTTGCGCTGTTCGCTCACCAGGCGGAACAGTTCCTTTTCTTCCGGGCTGGAAATCAAGGCTTCTATCTTCTTTTGCAATTCGCCCGAGACGACGGACGACTGCTTGGCCTCTTCCGCAAAATACGCGCCCAAGGTCGTATCGCTGCTGCGGGCGATGGCCGTGGTGCGGCGCACGCCGCTGTCGATCTTCGCGTACCAGTCGGAAATATAGCGCTCCTTGGCCAGCGGCAGTTCCATCATGGTGCGCGTGGCAACGGCCACGTCGTGCAAGCGCCACACGCTGATACCCGTGATGAGCATGGAAAACAGCAAGATCACGGCAAAACCCAGGCCGAGGCGCACACCGATACTGACATTTCTTAACAAATTCATGTGACTATCCTAAAAAAGCGGAACCAGACTACATAAGGGTACGAAAGAATACATACAGAAAGACTGAACACGGCCGCGGCCGCCGATAGCCGGTGCTTAACCCAGGCGCAGGGCTGCCGGCCGGGCCGCACGCGTCGCCGCCTTCGCGCCGCCGGCCTGCTGGCCGTCGAGCTTGAACACGCTGACGACCTGCGCCAGGCTGTGCGCCTGGTGCTGCATGGATTCTGCGGCGGCCGCCGACTCTTCCACCAGGGCCGCATTTTGTTGCGTCACGGCATCCATCTGGCCGATGGCCCGGTTGATCTCGTCGATGCCCACGCTCTGCTCGCTGCTGGCCGCCGTGATTTCCGTGATGATGTCACTCACGCGCTGCACGCTGTCGACGATGTCGTTCATGGTCGAACCGGCCTGCGCCACCAGCATGCTGCCCGCGTTGACCTGTTCCACGGAGGCGCCGATCAGGGTCTTGATCTCTTTCGCCGCCGAAGCGGAACGCTGGGCCAGGTTGCGCACTTCGGACGCCACGACGGCGAAGCCGCGGCCCTGCTCGCCGGCCCGCGCCGCTTCCACGGCCGCATTCAGGGCCAGGATGTTGGTCTGGAAGGCGATGCCGTCAATCACGCTGATGATGTCGACGATCTTGTTCGACGAGCTATTGATCGATTCCATCGTGCCCACCACCTGCGCCACCACTTCGCCGCCCTTGACGGCCACTTGCGCCGCCGACGCTGCCAACTGGTTCGCCTGGCGCGCATTGTCCGCATTCTGTTTCACGGTACTGGTCAATTCTTCCATCGACGACGCCGTTTCTTCCAGGGAACCGGCCTGCTCTTCCGTGCGGGAAGACAGGTCCTGGTTGCCGGCGGCGATCTGCGTCGAGGACGTGGCGATGCTGTCCGTGCCGCTGCGCACTTCGCTGACGATGTTGAGCAAGCTCGTGTTCATGTCCTTCAGGGCGAGTAAAAGTTGCCCGGTTTCATCCTTGGCGCTGGCGTCGATCTGCGCCGTCAGGTCGCCGTCGGCCACCTTGCGGGCAATGTCCACGGCCGTGCGCAGGGGGCGCACGATGCCCGTCGTCAGCAGCCAGGCGCAGACGACGCCAAAGCCCAGCGCCAGCGCCGCCAGCACCAGCAGCAGGTTGCGGCTGGTCTTGGCCACGGCGTCGATCTCGCGCGCCGTGGCGTCGATCGTCGCGCGCTGGTGCGCCAGCAAGTCCGACACCATCTTCTGGTACTTGGCGGCGGCCGGCACGAAAGTCTTCTCAAACACTTCGTTGGCGGCCTCGATCTGCGATTCGCCTTTCAGCTTGTAGACCTGGTCGCGCGAGCCGATATACACCTTGCGCTGCTCCAGCAGGCCGGCGAACATGGCTTTTTCCTCCGGCTTGTCGATCAGCGCCTCGATCTTCTTTTGCAGCTCGGCCGAGCTGGCCGACGAGACTTTCGATTCTTCGGCGAAATAGCCGCTGAGCGAAGTGTCGCTGCTGCGGGCAATCGCGATGGTGCGGCGCACGGCGCTGTCGATGCGGCCGTACCAGTCGGAAATATAGCGTTCCTTGGCCAGCGGCTGCTCCATCATGACGCGCGTGGCGCTGGCCACGTCGTGCAGGCGCCAGACGCTGATGCCCGTAATGAGCATGGAAAACAGCAAAATCACGGCAAAACCGAGTCCCAGGCGGACACCGATGCTGACGTTGCGTAATAAATTCATGTGACTATCCTAAAAAAACCGATTGCCGGCGCGGCGCCATGGCGGGCAGCCTGGCGTGGCAGGTGCTGGCTGGCTGCGGCATCCAAAGCGGGCGTGACAAGTGAAACTGGCGCACGGTTCGCGTGAACCGTGCGCCAGGAAATGCGCTAGCGTGCGCCTTGCAGAAAGAGCAAGCAATGCTTGGGGTCAATTGTTTCTAAAAAAACCTACTCGGCACAGGGGTGTCCGGACGTACTGGACGCAACGCCGTCCTGGACTCTTCCTGGCGGCTTAGGCGGCCAGCTTCTCGATGAGGCCCATCTCGGCGCTGGACATCAGCTGGTCGATATCGACGAGGATCAGCATGCGCTCGTCGATGGTGCCCAGGCCGATCACGTATTCCGTGTTGATCGAGCGGCCCATGTCGGGCGCCGGCTTGATCTGTTCCGGCAGCAGGGTGGTGACGTCGGAAACGCGGTCGACGACCATGCCGACGACGCGGTTGCCGATGTTGAGGATGATGACGACGGTGAACTGGTCATAGCTGGGCGTGCCCAGGTTGAACTTGATGCGCATGTCGACGATCGGCACGATGATGCCGCGCAAATTGACGACGCCCTTGACGAACTCGGGCGCGTTGGCGATGCGGGTCGGCGTTTCATAGCTGCGGATTTCGCTGACTTTCTGGATGTCGATGCCGTATTCTTCCTGGCCCAGGGTAAACGCCAGGTATTCGGCAGCCTTGGCGACAGCCGCGCCCGATTCGCTGGAAATGGTGCTCATGTTGATCCTTTAGAAAAAACGCCGGATGCGCGCATGGCATTCGTGGTGCCTGGCGTTAAAGAACAGCGAATTAAAATTGCAATACGGCAATATTAACGCATGTAAATTTGACGTGCACTAAAAAAGCGCACCTGGGCATAATTTACTGTCTTTAAGGCAATCTTCTGTGGCAAAGCCGATACCAGGATCGTCGCGGCCCGCGTTTATTTCACGAGCGTGTTGTCAATGACGTCATCGAAGAAGGCATATTCGAAGCGGTACATGAAATCCATGGCGCACGGCACGCCGTGGCACAGGCCGGGCTTGAATTTTTCCTTGCTCAACAGAATCGCGCCGTAATACGCCATGCGCTCGTTCGAAGCCGAATACACGCTGACGTCGCCCACATTGCCCTCGGCATCGACCGACAGGATCAGCTTCATCTCGCCCCCGCCGCCGATGCGCCGGTGCACCTCGCGCAATTGCACGATGCTCGGTCCCAGCCCCCGCACGGGGAATGGCGGCTCGTCATCCGCCGCCATGGGGGAATACGTAGCGCGCAGCTTGGCCTTGTATTCCGCACTGAGTTCCCCGTACGTCTGGTTCAGCGGCAGCCAGCTGTCGAACAAGACATCGCGCCGGATATGCGTGCCCGTGGCGGGCGTCTCTTCCTTGTAGTTCAGCGCGGGATTCTTATACGCCAGCAATGGCGGGCAGGTCAGCATCGCAGCAAGCAGGATCAGGATGGTTCGCATGATGGCTTTCAGAGTGGAAGAAAACAGGCCCGGGCACGCTTCTGCCCAGGCTGGAAAAACATGCCGCGAGGCTAGTTTGCATTAAAAGCAAGAAAAAAACAATATCGCGCCACGGCGGCCGGCAGCGGCATGGCCCTATGGCACAATAGGGCGCTTTACCCCGGACATTCAGGATCACGCCACATGACAGACAGCAGTTCCCTCACCCTTTGGCAACCCCGCCTGCTGGCCCTGGCCATGGCCGGCCTGGGCGACGACGGCGCCCACGACATCAACCACTTGCAGCGCGTCTGGCGCAATGCCGGCCTGCTGCTGCAACAGCATGCCGAGGCCGATGCGCTGACCGTGATGGCCGCCTGCTACCTGCACGACCTGGTCAACCTGCCGAAAAACCATCCCGAGCGCCACCTGGCCTCGCGCCAGGCGGCCGCGCTGGCCTGCCGCCAGCTGGCGGAACTGGACTTTCCGGCAGACAAACTGGCGGGCGTGGCCCACGCCATCGCCACCCACAGTTTTTCCGCCGACCTGGCGCCCACCACCATCGAGGCGCAGATCGTGCAGGATGCCGACCGCATCGACGCGCTGGGCGCCGTGGGGCTGGCGCGCCTGTTTTACACGGCGGCGCGCATGGACAGCGCGCTGGCGCATGGCACGGACCCGCTGGCCGCCCATCGCCCCCTCGACGACAAGGCATACGCCCTCGACCATATCGTCACCAAGCTCGACAAGCTGCCCGGCAAGATGCAGACGCGGGCGGGCCGCGCCCTGGCCGAACAGCGGCTGGCCGTGCTGACGGATTTCCGCGCCGCCTTCGCCGGGGAATGGGGAATTGCGGCCTAGCATGGGTGGCGATAGCCAGCACGGCACATGCTGTCTATAATATAAGGCTCAGCTATCGCGCCGCGGCGCCAGCAGCAAGCTGGCACGCCCGGACGCAACGCCAACAACTGAACCCCGCCGGCCGCATGGCGGCGCGGGGTGCGCGCCGAAAGCATGCATGTCCGATAAAACCAGCCCCGACCGCCCTTCCCCATCCGCCGCCGCGCCCGCGCGCGCCGGCAACCTCAACTTCATCCTCGTCTGCGTCTTCATCGACATGCTGGGCATCGGCCTGGTGGTGCCCGTGCTGCCCATCCTGATCGGCGACTATGTGAGCGGCAAGGAAGCGCAGGCCTTCTGGTACGGCATCATGGCAGCCGTCTTCGGCTTGCTGCAATTCATCTTCATGCCCATGCTGGGCGCCATCAGCGACCGCGTGGGCCGCCGTCCCGTGCTGCTGTATTCGATGGCGGGCATGGGCGTGAACTTCCTCGCCACGGCGCTGGCGCCGAACCTGGCCTGCCTGTTCATCGGCAGGGTCATCGGCGGCATCTCGTCGGCCAGCATGTCCGTCGCGTCCGCCTATGCGTCCGACATTTCCACGCCGGACAACCGCGCCAAGAGCTTCGGCAAGATCGGCGCCGCCTTCGGCCTGGGCTTCATCTGCGGCCCCATGCTGGGCGGGCTGCTGGGCGACGTCAACCTGCACCTGCCCTTCTTCGTGGCGGCGGGACTGTCGGCGGCCAATTTCCTGTACGGCTACTTTTTTGTCCCCGAATCGCTGGCGCCAGGCCCCCGCCCACCCTTCACCCTGGCCCGCATCAACCCGTTTGCCGCCCTGCTGAAACTGGTGCGCCGCGTGGACATCCGCGGCCTCGTGCTGGCCTTCGGCCTGATGACGTTTGCGCAAATGATGCTCAACACCACCTGGGTGCTGTACACGCACTTCCGCTTCGACTGGACGCCGCGCCAGAACGGCATCGCCCTGTTCTGCGTGGGCCTGTGCGCGGCCGTGGTGCAGGCAGGCCTGCTGGGCCTGCTGATCAAGCGCCTGGGCGAAGTGCGCCTGTCCCTGCTGGGCATGGCTTCGGGCGCCCTCACCTACCTGCTGTACGGCCTGGCCACGCAGGGCTGGATGATGTACGCCTTGATCCTGTGCAACCTGCTGGCCTTTGCCGCCGGGCCGGCCCTGCAAGGCATCATTTCGAAGTCATCAAGCGCCAGCGAACAGGGTGAACTGATGGGTTCCCTGCAATCGATCAGCAGCCTGGGCATCATCATCATGCCTTTGCTCGGCAGCATGATCCTCGGACAGGTGAGCCACCTGCCGCCACAGGACTGGCGCATCGGCAGCACCTTCTTCCTGTGCGCCATCATGCAAACCCTGGGCATCCTCGTGGCCTGGCGTTACTTCAAGGCGCGGCGCGCGGCGAGAATTGCGGTTTCCACCATAAAGTAGTCGGCAGGATAATATTGTATTTAAGAAATAAATAGGCGAGAATGGCGCAATCAGCCGCGCGTTACCGACGCCCGGCATTCGATGGTGAGCAAGGATGGGTATGACTGACTTTTATTCCAGCGCCTGGCGCCGAACCGTGGCCATGCTGGCGCTGGCGTTGCCGTCCCTGGCGGGCGCACAATGCTCGCGCGATATCCAGGTGCCCGTCTCGGCCATCGGCGCCAGCGTGGTGGTCAACGGCGCCAGCATCAGCGGCATCTACCCGGACCTGCTGCGCAGCCTGGGCGCCAAGGCCGGCTGCAATTTCATCTTCACGGCCGTGCCGCGCGCGCGCCTGGAAGCGATGTTTGAGGCGGGCAAGGCGGACCTGCTGATACCGGCCAGCAGCACGCCGCGGCGCGACCAGCACGGCCTGTTCATTCCCATGCTGGGCAACCGCCCCCTGCTCATCTCGCTGCAAGGCGCGCGCGCGCCCATCAACACCATGCAGGACCTGATCGAGCGGCGCGAACTGCGCGTGGCGCTCGTGCGCGGCTACGACTACGGCGCCTCCTACCAGGCGCTGGCCAAGGACTTGAGCAGCCAGGGCCGATTGTTTTATGAAGTCGATGCGCTGTCCGTGGCGCGCCTGATGCAAAGCGGCTTCATCGACGCCACCATCATGGGTCCCACCATCCTCGCCGGCGTGGCGCAAAACGACGCGCGCGTGTACGGCCTCGTCGACCGCCTGCGCCTGGAAGCGCTGCCTGAGTTGCCGTGGGGCATGAGCGGCGTCTACCTGTCGCGCAAGTCGCTGACGGCGGAAGACCAGGCCACTCTGCGCGAACTGCTGGAAAAGGCGGGCCGCTCGGGCGTGCTGATGGAAGGCTTCCAGCGCCACCACCGGCAGGAACTGCTCTCGCTGAGCATCCGTCCCCGCTAAGGCCGGCGCATGTCCGGCCTGGTCGTCGCCGTCGTCCTGTTCGCCGCCCTGCTGCACGCCAGCTGGAATGCCATCGTCAAGTCGGGCAAGGATACTTTCCTCACCACCGTGCTCGTCTCCGTGGGCGCGGCCCTGATCTCGCTGGCCGTCCTGCCCTTCGTCGATGCCCCCGCCGCCGCCAGCTGGCCCTACCTGGCTGCCTCGGCCGTGGCCCAGCTGGCCTATTACTCGCTGCTGGCGGCCGCCTACCGGGCGGGCGACATGAGCCACGCCTATCCGCTGATGCGCGGCAGCGCGCCCCTCATCGTGGCGCTGGCCAGCTGGCCCCTGATCGGCGAACGTCTTTCTTTCATGCAGATGGGCGCCGTCGCCTGCATCTGCGCCGGCATCCTGGCCCTGTATGCCGCCGCGCGCCAGCCCGCCAGCGCCACGGTGCGCAAGAGCACGGGACGCGCCACCGCCTTTGCCCTGGGCAACGCCTGCGTCATCGCCAGCTATACCCTGATCGACGGCCTCGGCGTGCGCCTGTCCGGCGCGCCGGCCGCCTATACCATGTGGATTTTTGTGCTGAACGGCGCGGGACTCTTGCTGTGGACGGTGCTGCGCCGCCGCGCCGGCCTGCTGGCGTATGCGCGAACGCAATGGCATCTGGCCGCCTTCGGCGGTTTCGGCACCCTGGCCTCGTACGGCCTGGCCCTGTGGGCCATGACGCAGGCCCCCGTGGCCGCCATCGCCGCCCTGCGCGAAACGTCGATTTTGTTCGCCATCGCCATCGCGGCCCTGTTCCTGCGCGAAAAAATCAGCCCCCGCCGCTACCTGGCCATCGCCCTGATCGCGGCGGGCGCCATGCTCATGCGCATGGGCTAGCGGGCGTCGAGCGGCGCGATCGGCAACTCGATGGCGCTGGCCGCCCCTGCCGCGTGGTACACGCGCTGCGTCGCCTTCCGATAATCGCCGGGCTGGGCCAGGAAGATGTTCGGCACGAAGGTTTGCGGATTGCGGTCGTACAGGGGGAACCAGCTCGACTGCACTTGCACGGCGATGCGGTGGCCGGGCAGGAAGACGTGATTGGCGTTCGGCAAGGCGAAGCGGTAGCGCTCGATCTTGCCGGCAGAAATCGCCGTCGGATGCTCGAGGCTGTCGCGGTAGCGGCCGCGGAAGATATCCATCGCCACGCCCAATTGATACCCGCCCAGGGCCGGCTGCGACGGCACTTCGTCCGGATACACGTCGATCAGTTTCACCACCCAGTCCGCATCCGTGCCGCTGGTGGCGGCGAACAGCTTGACCATCGGCGCGCCGGCGATGCGCACGGCCGTTTTCAACGGTGCGGAAACATAGCTGAGCACGTCCGTGCGGTCCGCATAGCCGCGCTGGTCGCTGACCAGCCACGGTTTCCACACGTCGCCATCGTTCAGGCGCACGGGACGGGGCACGAAGGGCACGGGCTTGGCGGGATCGGCCACGTAGTCGTCGAAGGCGCCGCTGGCCGCATCGGCAGCATTGGCGGGCGCCGCAAAGCCCAGTTTGTTACCATCCTGCAAGTAGATGGGCGTCAGCTTCGTCTCGCACGTTTCGCAAGCCAGCGGCCACTGCTGCAGGCGCTGCCACTGGTTCGTGCCGCTCTGGTACGACGTCACGGGCGCCGTGTTCGCTTCCGGCGCGCCATCCTTCAGGTACTGGTTGAGGAAGGGTTGCATGACCTTTTCGCGGAACTGGCGCGCCGTGTCGCCGTCAAACTTCAGGGCGCCCAGGCTGGAACCTTCATAGTTGACGCCGCTGTGGCGCCACGGGCCGATGGCCAGGTAGTTGAGGTTATTGCGCTTGTCGCGTCCTTCCATGGCCCAGTAGCTGGCGTACGGCCCATAGATGTCTTCCTGGTCCCATTGCCCCACCACGTGCATGGTGGGCACGATCAGCGGACGCTGCGCCAGGATCTTGTCCAGCGCCTGTTCCTGCCAGTAGCTGTCGTAGGCCGGATGCTCGAACAGCTTCTTCGTGTAGGTCAGCTTGTCGATGCCGAACTTCTTCGCGTAGTCGCCAGCCGAGCCGATGCGCAGATACGCGTCGTAATCGTCGTAGACGCCCAGGGCCGGCGATTCGCCGCCGCCGCGCACGCTCGTCTGGCCCGCGATGTAGGACAGGCTGGGCATGCGGAAGGCGCCGTTGTGGAACCAGTCGTCGCCGCGCCAGCCATCGACCATGGCGCTCATGGGGATGGCCACCTTCAGGGCCGGATGCGGGTCCACCAGGGCCATCAGCACCGTATGGCCTTCATAGGACGATCCCAGCATGCCCACCTTGCCATTGCTTTCCGGGACGTTCTTCACCAGCCAGTCTATGGTGTCCCATGCATCGGTCACATTATCGACCTTGGTATTGTTGAGCGGGCCGCGCACGGGACGCGTCATCACGTAGTCGCCTTCCGAGCCGTACTTGCCGCGCACGTCCTGGAACACGCGGATATAGCCATTTTCCACCAGGGTATCATCGCCCTGCGGCAAGGTGGCCAGCATGCTGGGACTGGCCGCGCGCTGGGCACGGCGCGCCGCATTGTAGGGCGTGCGCGTGAGCATGATGGGGGCGCGCTGCACGCCCTTCGGCACGACGATCACCGTGTACAGCTTGACGCCGTCGCGCATGGGCACCATCACGACGCGCTTGACGTAATCGTTCAGGTCGGGCATCACCAGTTTGGCGCCGATATCGGGCGTCATCGGCGGCGTTTGCGCCAGCGCGGAGGCGCTGAACAAGGTACTGACCAGCAGGGCCAGTGCGCCCAGGCGGATGGGGGATACGACAGGCATACGCTTCTCCAAAAAATTCATGTCGGCAATAGTACCCGGAAAGCAAGGTTGACATAAATCAAGCGTCCAGCGGCCCGCAGATAAATCGGGGCGCAACTTGACAGAACGCGTGCGAACTGCAACCATAACGCCATGAAATTTATCCCGTCACAACACGCCTGCTTGAATTGGTGGTCCCGCTCACTTTCGCGCGGCCACTGCATAGTGATGTGAATTTGATCCACGCCGCCTCGATCGGTGGCGTAACAGGCTCAGCCTGGATCAACCCCGATGCAGGCGGCTCAAAAGGAAACTTGATGAGCTTGCCTAACACCCCAGATACCCAAGACCAGAACGACGCCCCGGCAGCACCGCTGTCGGCCGCCGCCATCGCCTCGCAGTCCGTGATCCTGACGGGCGACCGCCCCACCGGCCCCTTGCACCTGGGCCACTTCGTCGGCAGCCTGCGCGACCGCGTCGCCTACCAGAACAGCTACAAGCAATTCATCATGCTGGCCGACGCGCAGGCGCTGACGGACAATATGGACGACATCGACAAGGTGCACCGCAACGTCGTCGAAGTGGCGCTCGATTACCTGGCCGTCGGCATCGACCCGACCAAGACGACCGTGTTCATCCAGTCGCAGATCCCGGAACTGGCCGAGCTGACCTTTTACTACCTGAACATCGTCACCGTGGCGCGCCTCGAACGCAACCCCACCGTCAAGGAAGAAATCCGCCTGCGCGGCTTCGAGCGCGACATTCCAGCGGGCTTTCTGACCTACCCGGCCAGCCAGGCGGCCGACATCACGGCCTTCAAGGCGGGCGTGGTGCCCGTGGGCGAAGACCAGATCCCGATGATCGAGCAGACGAATGAAATCGTGCGCCGCTTCAACCGCATGTACAACCGTGAAGTGTTGATGGAATGCAAGGCGCTGGTGCCCGACATCGGCCGCCTGCCGGGCATCGACGGCAAGGCGAAGATGAGCAAGTCGCTGGGCAACACCATCAACCTGGGCGCCACCCCGGCCGAAATCACGGCCGCCGTGAAAAAAGTCTACACGGACCCGCTGCACCTGCGCGTGGAAGACCCGGGCCACCTGGAAGGCAACGTGGCCTTCACCTACCTGGACGCGTTCGACCCGGAAAAAGCGGCCCTGGCGGAAATGAAAGCCCATTACGTGCGCGGCGGCCTGGGCGACAGCATCGTCAAGAAGCGCCTGGACGTGGTCTTGCAGGAAATGCTGGCGCCGATCCGCGCCCGCCGCGAAGAGTTCGCCAAGGACAAGGGCCAAGTCATCCAGATGCTCAAGGAAGGCACCTTCAAGGCGCGCGAAGTGGCGGCCCGCACGGCCGATGAAGTCAAGTCGGCGCTGGGCCTGAATTACTTCTGATTACCATTTACCAATAGCAAACTGATGCGCCTTGGCGGAGTCGGGTAAAATCCCGTCTCCGCCAGGGCGCAATGCATTTGGTACCGTGGCATCAGCAATCCGTAGAGAAGAAGACAAACGCGCAATGACCGATACCGCTATCGAACGGCTGCTGCAGCAGCATTTTTCCATCGATGCGCTGCAGCAGGCGCCCGCGCCCCTGCAGCAGGCCCTGCGCATGCTGGGCGGCTGGCTGTCCGCCGACCGCGACACGGCCTACCCGCATACGCCCTACACGGAACTGCTGACGCAACTGTCCGATACCTGCCTGCCCGCGCACGGCATGCCCGTGGCCGATTTCCTGCAAGAACTTGACGCCACCGTGCTGGCCAATACGGCCCAGCTGAACCATCCGCAATACATCGGCCACATGACGCAGGCCTTGCCCTGGATCAGCGTGCTGGCCGAAGCGTTCACGGCCACCCTGAACCAGAACCAGGTCAAGATCGAGACGGCGTATGTGTCGACCCTGATCGAAAAGCAGATCCTCGGCTGGCTGCACCGCCAGGTGTACCGGCAGCCGGACGCCCTCTACGCGCAAGCCATGGCCGCCACCAGCGGCGCGCTGGGCAATGTCGTCAATGGCGGCACCATGGGCAACTTGACGGCCCTGGCCGTGGCGCTGGAAAACCAGTTGCCCGGCACGCGCAAGCGCGGTTTGTTTGCCGCCATGCAGGAATCCGGCTATGCGGGACTAGCCGTGATCGGCTCGGCCCGCAGCCATTATTCCGTGAAAAAGGCGCTGGCGACTTTGGGCCTCGGTGAAGACGCCCTGCACCTGGTGGCCGTCGACCGCGACAACCGCATCGACATCGCCGCGCTGGAAGCGACCATTGCCGATTTGAAATTGCGCAAGATCAAGGTCGTCGCCATGATCGGCATCGCCGGCACGACGGAAACGGGCGCCATCGACCCGCTGGCCGCCATGGCGGCAATTGCCGCGCGGGAAAACATCTGGTTCCACGTGGATGCGGCCTGGGGCGGCGCCCTGCTGATCGCGGAGCAGTACCGGCCCCTGTACGACGGCATCGCCCTGGCCGACTCCGTCGTCATTGACGGGCATAAATTGCTGTGGGTGCCGATGGCGCAAAGCATGGTGCTGTTCAAGGACGGCGCCAGCCTGAACCGGCTGAAACACAACGCCAACTACATCTTGCGCGACAACTCGGGCGACCTGGGCCAGACGTCGCTGGAAGGCTCGCGCCGCTTCGATGCCTTGAAACTGTGGACCTCGTTCAAGGTGCTGGGCGTGTCCGGCTACACCACCCTGCTGCAGCAGGCCGCCACCCTGTCCGGCCAGCTGCAGGAGCTATTGGCCGACCAGCAGGATTTCGAACTCGTCACGCGCTCCGACACCTTCATTCTCACCTACCGCTACGTGCCCGCGCACTTGCGCCAGCGCATGGACGCCCTGCTGGCCGGCGGCCAGGCCGAGCAAGCCGCCGAATTGAACAAGCAGCTCAACACGCTCAATGCCAATCTGCAGAACCGGCAAAAGGCGGAAGGGCGCAGTTTCGTGTCGCGCACGGTGCTCGAATCGACGCGCTACCCGGGTCCCACCAACGTGCTGCGCGTGGTCATGACGAACGTCAGGACGCGCCCCCACCACTTGCGCGCCATTTTGACCGAACAGCGGGCCATCGGCCAGGCGCTGGTGGCGGAACTGAGCTTGCCGGATTGATTATTATCAAAATTCAATAGTCTGCGTCACGCGACAGTGCTAGAATTTTGGCTGGAGATGGCATTCCTCCCACGGATTTCTTCGTGAACCGCCTTCGGGCTGATGATGCCTGCACGCTTTCCTGGACAACCGGAAAGATGCAGGCACGCGGGCCGCGTTCATGCATCGTCCGCCGCCTGTCCAGGTCCGACCCACGCCAGACTGGACGCGCACGATGACACGACCTCCGCCCTCCCTGACTGCCCTTGCCGATTTATTGTTGCATCTCCTAAAATGGCTGCTGATCGCCGCTGCCGTGGCCATCCTGGCCGGCACCGCTTCAGCCGCTTTCCTGTTCGCCCTGGACTGGGCCACGCGCACGCGGCTGGCGCATGCCTGGCTGATCTGGCTGCTGCCGGTGGCCGGTTTCGCCGTCGGCTGGCTGTATCTGCGCTACGGCAGCGCGGTCGAAGGGGGCGCCAACCTGCTCATCGACGAAATCCACGACCCGAAAAAAATCATTCCCCTGCGCATGGCACCGCTGGTGCTGGGTGCCACCGTCGTCTCGCACCTGTTCGGCGCCTCCGTGGGACGCGAAGGCACGGCCGTGCAGATGGGCGGCGCACTGGCCGACCAGCTCACGCGCCTGTTTCGCCTGGACCAGGAAGACCGCCGCATCATCCTCATGGCCGGCATCAGCGCCGGCTTCGCTTCCGTCTTCGGCACGCCGCTGGCGGGCGCCCTCTTCGGCCTGGAAGTGCTGGCCATCGGCCGCCTGCGCTACGAAGCCATGCTGCCCTGCCTGCTTGCGGCCGTCATCGCCGACCAGGTGGGCCTGCTGTGGGGGGTGCAGCATACGCACTACGCCGTGCCCTTGATTCCCGCCCTCTCGGCCTGGCCCCTGGGCGCGATGGTCATCGCCGGCGTGCTGTTCGGCGTAACCGGTAAACTGTTTGCGCACGCCACGCACGGCGTGAGCAGCTGGATGAAGCGCAAGATTGCCTACGCCCCTCTGCGTCCGCTGGCCGGCGGCGTCATCATCGCGCTCGCCGTGTGGCTGCTGGGCACGGACCGCTACATCGGCCTGGGCATTCCCACCATCGTCGATGCCTTGCAGGAGCCGCTACCCGCGTGGGACTTCCTCGGCAAGATGGCATTCACCATTGTTTCTCTCGGCACGGGTTTCAAGGGCGGCGAGGTGACGCCCCTGTTCTTTATCGGCGCCACCCTGGGCAATGCGCTGGGGCCTGTGCTGCACCAGCCCGTCGCCTTGCTGGCCGCCATCGGCTTTGTCGCCGTGTTTGCGGGCGCCGCCAACACGCCCATCGCCTCGACCCTGATGGCCATGGAACTGTTCGGCGTAGAAATTGGCGTGTACGCGGCCATCGCCTGCGTCGTCGCCTACCTGTTTTCCGGCCATGCGGGCATTTACCGGGCGCAGCGCAGCGGGCATGCCAAGCGACAACTAGCCCCGCCGAAAAATGACAAGCGCGGTTAAAGACTGCTCGCTACCGGCAAGTCCATATCCGGCTTCCAAGCTAGCGCAAAGGCATCAGCAGCGGCGATTTTTCCGGCATCAAGCGCCGCCGCCAAGGACGTGCACCGCTCCGCGCCATATTGGCTATCGACATGTGTAGCAAGCTTACAATAGGTGTAGGACAGCACGGGATCAGCCTGCACACCCTGCCCGTTTTCATATAAACCGGATAGACTGAGCAACGCGGCGCTTTGCCCGCCCTTGGCTGCCAGGCGATATAACGTCAACGCCTGGGCATAGTCCTGCGCGACGCCTTTGCCGTTCTCATACATATCAGCCAGGTTATTCGTGGCCACCAGATTGCCATCGTCTGCCGCCTGTCGATACAGGCTAAACGCCCGGCTGAGGTCACGCTTGACGCCCAATCCACGGGCGTAAAAGTAAGCCAGCCTCGCCCTGCCTTCGGCATTGCCCTGCTCATCGAGCCGCTGATAAAGTGCTATGGTTTTGGACTTATCTTCCGGCACACCCAGGCCATGATAGTAAATGTTACCCAAGGCCAACATTCCGGTCGCATTGTCTCGTGCTGCAGCACGGGTAGCCCAGCGCAGGGCCTTGGGATAATTCAAGTGCAAGTTGTCCAGGTAATAGACTGCCAGTGCCCCCTGCGCCTGCACGATATTGCGCTCCGCAGCCATGCGCATATAGACGAATGCCTGCTGCATATCCTTTGCAACGCCTTCCCCGCGTTCATAGGAGAGTGCCAGGTTATATGCCGAGTTTCCACTCCCCGCTTCGGCGGCCTTCGCGTACCACTGTACCGCCGCGGCCTGGTCCAGCGGGACGCCCTCGCCAGCCCAGAACATCCACGCCAGCGCATTCATGCCCCCCTCGTCGCCATTCGCCGCAGCCAGTTCAAACCAATACTTGGCCAGCTGATAATCCTGCGGAATATACTTTCCGTGTAAATATAAGGTGCCCATTTCATATTGTCCCGCGGAGTAACCCGCGTCCGCGCTGGCGCGCCATTTTTCCACAGCTGTCGCATAATCTCCGCGCTTGAAAGCAGCCTGACCTAGATAGAAGTTTTCGTCTCGTTGTTTCCACCTGTCAACTTCCTTCCGCGCCCGTTCATATTGGGCAGAGCTGCGCAAGCCATCCACCTCATACCACAGGAAACCCCGCCTAGCCACCAACAGATCGTTGGCCAGCAGGGCTTGCTGAGCGATATAGAACCAGCTGTCGTTCAATGCCAGCTCCCGCTTATCGGCCGGAAACGTGTCTATCAGATTGAGCAAGGCATCCGTACCAAGCTCCCCAACCAGCATCGCAAGCAAGGGACGAGGCCAGACACCATCCGGAATTTCCCTGGCTAACTGCTCTACCTTGGGGGACAAAGGCTGCCGCGCTCTCTGTGCCAGGATGATCTCGTCAGCCAGGTCCAAACCTGCGGCGATGCTCGTGCCGGCAGCACCCCGTGCGACCCGATAAGCCGACATGGTCGCCAGGGCGGCATGGTCGTCGCCAGCATATGCCTGTGCCCAGGCCAGTTCACGCCAGTACGGGCTGTCGTCATGCAAGGAAACACTTTGAAAGAGGGAAACACTTTGAGTAAATTCTCCCAGCACATAGGACAAGCGCGCCAGACACAGCGCTGCATCGGCGCCCGGCTCCTCCCGCAACGCCTGCGCCGCTGTTCCGAACATGGCCCATATATCGTCCGTCGCCAGGTCGCTCAGGCGATATGCATTGATGAGCAGATCGCACGCTTTCGCCATACCTTCCGGTGTAGTCTGGTTTGCCTCCATGGACTGCGAAACGGCATGGCCGCTTCTAGCGACCAGCATGGCATCGCGCTCGCGCAAGGAGAATGACATGGCGCTCACCTCCGGCGTATCCACCGCATCGTAGCGAATGCGGAAAGCCGATTCCGCATACGCTCCCAGCAATTTCGCCTGTGCATGCAAGGCTGGTACGTCGGCCGCAGGCACGACAGCCTGCTTGACCCGATAATCAAGCATGTAGTCGAGGACATTACCTTTTAGCGTCAACTCGCTGCGCGCGCTGAAAACAGGATTATCGATAACCTTGCTGCCTATGTCCTGATTGACGCGCACGGTAGGCGGCCACTCGATCCGCAGGCGATAGCGCGACGCATACCTCCCCTTGGGCAACGCCAGGGGGTAATTGCGCACGATTTTTTTCGGCAGTCCCAAGCTTCCTTCCAGAATATGGCTGGCATAGTCGATCACATAAGCGCCATCCTCCTGGCGCACAGGCCTGGGCAGCTTGTAGCGCCCCGACATGGTAAAGACATTCGCCTCTGTATCATCCTCCATGCGGGGCGGAGTCATCAACGCCAAGCCCGGGTACAGGCTTTCATAGCGTTCCAGCATGCTCTTCGCCAAGTCGTTGCTGGACAGGCGGGGCGCTGCCGCGCGCATCGCCTCGGCATAAGCACCACGGAAGATTTGGCGCGTCTCCAGGACGGCATCGCCATCGAAGCTGCCGATGCTGATGTCGTCAGAGTGTTCGTACACGGGTCCTGCATCGCCGGGCTCGGGCAACACCGTCAAACCTGTAGATGCAGTGTCAACCACCAGTCCGTATGCGCCCGCAAAGACCGTAGTAAGCTTCTCCAGCGTCAACTTTTGTCCGCTTGCAACTGGGTCCACATAGTAAGTGCGGTCGTCAAGCCGCACTTGCACGACCACGTGGTCAAACATGGCAGGCGAGGCGATGATTTTCGCTGGCGCCTTCGGTGCACGGGCGTTGAGCAAGACCAGGCGGGCGGGTATTCCTAGCTGCTGGAGCAAGCTGACCAGTAGGTAACTTTTATCCTTGCAATCACCGTAGCGCCGCTTGAGCACGGTATCCGGCGTGTGCGGACGATGCGAATTCTCGCCGATGGAGACGCTGAAGTAACGGACTTCATCTTGGACCCAGCGCAAGGCCGTGCTCACCCGGGCAGCTGGAGTCGGTTGCCGGCTTATTTGGTCCGCCAGTGCCTTCAAGGCCGGCGTGACCGGCGCAGGGGGAAACAGGCCGTTGGCCCACCTGGCGACGCTGTTCCAGTCGTGGTGCTCACTCATCTGCAGCGCGCGTCCAGGCATATAATCGCTGGGAACGAACTCTTCCGATTCAAGAGCTTCCAGGCCCCGCTGCTCGAAACACAGCCGCTCTGTGCGCCCCTGGCGGGAAATATGAGGTGTCAACGGTGCAGCTTGGAAATCACCCAGCAGGCGCCAATGCATGGGGCGGTCGTGGGGATGAAACACCGTCAGGCTGCGACGCTCGACGGGCATCCAGGCATCCCAGGAAAACTCACTGGACCATTGCTTGCCAAACACCGGATTGCTGCCCTCGATACTGTAGGTAATCCACAGGGTGTCGCCCACGCGTATGTCGTCTAGCAATAATTGCAGCGTCATTGCCCCCTCGTACAGGCCCGCATCAATACCGGTTTCTCGTTCGAGCAGCCGTACATTGACGCCCTGCGTACGATCCATCCGCTGCGTGCCACGCAAGATGACCAGGCGATGCAAATGCAGTTTCTGATACGCGGGGAAATAGTCGATGCTGAACTGGCCGATGGCAGCCAATGCCGACTGCTCATTGACCTGAATGGCACGATTGTGCAACACCGCACTCCTGCCCCCCACCCATGCCTGGGTCTCGGCCAGACGCATCACGGCGGGATCCTTGCGCTCGGTTACAGGTATGTCCAGCAAGGGATCTGCCCATCCCGGCAAAGCCAGGCCGCGGCTGAATTGGTGCGTCGGGGGGATTGCAGCTTTCTTCGTCACGGCTGCGGCGATGCTGCTGCCGTTTGCGGGTTGAACGAAGACAAGTATCATGCTGCCTGCCAGCACCGCTAAAAGTTTGCGCATAGGAGCTCGGGAATGGATCAAATGGGTACCCATCAAAACAAGGGCAGCGGTACAAATGCTTTTTCAGGCCAGCCCAACCGCATGAAAAAATACCCAGCCGTGTTTTTATTGTAATTGAAAAATTAATAAAAAATCAAATCATCGTGCATGCATCGTCTGCCCAACTTCCTGCGTGGACAAGACTGGCGCCATGCAGGCATGGCTCCAGGACAGGAATGATATGACCCAGAATATCTACGACAACGACGCCTTCTTCACGGCCTACAGCCAGCTGCCCCGCTCGATCGGCGGACTCGACGCGGCACCCGAATGGCCGGCCCTGCGCGCCATGCTGCCCGATGTACAGGGGAAACACGTGCTGGACCTGGGCTGCGGCTATGGCTGGTTCTGCCGCTGGGCCGCGCAAGCGGGTGCGGCGCGGGTGCTGGGCTTGGACGTATCGGCAAAGATGCTGGCGCAGGCCGGCGGCATGGGGGAATACGCGGCGCTCGCCTATGCCAGGCTTGATCTGGAACAACTGGCCTTGCCGCCGGCCAGCTACGATCTCGTTTACAGTTCGCTGGCCTTCCAGTACATCGAGGATCTTGCCGCCCTGCTGGCCGCCATCCGCCACGGCCTGAAACCGGGCGGCAAGCTGGTGTTTTCCATCGAGCACCCGATCTTCATGGCGCCGCGCCAGCCCGGCTGGCTGACGGATGGGCAAGGCCGCAAGACCTGGCCCGTCGACAGTTACCAGCAGCAAGGAGCGCGCGTCTCCGACTGGCTGGCGCCCGGCGTGGTCAAGCAGCACCGCACCCTGGGCACGACCATCAATGCCTTGCTGCAAGCGGGCTTCCAGCTGGAACATGTGGAAGAATGGGGACCGACCGACGAACAGGTGGCGCAGCAGCCGGCCCTGGCGGAAGAACGCGAGCGGCCGATGCTGCTGCTCATCGGCTGCCGCTTCCCGTAAGGCGCCCTCAGCTGGCCACGTTGCGCGTAAAACGCAGGATGGCCTCGCCCGCATTCACATAGCTGTACGCCTGCGCGCTGCTGAACACGAAAAAATCGCCCGTGGCCAGCCGTTTTGTTTCCGCCGCCAGTTCCAGCTGCAGCTCGCCCTCCAGCACGTAGAGCATTTCGCTGAAACCGGGCGGATCCGCTTGCGCATCGTAGCGCTCGCCCGGCGCCAGGGTCCACGACCACAGTTCCACCTGGCGGCTGGCGGGCGCGGCACCCAGCAGCACGGCCTGGCTGGCGGGCGAGACACCTTGCCACATCAGTACGCGCAAGCTGTCGTGCGGCTGCCGGGGCGGCTGCACCAGGTCGACGAAGGCCACGTTCAAGGCGGCAGCCACGTGGTCGAGGTTGGCCAGGCTGATATTGGTGCCGCCCGCCTCGACGCCGTTGACCATGCGCCGGCTCAGGCCCGACAGGCGCCCCAGCTCTTCCTGGCTCAGGCCCGCGGCGAGGCGCAAACGCCGCAGATTTTTCGCCAGGTGTTCCAGTACGCCACCGGCCTCGGCTTGACTGCGCAATATATTGCTCCTATGATGATGGGAAATATTTTGCTCATAGCATAGCCTCCCATGAAAACACACGCAAGTCCCCCGCCCGCCCTCGGCCTGCCCGAACTGGCCCTGATCGCCATCACCTTCATCTGGGGCGGCACTTTTCTCATCGTGCAGCATGCCGTGACGGTCAGCGGCCCGCTGGCCTTCGTGGCCGCCCGCTTTGCCGTGGCCGCCAGCATCGGCGCCCTGATCTGCCGCGGCCAGCTGAAGCAGCTGAGCAAGGCCGAGCTGTTCACGGGCATGGCCATCGGCGTGAGCATCTTTGGCGGCTACGCGCTGCAAACCTATGGCCTGATGCATATCACGAGCAGCAAGTCGGCCTTCATCACGGCCTTCTACGTGCCCATCGTGCCCCTGGTGCAATGGCTGGTCTTCCGGCAGCGGCCCCGCCCTGCCGTCTGGGCGGCCGTGGCGCTGGCGTTCGCGGGCTTGCTGATGCTCACCGGCACGGATGGCCTGAGCATGGAGTTCGGCACGGGCGAGCTGATGACGGCCGTGGGCGCCATCGCCATCGCCCTGGAAATCATCCTGATCAGCCGCGTCTCGCCGCAGCTGAACATCCTGCGCGTGACCATCGTGCAGCTGGCCACGGCCTCGCTGATCGCCCTGCTGCTGATGCCCGTCATGGGCGAAGCGCCGCCAGCCTTGAGCAAGACTTTCATCTTCAGCGTGCTGGCCCTGGGCTGTGCCAGCGCCTTGATTCAATATGTGATGAACTGGGCGCAAAAGCGCATTTCCGCCACCAAGGCCACCCTGATCTATGCGGGCGAGCCCGTGTGGGCCGGCGTGATCGGGCGCATCGCCGGCGAACGCCTGCCGGCCCTGGCCATCTCGGGCGCCATCCTGATCATCGCCGCCGGCATCCTCAGCGAGTGGCGGCCGAAGCGGCGCACTGGCACGGCCAAAGCCGTTCAGCCATAGCGACTATTCCACTTCCCGCCGCAGCGCCGGTTCGCCACGCAGGGCGAACGGCACGGCCCTGGCCCAGCGGTTCGAGGACAGGGAAAACGTCAGCGCGCGCACCTGGTGATACCAGCCGGCGGGCACGTACAGCATGTCGCCCGGCTCGACGATGCATTCGATCAGGCAGGCCTGGCGCGCCAGGGGAAAGCGCGCGAAATCGGGCGCTTCCGGGTCGAATGGCGAACCGAACAGGATGGCGTTCGCTTCGCTGGGATACAGGAAGGCATCGTGGTGCGGCGGCGACAGGAAGATGCGCTTGCGGCCCCACACTTGCGCAAAGATATTGTCGTCGTAATCGCAATGCAAGGGCGTCACCGTGCCGGCCGGCCCTACCCAGAAGCGCGGCGGGCCCATCTTGTCGAAATACGCGGGCCAGTGGCACAGGCGGTTCAGCTCGCGCAATTCCAGGTTGCCCAGGTATGGCGGCAGCGCATGCGTCCCCGCGTCCACCAGGTCCAGGTAGTCCCCCATCGACATGTCCTGCATGGCGCGGTCCGCCGCGAAGGCCGTGTTGATGTAGTCGCCCACGCGCGCCCGCACGGGAACGTGGCCGTAGC
Organism: Janthinobacterium sp. GW821-FHT03C08; assembly: GCF_059420905.1. Classification (NCBI taxonomy): domain Bacteria; kingdom Pseudomonadati; phylum Pseudomonadota; class Betaproteobacteria; order Burkholderiales; family Oxalobacteraceae; genus Janthinobacterium; species Janthinobacterium sp. GW821-FHT03C08. Next base: position 40,508 of record NZ_JBWKUP010000006.1, on the reverse strand, counting down.
GCTCGCGCAAGACTTCCGGTCCCAGCGCGGACAGGGGCCAGCGCTGCACCAGCCCGCGCATCAGGAATGGCAGGCCCTGCGCGGCCCGCGCGCGGAAGGCGGCAGCGTCCAGCATGCCCAGGCGCGGCACCTCGGTGATGGCAGGCAAGGCGCGCGCCGCGTGGCGGATGGCCTCGCGCATGGCGTGGATGGAGGTGACGCCGCGCACCTGGGCATCCCTGTCCTCGCGCGCTTGCTTGTGGGCAAGCGCCTCTTGGGGCGAACTGAAGCTGGCGGGTGGCCGGGGCGGCAAGGCGCGGGGCGCGCCGGGCACGGCTGCGGGAGGGGACGGCAAATTTTTCTCTGCTGACATAAACCTTCTTTACGATAGACGCGTGCGCGGCACGGCGCGACAGGGTGCTATTTTAAGCCAGCAAGGTCCGCCTAAGCACATCGGCCTGCTCGCGCGCCTGGCGCGCCCTGGCGCCGTACTCGCTGGCCGCACCCGGATGCAGCCAGGCATGTGCCTTGGCGGCCAGGTCCAGGTACAGTCTTTCCTTTTCCTGCAAGGCCCGCACGGCGGCCCAGATGGCCGCTTCCGCCTTGTCGTGCTGCACTTCGCCGAGGATTTTCGCCGTGAAACCGTGGCCCGTATGGCAGCGAAAGCGCTGCGGCTGCTGGCCGTGCAATTCCCACAGCGTGCCCTGGCATTCCGGGCAGGTAAACGTCGATGGCGAGGCGATCTTTTCCAGTTGTTCCATGTTCCCCACTCCCCGGGCAAAACGGTTTTCCATGGCGATCCAGTGGGGTGCAGGCTGCTGCGGCTGGGCCGGCTGGGCCGAGGCCGGCTTGCCGCTGGCCAGGGCCAGCAGGGCCGGCGCGATCTGCGCCACCGGCAGGCGCCAGTCCACGTCCACGTGGTCGATGGCGCTTTGCGGCATCGATGGCGCCACGGCCTCCGACGGCTCCTGCACCAGCGCCTTGCCGCCGCAGGCCTTGATGGCTTGCAAGCCCGCCGTGCCGTCGTCCAGGTAGCCGCTGAGGATCACGCCCACGGCCTTGCGCCCATACGCGGCCGCCGCGCTGCGGAACAGGGGGTCGATGGCGGGACGCGTGTGGTTTTCCTTCGGTCCCCGCGTCAGTTCGATGCTGGGCTGGCCGGCCGCGCTGACGACCAGCATGTGCCGGTCCGGCGGCGCCAGCAGGATGCGCCCGGGCCGCACGGGCTCGCGCTCCTCGGCAAAGCGCACGGGCAAGGCGGAAGTCTTGCCGAGGATCTCGGGCAAGACGCTATGGCGCGCCCCCAGGTGCGCGACGGCCAGCACGGGGGCCGGCATACTGGCGGGCAGAGCGGAAAAAATGGCGGACAATGCTTCCATGCCGCCCACGGAAGCACCGATGAGTATCAACGCCTCCATGCCAGCCCCCTTCGCGCGATCCGTCCCGCAGTCATTCTGCGGTGCCGGGCATCCCGCTTCCGTGCGCCGCTTAACATAGGGCGCACCAGACTTGACCAGCTTCATCTTATGGACGCGGCGTCACACCAGGCCCGTCAACAAGATGCTGCCGCATCAAACAGTCAACGTATCGACGCCTGGCAAAAGCGTCGCGAGCGGAAGGTAGAGGTGGCCGAGAAGCGCAACCGCACTGAAGTGCGGTGAGCATCGCAGGCCGCCTATACCGACGCGCAGCAGCTTGGGCCAGGCGTCCTCAGACAGGCGTTTTGAAGATGGGATCGACGATGAACTGCTGCGCCTTGATGCGCAGGGTGCGCTCTTCGTCCAGCTCGGCGCGCGTCTCGCCCAGCTCTTCGCGCTCCGCTTCCAGTTCCAGGCGCACCGTGGCCAGTTCCGTTTCCACGCGGGTCAGGCTTTCCAGCTTCAGCTGGGCCTGGATCAGTTCGGCGCGGGCCGCTTCGGCCGCCTCTTCCAGGCGGGGGATGCCTTCGAGCTTGAACTGTGCCTTGGCCAGGTCCATGCGCGCCTGCTCGGCCGCCTCTTCCAGGCGCGGCAAGCCTTCCAGGCGCAGCTGCGCCTTGGCCAGGTCCGTGCGGGCCTGGTTCGCCACTTGCCGCTCGCGCTCGAGTTCCTCGCGCAGGGAGGCCAGCTCGCCTGCCTGCTGGTCGAGCAATTCCTGCTGGCGTTCGTTCTCGCTGGCCAGGTCCATCAATTCCTGTTGATTGTCGTTCATCTCGGCTTCATGCGCGCTGTGGCTGGCGCTCAACTCCTGTCCTACAAAATCGAGGATGGCCTTTTGCAGCACGGGCGACAGCTCGGCGGCAGCGGCGATCTGGCGCTGGGCGCCGGCCTTGCGGCGCTGCAGCAGCTTGCTGATGGTGCCCAGGCAGGCACCATTGCCCAGCCGCTCGCGCAAGGCGCGCAGCGTGACGGCCTGGCCTTCTCCCGCCAGCGCTTCCATTGCCGCATTGATCTGTTCCGCGCTTACTTTTGCCATGTCGTCCACTCTTGAATATTGCTCAGGGTCATCTGGGACTATCTTTCCCAGGGGCATCATCTTATGCCAGCGGCGGCAAAGCGTAAAGTATTTCTCAATAGAAATTGCAATTGCACAACGGAATCGCGTGCAAGCATGCGGCCCGGCGCCTCATTCTTCGAGCAGGCCGTTTTCGGTCAGCATGTCCTGCACCAGTTCCAGGCGCAGCACGGGATTGTCCTGGCTCAGCAGCAGCTGTTTCTGCATGGCGCTCAGCGACAGCAGTTCGCACCAGCGGTTCGCCACCCAGCCGCACTCGTCGAGCCGGTAAGGCGGCTGCAGCGGCATCTGCTCGGGCGGGATCTTTTGTTCCTGCAAGGTGCGTATCAGCGCGCCCAGGGCATCGGCCACGTTCTGCTGTTCCTGCGGGATGGGAATGATCTTATCGGGCGGCAAGGTTTCAATCCGCGCCGTCCATAAGCCGTGTTTCAGCTGTTCGCTGGCCACGATGTGGAAGCGCTGCTGGCCCATGCATTTGATTTGCAGCAAGCCCGACAGGGGCGCGGCCCAGTCGATAACGCGCGCCAGGGTCCCCACGGGCGCCAGGGTTTCCCGCTGGCCCGGCTTGCGCACTTCAGTGCCGTCCAGCAGCTGCACCACGCCGAAGGGCTGCTCGCCCATGATGCACTGGCGTATCATGTCCAGATAGCGTACCTCGAAGATCTGCAGGGGCAGATAGCCATCGGGATACAGCACCGTATTGAGCGGGAACAAAGGTATCGAGGTCATAGGCGCATGATGGCACGAATGGCATATCCGTGCAGCGCGCCTTGCCCTGCCTGGCGAACTTTCCCGCTTACTTGTAGAAGCGGCGTTTTTTCGCCCGCTCGGCCGCCTTCGGCGCCAGCACTTTGACGGCTTTTTTCTGGATCGTGCCGCCGGCGGACGTGCCCGGCACGCGGTGCTCCGCTTCGTAACCTGGCTCTTCGCTGCGCTTGAGGGTTTGCCGGGTCAGCGCTTCCACGGCCGACAGCAATTCCACTTCATCGGCGCAGACGAGGGAAATCGCCTCGCCCGAGGCGCCCGCGCGGCCCGTGCGGCCGATGCGGTGGATGTAGTCTTCCGCGACCGTCGGCAAGTCGACATTGACGACGACGGGCAACTGGTCGATGTCCAGGCCGCGTGCCGCCACGTCGGTGGCCACCAGCACCTGCACCTCGGCCGCCTTGAAACGGGCCAGTGCGCGCAGACGGTTCGGCTGCGTCTTGTCGCCGTGGATGGAATCGGCGCGCACGCCCTGCTCCAGCAAGGTGTTGACCAATTGTTCCACGCCCTTGCGCGTCTTGACGAAGACCAGCACCTGGCCCCAGCGCTTTTTCTTCAGCAGGTGCAGGAACAGTTCCGGCTTGCGTTTCTTGTCGCACACGATGACGGATTGCTTCACGGCCTTGACCGTGCTGTTGCGCGCGCTCACCTCCACCGACACGGGCTCCTTCAGCATGGTCTTGGCCATGGCGCGGATGGCGTCCGAGAAGGTGGCCGAAAACAGCAGGGTCTGGCGCTGCTTGGGCATGGTCATCAGCAATATATCGAGTTCGCGCTCGAAACCCAGGTCCAGCATGCGGTCGGCCTCGTCCAGCACCAGGGTCTGCACCTGCTCGAACTTGACGGCGCCCTGCGTCTGCAAGTCCAGCAAGCGGCCCGGCGTGGCCACCAGCACGTCCAGGCCCTTGCGCAGCTTGCTGATCTGCGGCTCGATGGGCACGCCGCCATAGGCGACAAAGCTGCGCAGCGGCAAATTGCCGCCATAGCTGCGGAAGCTGGCATACACCTGCTCGGCCAGTTCGCGCGTGGGCACGAGCACGAGCACGCGCACACACTGGGGCGCCACCACGCCTTCCAGGGTCAGGCGCTGCAGCAAGGGCACGGCAAAGCCGGCCGTCTTGCCCGTGCCCGTCTGGGCGGCGGCCATCAGGTCACGCCCCGCCAGCACGGCCGGAATGGCCTGCGCCTGCACGGGCGTGGGCTTGGCATAGCCGAGCTCTTCAAGTTTGCGGACGAGGGGATCGATCAGGCCGAGGGAGGAAAACGTCATGGGAAAGGCAATCTTGGCAAAGGAAAAGGCGGCGCGCACGGACGGGCCGTGCGCGCGATTGCCGAGATTATAGGCCAGCGGGGCTGCCGGCCACGGTTTTCACCGATAAAACTTGTCCGTCAGAACTTCATTTCCATCGTCGCGCGCGCCTGCGGCGAGCTGGGTGAAATGCTGTTGCGGATGATGGTACCGCTGGCGTCCGTGTAACTGCTGCTGCTTTCAAAATCCTGCGCCAGCAGGTTCGACATGGCCAGGCGCAGCTGGTTCTTCGCATCGAATTTCCACAGCGCATAGATGTCGAGATCGCGCCGCGGCGTCGTATAGGCGCTCTGGCGCTCGGTGATGCGCACGGGGCCGCCATTGCGGAAGTTGAAACTGCCGCCTGTCGTCAGCACGCCGTCCGGCGTCTTGTAATCGAGACCGAAATTGCCGCTGACGGGGGTTTGCTGGTCGAGCCGGTTATTCGGCCCCGGTACCTGCTCCACCTGCGACCAGTTGCGGCTGATGCTGGCGCGCAAGTCCAGCGCGGGCACGGGCGCGGCCAGCACGGCGCGCAGGGGGAACTTCGCTTCCAGTTCCACCGTCTGCGTATTCGCGCGGCCGTCGTTGACGGGCGTGGAGACCCAGCGGTCATTGATGAACAGCAAGCCCTGGCGCGTGTAGCCGTCGATGCGGCGGGCCGAGGCGCGGGCGCTGAGCAAGGCGCCTTCCGCCCAGTAATGCTCGTACGAGGCATCGATGCCCAGCGCCAGCTCCGGCTTCAGGTTCGGATTGCCCTCGCGGTCGGGCTCGCTCTGGCTATTGTTCGTGGACAGGCTGCGGCGCGGAATCAGGCTGCCCGTCTGCGGCGCCTTGTAGGTGCGCGTGAGGGCCAGGCGCACCTGGTCGCCCTTGGTATCGGGCAACTTCCACAGGGTTTGCAGCAGCGGACTCCAGACGCTGCTGCGCTGCTGCACGGCATCAAAGCTGTCGCCATCGCTGCGCGTGTCGATGCCTTCCCAGCGCACGCCCGCATACATGGACCAGCGCGGCGTGATCTCCCACTCGTCCTGCGCATACAGGGCCAGGCGCTTGATGTCGGCGTTGTAGTCCTCGTCGCTGTTGACGGGCGGGCGGCCGCCAGGCAGGGCCAGCTCGCGCTGCCAGCGGTCTTCCTCGCGCCGCGTGAAGGCGCCGTCCCAGCCCATGGACAAGGCATGGCCAGGGACCCAGGGCGCCGCATACTTGCCCGTCGAGGACAGGCCCCGCTCCGACGCTTCCACCCGCACGGTGCGGTCCAGCGCCAGCCCCACGCCGTCGATGTAGCCCACGGGGTGGCCATCGGCCGTGCTGCCGCTGCCCGATGCACCGAACTTGAGCTCGAGCTTGGCGCCCCCTTCCAGCTTGTGCGCCCAGGTCAGGTCCGCGCGCCCGTAACGGAAATCATTGTCATTCTGGCTATCGGTGGTATCGTAATCGGGGCGCATGCCCAGCTCGGTTTCACTGCGGCTGTGGCTGCGGTTTTCGCTGCGCCCCGCGCTGAGGAAAAACTGCGCCGTCAGGGTGTCGCCGCCGGCCAGCGTCCAGTTCAGCCTGGGCGACAGGTTGATGCCCTGGGAGCGGCCGTCGCCCGTGCCATTCACGCGGCGCTGCAAGCTCTGCCTGCCATCGGGCAAATAGGCGAGATCCATGCCCGGATTGTCGTAGTGGTAATCAAAGCGGTACAGCGCGCCTGCCAGCGAATACGAAAAATTGCCGTCGCGGTCGGACAGCTGCACATTCAAGGTGGGCGAGAAACTCACCTTGCTGCCCTGCACGCCCAGCTTCACTTCGCGCTGCGCCGTCTTGACGGCCTTCTTCAGCACCACGTTGATGGTGCCGGCGATCGACTGCGTGCTGTATTCGGCGCTGGCCGCGTGCAGGATCTCGATGCGCTCGATGACGTCGGGCGACAGGGTGTCGAGCGAGAAGCCGGCCGGCGCCCGTTCGCCATTGAGGAGGATCTGCGTGTAGCCGCTGCCCAGTCCGCGCATGCGGATCTCGCCGCCGGAGCGCCCCGCCGCGCCGGACACCGTAATGCCGGGCAGGCGCTTGAGCACGTCGGTGACATTCGTGTCGCCATACTTGAGGATTTCCTCGCTGCTGACGATCATCTTGCTGGCCGTATCGTCGCGGCGCGGATCATAGCCGCTGCCCTTGACTTCCACCGTCTGCATGGCGGGCGCCGCAGGCTTTTCCGCCTTCGGCGGCGTAGCGGGGACGGGATCGGCGGCGGATGCTTCGGATTGCTGGGCCTGGACATGGCAGGCAAACAGGACGGCGGAGGCAACAACGGTGAGGCGCAGGGTACGGCGTGGCATCATGACTGGGCTGAAAAAGTTGGCTGAATAAAAATGGCTAAATGCTAAAAAACAGGCAGCCGTATTTTGCGGCAATTTTGCTCTTATGGCACAGTTTCCTGAAAATATTTCCTATAGCAAATTAAATTCGGTGCAAGCCCAGGAAAGCCACCGTGCCGCGCGGCCCGTATCATTGCGCGCCACATCGCCGCTATAATGCGTTTTCATCATTGTTCCCATCCCCCCGTCAAAGGCTTCCCATCGTGTCTGACCGTCTTGCCGTCCTGCCCCAATATCTGCTCCCCAAGGGAGCGTTGACCAACTTCGCCGGCCGCATCGCCGGCGCCAAGGGCGGCGCCATGACCACCCGGTTGATCCGCTGGTTCGTCGGCCGCTACAACGTCAACATGGATGAGGCGCTGGACCCGGACATCACGCACTACGCCAGCTTCAACGACTTTTTCACGCGCGCCCTGCGCCCCGATGCCCGTCCGCTGGCCAAGGCCGACTACGTCTGCCCCGTCGATGGCCGCATCAGCCAGTTCGGCACGATCGACAAGGACCAGATCTTCCAGGCCAAGGGCCACCACTTCAGCACCACGGCCCTGGTGGGCGGCGACGCGGCCCTGGCGGCCCGGTTCGAGCACGGCAGCTTCGCCAACCTGTACCTGAGCCCGCGCGACTACCACCGCATCCACATGCCGTGCGACGGCCGTTTGACGCGCATGATTTATGTGCCCGGTGAATTGTTCTCCGTCAACCCGACGACGGCGCGCGGCATCCCCGGCCTGTTCGCCCGCAACGAGCGCGTCGTCTGCGTGTTCGACACGGCCCACGGCCCCTTCGTCATGACCCTGGTGGGCGCCACCATCGTCGGCAGCATGGCCACCGTCTGGCACGGCGTCGTCAACCCGCCCCGCACGGGCCAGGTGCGCGACTGGAGCTATGCGAACGACAATGTCGTGCTGAAACAGGGCGAAGAACTGGGCCGCTTCCTGCTCGGCTCCACCGTCGTCATGCTGTTCCCGAAAGACACCGTGGCATTCAATGCCGGCTGGCAGCCGGCCGGCCCCGTGCAGCTGGGTGAAGTCATGGGCAACCTGCCCAGATAAGCCAACGGGACGCGCCTACACGGGCGCGTCCGTTTGATACATTTCCTCCATCAAGTCCAGGAAAGCCCGCGTCTTGGCCGGCATCAGGCGCCGGCCGGGAAACACGGCCCAGCCCGTGACCAGCGGAAAACTCCATTCCGGCAACACGCGCACCAGTTCCCCCGTCGCCACATACGCCTTGGCAAAGCGGTCCGTGCTGGCCGCGATGCCCACGCCCGTGCAGGCCATGCGCACCAGCAATTCCGGCGAATTGGCCAGCAGGCGCACGGGCAAGTCGCGTTCCCACGTCGTCTTGCCGCGGATCAAAGTCCAGTGCACGAGGCCATGCACGGACCGTGGCAAACTGAGCAAATCGTGGCCATACAGATCGTCGGGATGCTCGGGCAAGCCGTGCACGCTCGTGTATTGCGGCGAGGCGTACAGCGCCAGGGTGCTGAAGGCCACGCGGCGCGCCGCCAGGCTGGCGTCGTCGGGCAGGTTGCCCATGCGGATGGCCAGGTCGAAGTTCTCTTCCAGCAAATCCACCCGGCGCGCCGACAAGTCCAGTTCCAGCGAAATGGCCGGGTAGCGGCGCACGAATTCGGCCAGCACCTGGCGCATCAGCGCGTCGCCGAAGTCGGCCGGCATGGAAATGCGCAGCAGGCCGCTGGGTCCCGCCTGGCGGTGCTGCGCCAGCGCGCCGGCCGCCTCCGTTTCCTCGACCACCTTGCGCGCATGCTCGAGCAGGCTGGCGCCAAATTCCGTCAGCGCCAGCTTGCGCGTGGTGCGCAGCAGCAGGCGCTCGCCCAGCCGCGCTTCCAGCTGCGAGATGCGCCGCGACAGGGTCGACTTGGGCAAGTCCACGCGCACGGCGGCGCGACTGAAACTGCCGCATTCGACGACGCGGGCAAACAGCAGCAAATCTCCGGGATCGATGTCCATATCGTTTCATTGTTCCATGAGTGGATTAATGTTATCCATTTTAACGGCTTCCGCATCGATTTTGGAATTGCTATAGTTCATCCATCGCAAGACACCTCACAACGGAGAAACAAGATGAACATCCTGCAAATTAATTCCAGCGCCCGCAGCACCGGTTCCGCCTCGACCCGCCTGGCCGATGCCATCGTTGCCCGCGTGCAAGCAGCCAATCCTGAAGCCACCCTGGCACGCCGCGACCTGGCTGCCGAACCGCATCCCGTGCTCGACGAGCCGACCCTGCAGGCGCTGTTCACGCCAGCCGACCAGCGCACGCCGGAACAGGCGGCCCGCATCGCCCTGGACGACGCCCTGATTGCCCAGGTACAAGCGGCCGACGTCATCGTCATCGGCGCGCCGATGTACAACTTCGGCATCACCGTGCAACTGAAAAGCTGGTTCGACGCGATTGCCCGCGCCAACGTCACCTTCAAGTACACGGAAAACGGCCCCGTGGGCCTGTTGACCGGCAAGAAAGTCTACGTGGGACTGTCCCGCGGCGGCCTGCACCGCGACAGCGCCAACGACAGCCAGGTGCCATACCTGAACACCATGTTCGGCTTCCTGGGCATGACCGACGTGCAATACGTGTATTCGGAAGGCATGGGCATGGGTCCGGAAGCCGTGGCCAAGGCGCAAGCCCAGGCGGACGCCGAGATCAACGCGATTCTGGTGTAATCCCCAGCAGTGAAAGGGACGGCGCACTGGCGCCGCCCTGGCCTAGAGGAGAGAATGATGAGCGATACCACCACCGTCACCAAGCCACGCGCCGTCGAGCGCGTGATCGCCGGCCAGGCCGTCATGGATGGCGCCGGCGTGAAGATCAACCGCGTGCTGACGCAGCAGCTGCAGCGCCGCCTCGACCCGTTTTTGATGCTGGACAACTTCGCCAGCGACCAGCCGAACGATTATATCGCCGGCTTCCCCGAGCATCCGCACCGCGGTTTCGAGACGGTGTCGTACATGATCACGGGCCGCATGCGCCACAAGGACAGCGCGGGCCACGAAGGCTTGCTGACGTCGGGCGGCGTGCAATGGATGACAGCAGGCAGCGGCGTGATCCACTCGGAAATGCCGGAGCAGGAAGACGGCGTGATGGAAGGGTTTCAGCTATGGCTGAACCTGCCCGCGCGCGACAAGATGCGCACGCCGTGGTACCGCGATTTCACGAGCAGCGAAATCCCCCGCTACACGACGGACGGGGGCGTGGCCGTGCAAGTGATCGCCGGCGCCAGCCATGGCGTGGCGGGCGCCGTGCAGCGCGAGGTGACGCAGCCGCTGTACCTCGATATCGACTTGCCGGCAGGCAGCAGTTTCGAGCAGCCCTTGCCGGAAGGCCATAACGCCTTCCTGTACACGTTTCGCGGCGAAGTGCAGGTGGACGGCAAGGCCGTGCCTGCCCTGCGCATGGCCATCTTCGCCAACACGCCGGGCAGCGACGGCGTGCGCATCGCGGCGCCCAACGGTGGCCGCGTGATCCTCGTCGCCGGCAAGCCCTTGAACGAGCCCATCGCCCAGTACGGTCCTTTCGTCATGAATACCCAGGCGGAAGTGTTCCAGGCCGTGCAGGACTTCCGCGAAGGCAAGTTTGGCGAGACTGCCGCGCAGTAAAAATGTTTGCTTAAGAAAAAACCTGCAACGCCTCCGGGCTTGCAGGTTTTTTGTCGTGCCGACTATCTTGTTGCTTTTCAATTACACTGGCGGCAACCTCAATCCACAAAGCATGCCATGCAGCCGACGCACACCGAACACGACGCCACCCATTTGCACGCGCACCGCAAAGGCGACGCCAAGCACACCCATTCTTTCGAGGGCCGCAGCCAGAGCATCCTCGCATGGGCGCTGGGCCTGACCCTGTCGTTTGCCGGCATCGAGGTGATCGCCGGCTTCCTGTCCAATTCGCTGGCCCTGATTTCCGACGCGGGCCACATGGTCACGGACGCGGCCGCGCTGGGCCTGGCCCTGCTGGCGCAGATTATCGCGCGCCGCCCGCCATCGCCGCGCCACTCGTTCGGCTTTGGCCGCGCCGAGGCGCTGGCCGCCTTCGTCAACGGGCTGGCCATGCTGTGCGTGGTGGGCTGGATCTGCTATGAAGCCGTGCTGCGCTTTTCCGCCCCGCAAACCGTGCAGGGCGGCATGGTCTTCATCGTCGCCTTCATCGGCCTGCTGATCAACCTGGTGGTGGCGTGGGTATTGTCCAAGGACAAGCAAAGCGTGAATACGCGCGCCGCCCTCGTGCACGTGATGGGAGACATGCTCGGTTCAGTCGCCGCCATCGTCGCGGGCGCCGTGATTTACTTTACGGGCTGGATGCAGATCGACCCGCTGCTGTCCGTGCTAGTGTCCCTGCTGATCCTGAAATCGACGTTTGGCGTGCTGCGCGAGTCCTACCACTTCCTGATGGAAGGCGTGCCCATACACCTCGACTACATCGAGGTGGGCACGGACGTGGAGCAAGTGGACGGCGTGATTGCCGTGCACGATCTGCACGTGTGGGACATGTCGCCGGGCCAGCCGGCCCTGATCGGCCACGTGGAAATCGAGCACCTCGACCATTGGCCAAAGGTCTTGCGCGCGATCAAGAAGATGTTGCTGGCCAAGCATGGGATAGACCACATCACCCTGCAGCCGGAGACGGCCACGATGGCGGGCTTGCATGAAGGCGACAAGACGCATTAACACCAGGTTCAACAAGCGTCACAACGCCTGACAAAACCGTAGCGAGCGGAAGGGAGAGGTGGCTAAGAAGCGCAACCGTACGAAGGTACGGTGAGCATCGCAGGCCGCCTATACCGACGCGCAGTAGGTTTGGTCAGGCGTCAGCTACGGCGCGCCTCAAGCACCCCGCTCACGTCTTTAATTACATTCAGCGCCTTCAACAACTGCGCCGTCGAGCTGATCTCGGCCGTAAACGTCATGCGGGCCTGGCCCTTGGCGCTTTGGGTGTTGACGCCGATGACGTTGATCTTTTCGCGCGAAAAGATTTCGGAGATGTCGCGCAGCAAGCCCTGGCGGTCGCCGGCCAAAATAAAGATGTCGACCGGATACACCGTATCGTGCCCGCCCGTGCTGCCCCACTCGGTAAAAATCACGCGCTCGGGCGCCTTAGCGCGCATTTCCTCGAAATTCTTGCAAGTGGCGCGGTGGATGGAGACGCCCTTGCCGCGCGTCACAAAGCCGACGATGCTGTCCGGCGGCGCCGGCTTGCAGCACTTGGCCAGGACCGTCATCAAGCCCTCGGTACCCACCACCAGCACGCCGGACTTGGCGCCCTGCTCCACGCTGGAGGCGCGGCTCTTGCCCACCAGCACGGCGTCTTCCGGCACCACCACTTCGCCATTGTCGTGCAGCGCCTGCTCCACGTGGCGCAGGCTGAATTCATCCTTGCCCACCGACAGGAACAACTCGTCGACCTTGGCAAAGCCCAGCTTTTGCGCCAGCGCCTCGAGGTTGACGGCCGTCTTGCCTTCGCGCTGCAGCGACTTTTCCACCAGCGCGCGGCCGTGGGCCAGGGTTTCCTGCATGTCGATGGCATGGAACCAGGCGCGGATTTTTGACCGCGTGCGCGTGCTGACGGCGTAGCCGGCGCTGAGCCAGTCGCGCGACGGCCCGGCCGTGCCCGGCGCGCCCTTGGCCGTGATGATTTCGCAGGTCTGGCCATTCTTCAACTGCGTATTCAGGGGCACCATGATGCCGTCGACCTTGGCGCCACGGCAGCGGTGGCCCACGTCCGTATGCAAATGATAGGCAAAATCGACGGGCGTGGCGCCCACGGGCAATTCCAGCACCCGCGCCTGCGGCGTCATGACGAAGATGCGGTCATCCAGGGTGGCGGATTTCAGTTTTTCCACCCATTCGCGCTGGATTTCTTCCTGGCCCACGACGGCGTCGGCCACCTCCGTCTTCCAGGCCAGCAACTGGCGCAGCCAGGCGATCTTTTCGTCGTATTTCTGGCCGGCAAAGTTCGACCCGCCCTCTTCCTTGTAGCGCCAGTGCGCCGCCACGCCGTATTCGGCAAAGCTGTGCATTTCATTCGTGCGTATCTGCACTTCCAGCGGCCGGCCGTCTTCCGCCGTCACCACCGTGTGCAGCGACTGGTAGCCATTCGGTTTTGGCCGCGAAATGTAATCGTCGAATTCCTTCGGAATGGGGGTCCAGATATTGTGGACCACGCCCAGCACCGTGTAGCAGGTCTTCACGTCGGCAACGATGACGCGGAAGGCGCGCACGTCGTACAGGGCCGTGAAGTCCAGTTCCTTGCCGCGCATCTTGTTCCAGATGCTGTAAATGTGTTTCGGGCGGCCAAATACTTCCGCCTGGATGCCGGCCGACGCCAGCTCCGTCTGCAGGCGCAGAATCGCCGAGGATACGAAGCCCTCGCGCATCATGCGCTTTTCTTCCAGCATCTTGGCGATGCGCTTGTACGCTTCCGGCTCGATGAAGCGGAACGACAAATCTTCCAGTTCCCACTTCAGCTGCCAGATGCCGAGGCGGTTGGCCAGCGGCGCATACAAGTCCAAGGTTTCCTTGCCGTACTCGCGCGTCATTTCGTTGAACAGTTTCAATTCAGCAAAATAGCGCAAGGTCGTCACGCATGCTGCCAGGCGCACCAGCACGACACGCATGTCGGAGGCCATCGCCAGCAGCATCTTGCGCAGGGTTTCCACCTGGGCCACGGCTTGCTGCGCCGCATTCTTGCCCCGGCCGGCGCTGCCGCCATGCTGAGCCTGGGTCAGGGCGCGCAAGCGGATCAGCTGGCGCACGCCCGTGGCCAGGTCGCACACCTGCTTGCCGAAGCGCGGCTCGATATCGGCCGCGGTGTCCGGCTCGAGCAGGGTCAGCTCGAACATCAGGCCGGCGATGCGCGTTTCCGCATCGCTGCGCAGGAAAGCCAGGGTGGTGGCCACTCCGATGGCGAACTCCAGCGCGGAGCGGCCGGCGAAGGTCTGCTTGTCGCCATACGCTTCGGTGGCATACGCGAGCGCATCCAGCACGCGCGCGCTGTCCGGCGCACTCAGGCCCTCTACCAGTTGTTCCGAGGTGGCGCTATTCGGGGCCGAGATGGAAACCATGTGATACCTTATAAACTTAACAACTCAATAACTGGATAACTTAGCGCTCTGCAGCGATGATGACGATTTCCACCAGACAAGCCGGATTGGCCAGCTTGGCTTCCACCGTGGCGCGCGGCGGCGTGTGGCCGGAGGCAACCCAGTCATCCCACACTTCATTCATGCCGGCAAAATCCTTCATGTCGGCGATATAGATCTGACAAGACAGGATGCAGGTCTTGTCGCTGCCCGCTTCCATCAGCAAGCGGTCGACGTGGCCCAGCACTTCGCGCGTCTGGCCGACGATGCCCTGCGTCGTGTCTTCCGCGATCTGGCCCGCCAGGTAGATGGTGTTGTTGTGTATGGCTACTTCGGAGAGGCGTTTGCCTACGTGCAGTCGTGTGATTTCCATGCTTTTACTTTCGGTTGTTTCAAAATCTGTACAGCGTTATTCCTGATTACTTGCCCAGCAAAAACTGGCGCGCGATGGCGATCTGGTCGTCGTGGATGAAGGTGGGCGCATGCCCCACGCCGGCGATTTCCACCAGTTGCGCCTTCGGGCCGCGGCCCAGCATGATCTGCGCCGTCTCGTGCGACAGCAGATCCGATTCCGCGCCGCGCACCAGCAAGGTGGGACAGCGCACGGCATCATACGCGGCCCACAGCATGGCTTCATCGCTGGCCGCCGATTCGGGCGTGGCCGAGCGGAACGGCAGGGCCAGTCCCATATCATAGTGGCGGCGCCAATGGCCGTCCTTATCCTGGCGCAAGACATCCACCGCCAGTTTATGCCATTCGGCATCCGTGTGCGGGCCGAAGCTGGCGGACACGTCGCGCACAAACTTGGCACCCTGCTCGAACGTTTCGAAGCGCAGGTCCTGGCCGATGTAGTCGCCGATGCGCTGCAAGGCTTCCGGCGCCAGGGTCGGGCCGATATCGTTCAGCACCAGCTTGCTGATCGGGCTGCCGGGCAAGGACGCCAGGCCCAGGCCGATCAAGCCGCCCATCGACGTGCCGAACCAGTCCACCGTCTGGCGCTCGCCGTTGGCCAGCACGCGCGCCAGCAGGGTCACCATGTCGCTCACATATTGCGGCACGCGGTAAAACTGCGGATTGGCCAGCCAGTCCGAGCGGCCGCGCCCCACCACGTCGGGACAGATGACGCGGTAATCGCTGGCCATGGCGCGCGCCAGGCTGTCGAAGTCGTCGGCCACGCGCGTCACGCCATGGGCGCAGACGAGCACGTTCGGATTGTCGGGCGCGCCCCACTCCTTGTACGACATGCGGTGCAGGCCCGCCGGCGAAATGCATTGCACTGACTTGATGCTGGCTTCGATCATGCGATTCCTTATAACGCCGGACAAAACCTGCTGCGCGCCGATTTTGTGAGGCGTCGTTATTGGGTAGTAAAAAACAAAGAAACCGGCGATTTGCCGGCTGCCCCGCGCGTGACTCTTCGGCAGTGTAGCGCAGCGCGGGCAATGCTCCAAGCGCGCGCCTGAAATGCTGCGCCGCAGCACAGCACTCGCACGCCCGCCATGGCGCAATACCCGATATAGCGAAAATGCATATCTGCGGTTATCCACAATTGAGCCGGCCTGACTATGGGCGGATGATCGCAGCATCAACCCGCAAGAGGAGACCACTCGTGAAAAAACCATTTTATAAAATCCTGTACGTGCAGGTGCTGTTCGCCATCGTGGCTGGCGTGCTGCTGGGCGTGTTCTACCCCTCGAACGCCGTCGACATGAAACCGCTGGGCGACGGCTTTATCAAACTGATCAAGATGATCATCGCCCCGGTGATCTTCTGTACCGTGGTCTCCGGCATCGCCGGCATGCAGGACGTCAAGAAAATCGGCAGAGTGGGCGGCAAGGCCCTGCTGTACTTTGAAATCGTCTCCACCTTCGCGCTGGCCATCGGCCTGCTGGTGGCGAACATCCTGAAACCGGGCGCCGGCTTCAACGCCGATCCGGCCCACCTGGACGCCAAGTCGATCGCGCAATACACGCACGCCGAAGGCCTGTCGACCGTCGACTTCCTGATGAATATCATCCCGAAGACCTTCGTTGACGCCTTCGCCAAGGGCGACATCCTGCAAGTGCTGCTGATCGCCATCCTGTTCGGCTTCTCGCTGTCCCTGCTGGGCGAGCGCGGCCGTCCCGTCACCAAGCTGATCGACGAACTGTCGCATGCCATCTTCGGCATGGTCAACATCATCATGAAAGTCGCTCCCATCGGCGCGTTCGGCGCGATGGCCTTTACCATCGGCAAATACGGCCTGGCATCGCTGATCCCGCTGGCAAAACTGATGGGTTCGTTCTACCTGACCTGCTTCCTGTTCGTCTTCGTCGTGCTGGGCGCCATCGCCAAGTACACGGGCTTCTCCATCGGCCGCTTCTTGCTGTACATCAAGGAAGAACTGCTGATCGTACTCGGTACCAGCTCGTCGGAATCGGCGCTGCCGGCCCTGATGAAGAAACTCGAGCGCCTGGGCTGCTCCAAGCCAGTCGTCGGCCTGGTCGTGCCTACCGGCTACTCGTTCAACCTGGACGGCACCAACATCTACATGACCATGGCCGCCCTGTTCGTGGCACAGGCCACCAACACGGACCTGACGATCTGGCAAGAGCTCACCATCCTGGGCGTGGCAATGCTGACCTCGAAAGGCGCGTCCGGCATCACGGGCGCCGGCTTCATCACCCTGGCCGCCACCCTGGCCGTGGTGCCGACCATCCCCGTGGCCGGCATGGCGCTGATCCTGGGCATCGACCGCTTCATGAGCGAATGCCGCGCGCTGACGAATTTCGTGGGCAACGGCGTGGCCACCATCGTCGTGTCGAAATGGGAAAAGGAACTGGACATGGACAAGCTGAAAAGCGAACTGGCCCATCCGACCCACCCGACCGACGACGCCTATGTCGCCCCGACCGTGAATATCGTCAAGTAAGCAGCAGCGAGCTGTACCCCGGCAAGGCCCCGCGGAGCGATCCGCGGGGCTTTTTTTATTTCCGGCACGATGGCGCCATCATCAACAATCAGTAAATGATGCATCAATACTTATCAGGATGATCAATAAATGAAAAACCATTACAGTACGACCACCTGTTCGCCACCAGGCTCGCGCATAATGACATTGCGTTAATGCAAGCCTGACAGCGAACCATCCACCTTTCGAATGGAGTATCCCATGTCCCTCACGCCCGCCTTCTACGCCACCTGGTCCCCACGCCTGCTGGGCCTGCTTCGCATCATCCTCGGCTTCCTCTACATCCAGCACGGCACGGCCAAGCTGTTCGGCGTACCGCATGTGGCCATGTTCGACGGCCTGCAGCTGTTTTCCCTGATGGGCGCGGCCGGCGTGCTGGAACTGGTGGGCGGCGCCCTGCTGCTGGTCGGCCTGTTCACGCGTCCCGTCGCCTTCATCCTGTCGGGCCAGATGGCCGTCGCCTATTTCCTGATGCACGCGCCGGCCGCCTTCCTGCCCATCCTGAACGGCGGCGAAATGGCCGTCATGTACTGCTTCACCTTCCTGTATCTCGCGGCGGCGGGCGGCGGCGCCTACAGCCTCGACGCCGTGCGCGGCAAGGCCGGCGCATAAAAAAGGGCGGACATCGCTGTCCGCCCTGCTTCCCTGCGACACGCCGCTAGCTTACACGGCGGAAACGTCCAGTTCCGCGCCCGTGGCCGCCTGCACCTGTTCCTTGCTCACGCCCGGCGCCAGTTCCACCAGCTTCAAGCCGTTTTCCGTCACGTCGATGACGCCCAGGTCGCTGATGATGACGTCGACCACGCCCACGCCCGTCAGCGGCAAGTCGCACTGTTTCAGCAGCTTGTGCGACGTCGTGCCATCCTTGGCCGTGGCCACGTGTTCCATCAGCACGACGACGCGCTTGACGCCGGCGACGAGGTCCATCGCGCCGCCCATGCCCTTGACCATCTTGCCTGGAATCATCCAGTTCGCCAGGTCGCCCTTTTCCGACACTTGCATGGCGCCGAGGATGGCCAGGTTGATCTTGCCGCCGCGGATCATGCCGAAGGAATCGGCCGAGCTGAAGTAGGCGGCGCCCGGCAAGGCCGTCACCGTCTGCTTGCCCGCGTTGATCAGGTCAGCATCGACTTCGTCGTCCGTGGGAAACGGGCCGATGCCCAGCAAGCCGTTTTCCGACTGCAGGAATACTTCGATATTGTCCGGCACATAGTTCGCCACCAGGGTCGGCAAGCCGATGCCCAGGTTCACATAAAAACCGTCCTGCAATTCCTTCGCCGCGCGCGCGGCCATTTCGTCACGTGTCCAAGCCATAATAATCTCCGTATTCTTTTTTATGCGTCAGTGCGCACGGTGCGCTGCTCGATGCGTTTTTCCGGGTTCGCGTTGACCACGATGCGGTGCACGAAGATGCTGGGGGTGTGCACCTGGTCCGGGTCGATCTCGCCCACTTCGACGAGTTTTTCCACTTCGACGATGGTGATCTTGCCGGCCATGGCCACGTTCGGGTTGAAATTGCGCGCCGTCTTGCGGTAGACCAAATTGCCCGCGCGGTCCGCCATGTAGGCTTTGACCAGGGACACATCGGCCACGAGGCTGCGTTCCATCACGTACTGTTCGCCGTCGAATTCGCGCAGTTCCTTGCCATCGGCAACGATGGTGCCCACGCCCGTCTTGGTGAAGAAGGCGGGAATGCCGGCGCCGCCGGCGCGCAGTTTCTCGGCCAGCGTGCCTTGCGGCGTGAATTCCAGTTCCAGTTCGCCGGCCAGGTACTGGCGCGCGAATTCCTTGTTTTCGCCCACGTAGGAGGCGATCATTTTCTTGATCTGGCGCGTGGTGAGCAGCTGGCCCAGGCCGAAGCCGTCCACGCCCGCGTTGTTGGAGATGGCCGTCAGGCCAGTCACGCCCGAATCGCGCAAGGCGCCGATCAGGGCTTCGGGGATGCCGCACAGGCCGAAGCCGCCGACGGCGATGGTCTGGCCATCTTGGACGATACCGGCCAGCGCCGAGGCGGCGTCAGGATAAACTTTATTCATGGGTGTCCCTCTATCTTTTGTTAAGCTTTGGTCTTGAGTCCATGACTCAGGCAGCTACTCAGCATAAAATACGCGAGTGGAAAGTACAATACCGTAGAACTACCGGCGCCGTGCCGGCCATCCCCTGTGAGAGTGATACGCATCAGATGAACGCCGCGTCAGCCATCGATTATGAAAGTATCTTCCTGCACGCGCCCGTGGGCATGTGCATGTCGGAAAACCGCATCATGCGCAGCTGCAACGAGGCGCTGGCCGGCATGTTCGGCTATGCTCGCCCCGAACTCGATGGCCAGTCCTTCGAAGTACTCTACCCCACGCACGACGAATTCCTGCGCACGGGTGAACGCATCATTCCCATCATGAATGCCAAGGGCCGCTATTCGGACGAGCGCATCATGCGCCGCAGTAATGGGGAATTATTCTGGTGCCACGTGACGGGCCACGCCATGCTGTCCGCGCAGCCGCTGGGAGCGGGCATCTGGACGTTCGAGGATGTCAGCGAGAAACGTCCCGTGACGGCGGAACTGACGCCGCGCGAGCGCGAAATCGCCGCGCTGCTGGTGGAGGGCAAGACGAGCAAGCTGATCGCCCGCCAGATCGACCTCAGTCCCCGCACGGTGGAAATGCACCGCGCCAAGCTGATGCGCAAGTTTGCCGCCTCGACGTCATCGGAGCTGGTGCACAAGCTGGTGGGACTGCAGCTGCCGCGCTAGGGCTGCAGCCAGGGTGACTTTTCGTTTAACGCCAAGTAAAACCGTCGCGAGCGGCAGCGAGGCTCGGCGCCCCCCTGTAGTCAAGAAGCGCAACCGTGCTCTCGCACGGGGGCGCCGAGCCGGTAAGCATCGCAGGCCGCAAAGCGCGACGCGCAGCAGGTTTTATGGCGTTAAAAAGTGCTCATGCCGCCATCGGCGGAGATAATCGCGCCGTTGATGAAATGCGAATCCTCGCCCGCCAGCAACAGCAGCAGGCCGTCGAGGTCTTCCGGCTTGCCGGGGCGTTTATTGGGCAGCATCTCGATCAGTTTCTTGCCCTGCTCGGTGGCAAAGTAATCCTCGTTGATTTCCGTGGAAATATAGCCGGGGCAGATGGCGTTGGTGTTGATGCCATATTTACCCCATTCCACGGCCATGGCGCGCGTCATGTGCACCATGCCCGCCTTGCTCATACAATACACGCCGATCTGCGGCAGCACCTGCAAGCCCGCCATCGAGGCGATATTGATGATGCGGTGCTGTTTCTTCGGGTCGCCCTTGGCGCGCGCGATCATGCGCTTGGCCGTCTGCTGGGCCACGAAGAACGATCCGCGCAAATTGGTGTCCATCACGAAGGAGTAATCTTCGGGCGTGACATCGACCAGGCGTTGCGTGGTGGACACACCTGAATTGTTGACGAGAATATCGATGGGGCCGGCTTCCGTTTCCGCATGCGCGATGGCCGACTTGATGCTGGCGAAGTCCGTCACGTCGAGCGACACCACGTGCGCGGCGCCGCCGTCCGCCTCGATTTCGGCGCGCAACTCCTTCAGCCGTTCGGTGCGGCGCGAGGCCAGCACGACCTGCGCGCCGGCCTGGGCCAGCACTTTCGCAAAGCGCGCGCCGAGGCCGCTCGATGCGCCGGTAATCAGGGCAATCTTGCCCTCGAAATTGACTTCTATGCCCACGAGCTACTCCTGTTTTATTTTAGATAACACTTTACGCCGTGCCGCCGGCACCGGGGCAAAATACCCTGCGCCGTACTTGAGCAAAGGTAAACGCCATCATTACACAAAATGGCCGGATTTAGATTGCGGCGAGGGGCAATGTCACGCAAAATGGCGCCAAAGTTGCAATCCTCGCCAAAAACAAGCACACTCGTGCTTAAATTTCTTCGAAGATTCCTCACCCACCCATTTAGTGACTATAAATCGAGACCATGACACAGCCTAATAACTTAGTTGAACAGTACGGACCGCGCGAGACCATGGAGTATGACGTGGTCATCGTCGGCGGCGGCCCCGCAGGCCTGGCGGCCGCGATCCGCCTGAAGCAGCTGGCCGCTGAAAAGAACCAGGAAGTGTCCGTCTGCGTGCTGGAAAAAGGCGGCGAACTGGGCACGCACATCCTGTCGGGCGCCATCATGGACCCGAAGGCTTTGAGCGAACTGATCCCGAACTGGAAGGAACTGGGCGCTCCCCTGAACACGGCCGTGACGGAAGACCGCATCCTGTTCCTGACGGAAACCAAGGCCTACAAGACGCCAAACTTCGCCGTGCCGGCCTGCTTTGAAAACCACGGCAACTACATCGTCTCGCTGGGCAATGTGGTGCGCTGGATGGGCCAGCAGGCGGAAAACCTGGGCGTGGAAATCTTCCCGGGCTTTCCTGCCGCGGAAATCCTGTACAACGACGACGGCTCCGTGAAGGGCGTGGCGACCGGCAACATGGGCGTCAAGCGCGACGGCCAGCCCGGCCCCGACTTCCAGCTGGGCATGGAGTTGCACGCCAAGTACACCCTGTTCGCGGAAGGCGCGCGCGGCCACCTTGGCAAGCAGCTGATGGCCAAGTATGACTTGAACGCTGGCAAGGACCCGCAATCGTACGGCATCGGCATCAAGGAACTGTGGGAAATCGACCCTGCCCTGCACCAGCCGGGCCTGGTGATCCACTCGACGGGCTGGCCGCTGGACGCGAAAACCTACGGCGGCTCCTTCCTGTATCACCTGGAAAACAACCAGGTGATGGTCGGCTACGTCGTCGGCCTGGCCTACGAAAACCCCTACCTGTCGCCGTACGAGGAATTCCAGCGCTACAAGACGCATCCGGAAATCCGCAAGTTCTTCGAAGGCGGCAAGCGCATCTCGTATGGCGCGCGGGCGATTACGGCCGGCGGCCTGCAATCCTTGCCGAAACTGGTGTTCGCGGGCGGCGCGCTGATCGGCTGCGACGCGGGCTTCCTGAACATGAGCCGCATCAAGGGCAGCCACGCGGCCATCAAGAGCGGCATGCTGGCGGCCGAGGCGGCCTTCGGCGCGCTGGGCGAATCGCGCCAGCACGACGAGCTGTCCAGCTACCCGGTTGCCTTTGAGCAATCCTGGCTGCACGAAGAGCTGCACGTGGCGCGCAACGTCAAGCCATGGCTGTCGAAAGGCCTGTACCTGGGCAGCCTGATGACGGGCATCGACCAGATCATCTTCCGCGGCAAGGCGCCATGGACCCTGCACCACACGCATGGCGACCACGAATGCCTGAAGCCGGCGGCCCAGTCGAAAAAGATCGTATATCCGAAACCGGACGGCAAGCTGACCTTCGACAAGATGTCCTCCGTCTTCATCTCGAACACGAACCACGCGGAAGACCAGCCCATCCACCTGACCTTGAAGAACGCCAGCGTGCCCGTCGACGTCAACCTGGCCACGTACGCGGGTCCGGAAGCGCGCTACTGTCCCGCCGGCGTGTACGAGTTCGTGAAGAACGACGACGGCGCCGAACGCCTGCAGATCAATGCGCAGAACTGCGTGCACTGCAAGACCTGCGATATCAAGGACCCCACGCAGAACATCGTCTGGGTGACGCCGGAAGGCGGCGGCGGCCCCAATTACCCGAACATGTAATCCGGGTATCTACGCCGGGCAAGCAAGCTGCCTGGATGGCGATAGCGACAAGGCGCGGCCCGCAAGGTGCCGCGCTTTTTTCATGGGCCCGGCATGCATTCCTGGCAAGCTCTGAAAATAATTCAAAAAATTTCTCATAAGCATTTAATTTAGTTGGAGCAATGGTCGTCTTGTACTTGGGAGAGCGCAAATACTGCTGCTCCGCACCGTAACCAACTAACTGGAGCATCTTCATGCTGAGCCTTCACACCAATGCAGCGGCCTTGTCCGCACAAAATTCGATCTCGAAAACCCAATCGTCGCTGTCGACCTCGATGACCCGCCTGTCCACCGGCTACCGCATCAACTCGGCAATGGATGACGCTGCAGGCCTGCAAATTGCAACCCGCCTGAAGGCACAAACGAGCGGTATGGCCATGGCCATGCGCAACACGCAAAACGCCACGTCGATGATCCAGACCGCCGACGGCGCGCTGAGCGAAGCCAACAACATCCTGGTCCGCATGAAAGACCTGGCAACCCAGGCTGCGGACAGCTCCGCCAATGCCAGCGACAAGACCGCCATGCAGTCGGAATACGATGCACTGGGCACCGAACTGACCAACATCCTGGGCAACACCTCCTTCGGCGGCCAGAAACTGCTGAACAGCGCAGCAAGCGCAGCCGACAAAGCGGCCGCGACCCTGGCCAAGACCACTGCCGCTACCGCCGCTACTGCCGCCAGTGGCGTAGCCGCTGCGTCGCTGACCGCTTACAGCGCTGCGCAAACCGCCTACGCGGCTTCCGGCACCGTCGCCGATGCCGACGCCATGAACCTCGCTCAGGTACAGTACAACAAGGACCAACTGGCAGCAACCACGGCCAGCGCCCAGAGCACTGCAGCAGTCGCCTACGAGGCCGCGGCGCTGGCAGCTGGCAACGGCGGCAAGTTCTCCACCTCCCTGAGTTTCCAGATCGGTGCTTCGACGTCGGAAACCATGGGCCTGGACGTCTCCACCACCCTGACCACGATGCAAACGGCAGTCAAGGCAACCAGCGTCAACTTCAACGGTTTCGGCGCTGCAACGGGCGTCACCGGCACCGAATTGACAGCAGGCACCGCGTCGCCAATGATCGACAAGCTGTCGACGGCGATCGATGCGCTCGGCTCCCTGCGTTCGGCACTGGGCGCCGCTGGTAACCGCCTGGACCACGTTGCCACCAACCTGGCCAACGTCAGCACCAACACGCAAGCTGCTTCGGGCCGCATCATGGACACCGACTTCGCGACCGAAAGCTCGAACATGACCGCTTCGCAAATGCTGCTGCAAGCTGGTACCGCAATGTTGAAACAAAGCAACAGCATGTCCTCGATGGTCATGTCCCTGCTGCAATAATAGTCCCCGCGTCCTGACCTGGCTCAGGTCAGGCCGACCAGAGCCAACTGCGCAAGCAGTTGGCTTTTTTTTATTCATCCCACGCGGAGCGAGCAATGGCGATAGAGCGTGTGTCCGCAGGCAATCCCCTGCCCCTGATTACCCAGCGCCTCGACGTCAGCCCCGCTACGCCGATGACGCCAGGCGTGGTGCAGCCGCTGGTGCCCGTCGGCCCCTTCATGGCACCCGCCCCCGACGCCGGCACCCTGCCCGCGCAATTGCAGCAGGCGCAGGATGGCCTGGCCGCGCTGATCAAGCCGAACGCGGATGGCGCCGGCGGTGGCGCGACGGCGCGCGACAGCAGCGCCATGCAGGTCAATCAACTGTTTTTTACGCGCCAGCTGGTGTGGCAGCCGCCCGACCCGGCGCAGCTGGCCGCTTCCTGGCGCGTGATGGTCAGGACCTATGGCGAACAGTACGCCGCGCTGCAGGAGCAGGCGCGCGGCCAGCACCTGCCGGGCAAGCTGTTCATGGCCGAACAGCAGCCGGCGCTGCTGCGCGAAGGCGCCCGGCCGCCGCTGGCCATGGATGGCGAAGCATGGCGCTTTGCCGTCTACGGCTGGAGCGGACAGCGCCTGCTGCTGCGCGTGCTGGCCAGCGATGGCGACGAGGAACATGCGCCGCGCCGGCGCCAGGCCAAGGTGGCCCTGCGCGTCGAACTGCTCATCTTCGGCATCGGCCGCGTCCTGGTGCAGATGGAGCCGGTGGCCGATGGCGTGCTGCTGGAACTGGCCGCCGATGAAGAGCCGGCGGCCCTGCGCCACCTGCGCCGGGCCCTGCCCGCGATCGCCGACGCCGTGCGCCGCGCCGGCCTGCGCGTCGTGCGCTGCCGCCTGAACCGCCAGCTGCACGCCCAGCGCGTGCACGGCAACTACCCCATGCAGGCGGCGGCTGCCGCATTGTCGCTGCCCCTGTTCCGCGCCATGGCCGAAGTGGCGCTGCTGCTGACGCAGCCGGAAACGGAAGCGGCCGTCGAGCCCGAGGCGCCCGCCCCGCCAGCGCAGCAGGAGGAAGCGCCCATCGTCTCGCGCGAGGTGGCGGCGCCGCTGGGCTATGACTACGGCGATAACATTGATCTGCTACAAGAAGAGGTCTTGCTGCTGGCCGGCGAGCCCGCGCCGCAGCCGGACCTGCTGCCGCCCATCGACGAGCAGGATTGATACAGCACAATAAAAACGGCGCCCGAAGCGCCGTTTTTATACCTTACCTCACCGTTTACCCCACCGTGCCGATGATGCTCACTTCGCGGTTTTCCGGGATTTCGTTGTACGACAGTACATGCAGCCCCGGCGCGAACAGGCGCGCGTAGCGAGCCAGCAGCGGACGGATCTGCGGCAGCACGAGCAGCAGCGGCGGCGTCGCCTGCTGCTTCATCTGTTCGCGCGCCACCGGCATGTTCACCTGCAGCTGCGACAGCAGGTGCGGGTCGATCGGATAGTTATCCAGGGTCACCTTGCCCGCCTGGCGCGCCTGGTTCAAGGAACCGAGCAGCATGTTTTCCAGTTCGCCGCCCAGGTTGAACGCCTGCATTTCCATCTTCTGGCCGAACAGGCCGCTGACGATCTGGCGCCGCAGGGCGCAGCGCACTTCGGCCGCCAGCAGGATGGGGTCCTTGGTCGTCTCGGAGCTGTCGAGCAAGGTGGTGGCGATGGGCACGATATCCTTCAGGGACACATTTTCGGCCAGCAAGACGCGGAACACGCGCAGCAGCTGCGTGTGCGTCAGGGCCTTGTCCAGCGCCCCGGCGAGCTTGGGCGACAGGGCCGTCAGGCGTTCCATCATGTTGGAGACGTCTTCGTGGCGGAACAGCTCCGGAAGATACTCGCGCACCATCTTCGACAAGTGCGTGGCGATCACGCTGGGCGCCTCGATGACCTGGTAACCCAGGCCCAGCGCATGCGCCTTGTCGCCCGGCTCGATCCACGTGACGGGCATGCCGTAGGCCGGTTCGATGCCGGGAATGCCATCGAGCTGGCCATACACATTGGGCGACGGGATCGCCATCAGGCGGTCGGCCTGCACTTCCGCCTGCGCCACCACGGTGCCGGACAGCACGATCGCGTATTGCGACGGCTTCAGCGCCAGGTCGTCGCGCACGCCGATATTCGGCAACAGCAAGCCCATGGATTCGGACAGGCTCTGGCGCACGCCCTTGACGCGCTTATTTAAAGGTTCGCCCTGCGTCTTGTCCACCATGCCGACCAGCTTATAGCCCAGCATGACCATCAGCGGCTGCACGGCGGGCAGCTGCTGCCATTCCAGTTCGGCCGGCTTTTCCTCGCGCAGGGCCGCCTCGATGGCCGCCATGCCGGCCGCGTCGGGCGCCTTCACGCGCTTGGTCAGGCGCCATGCAACGAAGCCCAGCACGGCGGCAAAGGTCATGAACATGAACCACGGCATTCCCGGGATCAGGGCCAGCGCCACCATCATGCCGGCCGCGCTGAAGATCACCGTGGGCGACGTCAGCACCTGGCCTGCCACCTGCTGCTCGAAATCACCCGAATCGCTGATGCGCGTGACGAGGATGGCGGCGGCGGCCGACAGCAGCAGCGCGGGGATCTGCGCCACCAGGCCGTCACCGATGGTGAGCAGCGCGTACTGACGGAAGGCATCGCCGAACGACAGGTCGTGCATCAGCGAGCCGATGGCCACGCCGCCCACCATGTTGATGATCAGGATCAATATGCTGGCGACGGCGTCGCCGCGCACGAACTTCGAGGCGCCGTCCATGGCGCCATAGAAGTCCGCTTCGGCGGCCACGTCCTTGCGGCGCAGCTGGGCTTTTTCCTGGTTGATCAGGCCGGCGTTCAGGTCGGCATCGATGGCCATCTGCTTGCCTGGCAAGGCGTCCAGGGTGAAGCGCGCGGACACTTCCGAGATGCGCTCGGCGCCCTTGGTGACGACGGCGAAGTTGATGATCATCAAGATCACGAAGACGACGATGCCGACGACGAAATTGCCGCCAATCACCACGTTGCCGAAGGCCTCGATGACTTTACCGGCCGCATCCGCGCCCGTGTGGCCATGCAGCAGCACCACGCGCGTGGAGGCCACGTTGAGGGTCAGCCTGAGCATGGTGGTGGCCAGGATCACCGTCGGGAAGACGGAGAAATCGAGCGGCCGCTTGGCCGAAACGCTGACGAGGATGACGATCAGTGCCAGCACGATATTGAACGTGAACAGGATATCGAGCAGCACGGGCGGCAGCGGCAGGATGATCATTGCCAGGATCACCAGCAGGAACAGCGGCGTGGCGAACTTGTGGCGGCGCATTTCAGCAACCAACCGGTTCAGGAAATTCATGAAGGTACTACCTCGCTCAAATGAGATGGCACGACCACCTCGGTGGGAAATGGGGGCTGGGCAGCACGCTGCCCAGAACGGAATGCTTTCAGCTGCAGGATGTAGTTCAGCACCTGCGAGACGGCCTGGTACAGCTGCACGGGAATCTGCTGCTGCACCTGGCTGGTGTTGTAGATGGCGCGCGCCAGCGGCGGCAGCTCCAGCGTTTCAATATCGTGTTCCTTGGCAACTTGGCGGATATACAGGGCCATCTCGTCGACGCCCTTGGCGACGACGAACGGCGCCTCGGCGCGGTCCTGGTCGTACTTCAGCGCCACGGCGTAATGCTCGGGGTTGACGATCACCACGTCGGCGTCGGGCACGGTCTTGCGCACGCTGCGCCGGCCGATCTGCTGCTGCAGCTGGCGGATGCGCTGGCGCACTTCGGGCCGCCCTTCGCTGCTCTTGTGCTCCTCCTTGACGTCCTGCTTGCTCATGCGCTGGTTGCGGGCAAAGAAGAAGGCCTGCGCCGGCACGTCGATGATGGCGAACAGCACGAACACGGCCACGAGGGCCATCAGGCCGTCGAGCATCAGGGCCGAGCCGTCCAGCATGGCCTGCTGCAAGGGCCGGTGCTGCAGGTCCACGTACTGCGTCAGGCTGGAGCGGCTCACGTGCACCAGCACCATGCCCAGCACGGCGGCCTTGGCGATGGACAGGCCGAATTCAAAGCCATGCTTGGGCGACACCAGCCGGCCCAGGTTCTTGGCCGGGCTCAGGCGCTCCATCTTCGGCATCCAGTTCTTGCCGCTGATGACCCAGCCGCCGGGGATCAATGAACCGAGCACGACGAACAGGGGCACGCAGAACAGGGGCACGATCATCTTGATCAGCAGGCCCACCGAAGTGGTAAAGGCCATCGACATGGCATTGTCGAGCGCGCCTTTGCTGTCGAGCGGCATGAAGGACATGGCGAACAGCTGGCGGAACGTGTCCAGGTAGCCGGGCAGCAGGAAGACGAACAGCTTCATGCTGATCAGGATGCCCAGCGCCGTCGACAGGTCGCGCGAGCGCACCACCTGCCCTTCCTGGCGCGACTTCTTCAGCTTTTGCTGTGACGCCTTCTCGGTCTTGTCGCCGGTGCTGCTATCCGCCATGGGCCACCCGCATCTGTTCGGCGATCATATCGAGCACGCGATTCGTCATGGCGATATAGTGTTCGGGAATGAAGCGCACGATCTGCGCCAGCATCAGCAGGCCGAACACGGTGATCATGGAAAAGCCCAGCGAAAACAGGTTCAGCGACGGCGCCACGCGGTTCAGGAAGCCAAAGCCCAGCTGCACGACCATGGTGGAAAACACGATCGGCAAGGCCAGCAGCATGGCGGCGGCGAAAAGCCACGCCACGTTGTAGGCCACCGTCTGCAGCAGCAGCGGGGCATAGCCCTGCCCCACGGGCCAGGCCTTGAAACTGGCGCCGATCACGCCCGTGAGCACCAGGTGGCCGTCGACGGAAAAGAAAACGATCATGCACATGATGGTCAGCAGGCCCGTGATGACGTCCGACGAGGTGCCGTTCAGCGGGTCGTTCATGACGGCCATGGAAAAGCCCACCTGGCTCGACACGAGGTAGCCGAGCACGGACATCACCGACATGGCGAAATGGAAGGCCAGGCCCAGGATGAAGCCGATGACGGCCTGTTCCAGCGTGGCGACGACGGCATGCAGCGAAAACGGATCGATCTTCAGCAGCTCCTGCGAGGCGCCCGACGCCTGCATCACGGGCAGCATCAGGATGGCCAGCACCAGCGACAGCAGGATGCGCACGGTGGCCGGCACGGCGCCGTCGCCGATCACGGGCGAGGCGCTGAGCATGGCCAGGATGCGGCAGAACGGCCACCACACGGCCAGCAGAAACGGCAGCACCTGGTTGAAAATCTGGTCCATGGCGCGCGGCGCTATCCGACCAGGGTGGCGGCGCGCTGAAAAATGGACACGCAATAATCCATCAGGTAGCCGGCCATCCAGCGTCCGGCCAGGATCAGGGCCAGCAGTGTGACCAGCAGGCGCGGCAGGAAACTCATGGTCTGCTCATTGATGGACGTGGCCGCCTGTACCAGCGCGACCAGCAAGCCCATGAGCAGGCCGGGCACGACGAGGATGACCACCAGCAGCATCACAACATGCAGCGCTTCGATGATCAGGTCGACGGCGACTTCAGGGGTCAACATGGATCAATACGCCTGTATGCTGGTAACTAAGGTGTTGACGGTCAAGGTCCAGCCGTCGACGAGCACGAACAGCAGCAGCTTGAACGGCAGCGAAATGACCAGCGGCGACAGCATCATCATGCCCATCGCCATCAGCACGGACGCCACCACCAGGTCGATGATGAGGAACGGTATGAACAGCATGCACCCGATCTGGAAAGCCGTCTTGAGTTCGGACAAGACAAACGCGGCCAGCTTGACCGTGAAGCTGTGGTCCTGCGGGCGCATGGTCGACGGTTCGCCGGCCAGGTGGGCGATCTGCGCCAGCGCCGCCTTGCTCGTCTGCGCCAGCATGAAGCGCGAAATCGGCACTTCGGCGATCTTCAGGGCTTCCTGCATGCCGATCTGGTCGCGGTCGTAGGGCACGAAGGCTTCCTTCCACACCTGATCGCCGATGGGACGCATGACGAGCAGGGTCAGGATCAGGGCGATGCCGGTGACGATGCGGTTGGGCAAGCCCTGCTGCAGGCCCAGGGCCTGGCGCAGCAGCGACAGCACGATGACGAAGCGGGTAAAGCTGGTCATCATCATGACCATCACGGGCAGCAGCCCGAGCAGGGTCATGACGACGAGGATCTGCATCTTCACCGACAGGTCGGTCTTCGCGCCCGGCACCACGCCGGACAGCAGGTCCTGGGCGCCGGCGGCGCTGCAGCACAGCATCAGAACGGGCAAGGCAAGCGCGGCGGCCAGCGGGCCGTGGCGCCGGGTCACACCGGGTACCGCCAGCTTCATGCTGTCATCAGGTCGAGATTGAGGCCGTCGAGGTCGATGACTTTCAAGCCATAGTTTTCACCCGCCACCACCACTTCGGCACGGCCGATGGGCGTGCCATTGACCTTGATCACCAGCGGCTCGCCGGCCAGCATGTCGAGTTCGATCACGCTTTCCGGGCCGATGGCCATCAACTCCTCCAGCGAGATGCGCGCCGAGCCCACTTCCAGCGTGAGGGTCACGGGAATCTTGCGCATCATTTGCGGAATGTCGCGCCGCGCGCGGGTGCTGGCCACGTCGGCGACGTCGCCCTGGTCGATGATCATATCGTCGCCCAGGTCTTCCAGCAGGGTTTCGCTCTGGTTGGTATCGGTCATATTCATATTATTCGACATCTTCAAATGAGGTTAAACAGAGCTTGCCCTTGTGTTCGGAAACGGCTGCTGTAAATAAACGGGAATCGTCGAGCATCACGTCGGTGCGACTCAGGCTGACGGGAATCACGTCGCCCACGCGCAGGTCGAACAGGGCGCCCAGTTGCACCTGCTTGCTGACGAGACGGCCCTCGAGGGTCACCTGCAGGCGCGACGCCAGCGGGCGCACGCTGCGCAGGGCCTTCTTCGCCTGCGCGCGCTCGGGCAGCAAGCCGCGCAGCACGTCGGCCATCAGGCGCTTGTCGAGCGAAAACCAGAAGCTGCCGCTCTGCCCCGCCTCGACATCGCTGAGCGAGACGGTGACGATCCAGCTGCCGCGCGCCGGATGCACGCCCGACTGCACGGCGACCTCGGCACTGGCATCGATGGCGCTGTCCTTGCCCAGCGCTTGCAGGTTCTTGTGGATGCGCGCGAACAGGCTGGACACCAGCTGTTGTCCCAGCACCACAGCCAGGCGCTCTTCCGTCGCGGTCACGCGCACGCGGGCCGGATCGGGCAGCGCGCCCTTGGCACCGGCACTGCCGTAACGATAGTTGAGCACGCTCAAGAGTATCTGGCGCTCGAGCGTGAAGCCGGCCTGGCCGGCGGACGTGGAGAAACTCAGCCAGCGGTTCACGCTGTCTTCGCTCTCGACGCGCGACAAGGCGACGGCATCGATCTGGAAATTGCCCCAGTAGCGGCGGCTCATGGGCTGGCGCAAGGCCACGGCCAGGTCGTCGCGCAGCTGGGCGCCGAAGACATGCAGCAAATGGACAGGACGTCCGAGCAGACAGGAATCCAGGACTTGATGGCGCGTAGTTTGATCTGTCTTGGTAATGGTTGTCATGTAGTAGTCATGTCGGTATTGCGGTGGCAGAACAAATTATACGGATCGCCCGAAATTAAATACAGCATCATCTTGGCCTTGCCGATGGCAATGCCGGCAAACGATTGCGCATCGTATCGCATGCTGCATGATTACGGTGCTGAACAATACAGGAAAAACCTAAATATTGCCATGTATCAATATTTCTTGAGCCAATCCTCTCTTTACTTTATAGTTGCCGCGAGGTAAGCTTATAGCGACAAAAATTAGATTTGCAGTGCGCCATTCCGCTTACCTGATTCCGGTTTTTATGGCAGTTTCCAGTCCCTCTTATTGCCACCTGTAGAAACTTTATCAGCTCTATATTGGTTGTCATGGCCATGTAAATCGCGTCGGCGTGGGTTTGCTGGATTTGTTTCGATCTGCTTGCAGCGGATGGTGTGGCAACTGATAAGACTGATGGGCCCTGGGAATCGGGCCGGGCGGGTGGCAGGACGATGGCCTTCCGCTGGCATGGCAACACCAGTATTTCTGATTGATACGTCACCGCATATTGAAAGTAGAGGGCAAGATGAGCAATGAACTCGCAGGTCTGATCAAGGCCGATCTGGCAGCACTGAGCAACGACGCGCGCGCCCTGGGCGCCAGCATCGCGCCGGCCGCCCACTTCGGCGGGCCGGAACAATCCGGCTTTTCCTTCGCACAAAGCATGAAAGACGCCGTCGGCAAGGTCAACAACGATGACCGCATGGCCGCGCAGAAAATGGGCGACGTCGACAGCGGCAAGAGCGATGACCTCGTCGGCGCCATGCTGGCCAGCCAGGAAGCGAGCCTGTCCTTCTCCATGTTGATGCAGGTACGCAACAAGGTCATGGGCGCCGTCGACGAACTCATCAAACTGCCCCTGTAAGATCCACGCCCAGATCCACGCCCTGCCTCCCAGCGAAAGTTACTCCAAGTGATTACCCCCATGAAGTCCGCATTTGCGCGCTGGCGCCTTGGCGCCCAGCCCGCCATCCCGCCCGCCCTGCTGAAAAACCTGGTTCCCATCGTCGCGCTGGCCGTCGGCATCACCGCCATGGTGACCATGTATGCCTGGCGCGACCAGGCCAACTACAAGCCGGTCTTCGGCGCGCGCGAAAAAGTGGCCGTGACGGACATGATGGCGACGCTGGACGCGGAACACATCCCCTACCGCCTGCATCCGGACAGCGGCCAGGTGCTGGTGCCCGACGCCATGCTGGGCAAGGTGCGCATGCTGCTCGCCTCGAAGGGCGTGACGGCGCAGCTGCCGGCCGGCCTGGAACTGATGGACAAGAACGACCCGCTGGGCGTATCGCAGTTCGTGCAGGACGTGCGCTTCCGCCGCGGCCTGGAAGGCGAGCTGGCGCAAAGCATCATGACGATGGACGCGATTGCTTCGGCGCGCGTCCATCTGTCGATTGCCAAGTCGACCTCCTTCGTTGCCAGCGATGGCGACAAATCGTCCGCCTCCGTGGTGGTGGCCCTGAAACCGGGCCGCACCCTGGCGCCGGAACAGATCGCCGCCGTCATCAACATGGTGGCCGGCAGCGTCGCCAGCCTGGCGCCCACGCGCGTGAGCCTGGTCGACCAGGGCGGCAACCTGCTGTCCTCGCACGTCGACCTGAGCGATGGCTTCGACGCTTCGGCGGCCGGCAATGAAGGCGCAAAACGTTTCCAGGATGACATCCGCCGCAACGTCACGGGCTTGCTCGGCCCCGTCATCGGCGAAGACAACTTCAAGCTCAGCGTGACGGCCGCCGTGAACAACGACCGCGTGGACGAAACGCTGGAAAAATACGGCGAAGCGCCGAAAGTGACGAGCGAAGCGATGCGCGAAGAGCAGGAACGCAACCGCACCGTGGCCGGCATTCCCGGCAGCCTGTCGAACCGTCCGCCCGCCGCCGCCGTGCCCGCCCCTGCCGATGCGGCCGGCGCCGCGCCCGCCGATGGCGCGCCGAAGCCGTCCGACGACGGCACGGCCCGCAAGAATGCCACCACGCGCCAGTACGCCTACGACCGCAGCATCACGCAGATCAAGCGCAGCCGCGGCCGCCTGGAAAAACTCAGCGTCGCCGTCGTGCTCAAC
Source organism: Janthinobacterium sp. GW821-FHT03C08 (assembly GCF_059420905.1). Lineage (NCBI taxonomy): Bacteria > Pseudomonadati > Pseudomonadota > Betaproteobacteria > Burkholderiales > Oxalobacteraceae > Janthinobacterium > Janthinobacterium sp. GW821-FHT03C08. The sequence goes on along the minus strand of NZ_JBWKUP010000006.1, from coordinate 6,920 downwards.
AGCGCCGCCGCACCGAACCCCAAGACGGGCTGGACGCCTGCCGAACTGGGCAATATCGAAGCAATGCTGCGCAGCGGCCTGGGCATCAACACCCAGCGCGGCGACAGCCTGAGCCTGACGGCCCTGGCCTTCCCTGCCAAGGCGCCCGTGGCCCAGTGGTGGGAAGAACGCGACACCGTCGTCGACTTCAGCAGCTGGCTGCTGTATGCGCTCGGCGCCGTGCTCGGCTACTTCCTGATCCTGCGTCCGCTGCTGCGCCTGCTGACTGCGCGCCTGGCGCCGCCCGTGCTGAAACAGCTCGATCCTGCCCCGGCCCTGGCCGGCAGCAGTACCGCCGCCGGCGCGAGTGGCGCGGCCGTCGCCGGTGCGCCGGCCCTGGGCCTCAATGGCATGCCGGCCCTCGAAGGCGAAGCGGCCGCGACGGGCAGCATGCCGGTCGTGCCGCTGCTGGAAAACTATGACTTGCCGCCGCCTGGCTCGGCGGTCGACGTGATGGTCGACCACCTGAAAGTGCTGGCTGAAAAAGAACCCGAGCGTGTCGCCGAAGTCGTCAAACAATGGATGCAGAAAAATGGCCGAACTCAACAACAATAATTTCCCTGACGACGCAGAAGTCGAGAACGTCAGCCTGAGTCCCGTGGAACAGGCCGCCATCGTGCTGCTGAGCATGGGCGAAGAACAGGCAGCCAACGTGCTGCGCTGCCTGTCGCGCGAAGAATTGCTGGAAGTCACGCAAGTGATGTCGCGCATGAGCGGCATCAAGGTCGAGGCCGTGAAAACGGCCATGCAGACCTTTTTTGATGATTACCGCCAGCAAAGCGGCGTGCACGGCGCCTCGCGCAGCTACCTGAAGCGCTCGCTGGACATGGCGCTGGGCAGCGATATCGCGAACAGCGTGCTGAACAACATTTACGGCGATGCCATCCGTCCCAAGATGGCGCGCCTGCAGTGGGCTTCGCCGAAATGGCTGGCCGAATACATCGTCAACGAGCACGTGCAGATGCAGGCCGTGTTCCTCGCCTTCCTGCCGCCCGCGCTGGCCGGGCAGATCCTCGACGCCCTGCCCGCCGAAGGCCGCGACCTGGTCCTGCTGAACCTGGCCCGCCTGGACGAGATCGACCGCGACCTGCTGGTCGAGCTTGACGAACTCGTGGGCCGCTGCCTGGGCACGCTCGACACGCAGAGCACCAGCGTGGAAGGCATCCGCCAGGCGGCCGAGATCCTCAACCGCATGCCGGGCAACCGCGCCGCCCTCGTCGAGCTGCTGCGCGCGCACGACCCGGAGGTCGTGTCCGAGATCGAACTGAGCATGTACGACTTCCTGATCCTCGCCACGCAGAGCGATGTCACGCTCACGCGCATCCTGGAAGACGTGCCGATGGAACAGTGGGCCATCGCCCTGAAGGGCGCGGAACCGTCGATCCGCGAAGCCGTGCTGAAAACCATGCCGCGCCGCCAGGCGCAGAGCTTCGAGGACATGATGCGCCGGTCCGGCCCCGTGCCGCTGTCGCGCATCGAACAGACGCGCCAGGAAATCATGGCCACCGTCAAGGGCCTCGCCGATGCGGGCGAGATCGAGGTGCAGCTGTTTGCCGAAGCGGTGATCGAATGAAGCACTTTCGCTCGTATCGTTTCCCGCCCCTGTCGCAATTCATCGCCGCCGGCCAGCGCGCCTCCGCCGAGGACACGGACGGCCAGTGGCAGGCGTCCGTCTCGGAAGGCTTCGAGCAGGGCCAGCGCGACGGCTACGAAGTGGGCCTGGTGCAGGGCCAGCAGGATGGCTACGATGCCGGGCGCAGCGATGGCATGGCGCAGGGCCGCGAGGAAGGCCGCAATGAAACCCTGGTGGCCCTGGACCGCCTGGCGCGTCCCGTCGACGCCATCCTGCGCGACCTGAAAAAGGTGCGCGCCGACTACCGCGCCGCGCAGCGCAAGGAAGTGGTCGATCTGGTGGCCAAGGTGGCGCGCCAGGTGATCCGCGCCGAACTGGCGCTGCAGCCCGTGCAATTGCTGGCCCTGGTCGACGAGACCCTGGCCTCGATGCCGCCCACGCGCGAGGAAATCGACGTCTTCCTCAATCCGGAAGAACTCAAACGCATCAGCGAACTCGATCCGAAGCGCGCCAAGCGCTGGAACCTGATCGCCGACGCGCGCCTCGATGCGGGCGAATGCCGCATCAAGGCGGGCGACAATGAAGTCGACGCGGGCTGCCACCAGCGCCTGTCGGCCTGCATGGAACAGGTCAGCAGCCACCTGGCGCTGGCGGCCGAACACGCGGACCAGGGCGCGCCTGCATGATCGCCGACACGCTGCGCAGCTTCGAGATCGGCGATATCCCGGTCGCGACACCCACCGGCCGCCTGGTCGGCGCGTCCGGCCTGCTGCTGGAAAGCGCCGGCTGCCGGTTGCACACGGGCCAGCGTTGTCAAATTGAAACTGTGAATGGCGAGTGGCTCGACGCGCAAGTGGTGGGTTTCCGCGAAAAGCTGTCCTACCTGATGCCGTTCAAGAAGGCCACGGGCCTGACCACCGGCGCGCGCGTGCTGCCCCTGCCCGACAAGGCCAGCCTGCAGATCGGCCCCTCGTGGCTGGGCCGCATGGTCAATGGCCTGGGCGAGCCCATCGACGACCTGGGCCGCCTCGGCGGCGAGCACATCCTGGAAGTGACGCCGCCGAAGATCAATCCCCTGAAGAAACAACCCGTGGTCGAGCCCCTGGACGTGGGCGTGCGCGCCATCAACAGCATGCTGACCCTGGGCAAGGGCCAGCGCGTGGGCCTGATGGCCGGTTCCGGCGTGGGCAAGAGCGTGCTGCTGGGCCTGATCACGCGCCAGACGGTGGCCGACGTCGTCGTCGTCGGCCTGATCGGCGAGCGGGGCCGCGAAGTGCGCGAATTCGTCGAAAAATCGCTGGGTGCGGAAGGCTTGAAGAAAGCCGTGCTGGTAATCGCCCCGGCCGATGAATCGCCCTTGATGCGCATCATGGCCACCGAACTGTGCCATTCCATCGCCGCCCATTACCGCGACCAGGGCAAGCACGTGCTGCTGCTCGTCGATTCGCTCACGCGCTATGCGATGGCCTTGCGCGAAGTGGCGCTGGCTCTGGGCGAGCCGCCCGCCACGCGCGGCTATCCGCCGTCCGTCTTTTCGAACCTGCCGCAGCTGGTGGAAAGCGCCGGCAACGGCGCCCACCAGGACGGCAGCATGAGCGCCATCTATACCGTGCTGGCCGAAGGCGACGACCAGCAGGACCCGGTGGTCGACACGGCGCGCGCGATTCTCGACGGCCACATCGTGCTCACGCGCGAACTGGCCGAGCGGGGCCACTACCCCGCCATCGACATCGCTGCCTCGATCAGCCGCTGCATGGCGCAAGTCATCACGCCCGAGCACATGCAGGCGGCGCGCGCGCTGAAAGCGTCGATGGCGCGCCATGCGCGCGTGCGCGACCTGATCCCGCTGGGCGCCTACGTGCCCGGCGCCGACCCCATCACCGACCGCGCCGTGCAGCTGCACGGGCCGATCGAGGCCTTCCTGTGCCAGGGCACCAAGGAAGAGGCGCCGATGGGGCCATGCATCGAACAACTTGAACACATCATGGCCTAGGAGTATTTGTGAGCGACGCGCATACCATCCGCAACCTGACCACCCTGGTCGGCCTGCGCAGCACCGAGGTGGAACGCCTGCAAGGCGAAATGGCGGCACAGACGGCCGTGCGCGAGCGCTACCAGAAGAACCTGGAGCGCCTGACGGGCCTGTACACGGATAGCGGCCCCAGCGGTGCCCTGCCCCTGGCCCTGTCCGTCAACTGCGGCAATTTCAAGCAGGCCGTCATGCAGATGGCCGACCAGCACCGTACCGACTTGCACCTGCACGAGGCCAACATGGCCATCTCGCAGCGCGCCCTGAACACGGCCTGGGCCAAGCGCGAAGTGCTGGACCAGGTGCTGACGCAGAAACAGAAGCATGTTACAAATGAGCAACAACGAGTGGATGCCAAGCGGCAGGATGAACTGGCAACGCAATTCTGGTTCCGCGGGCAGGTAAAATAATGTTTTGCAGAAATAATTTCAGAAAAGTGGATATTTGGTCGCCTTGTCATTGGGTATATCCTGCATGCTAATTTTAGGAGTTTGACATGGCCCTTTCCACCAACGCTTCGAATACATACGATCCGACGGCATCCGCCCAGGCATTGACCGACAAATACACGGCCGACCTGCAGGCGCGCATTACCGCCCAGACCAAGGCGGCGACGGCCACATCGGGTGGGCTGACAAACCTGAAAATGGCCTTGACCACGTTCAGTTCAAGCTTGCTGGGACTGACCAACGGCAAGACCCTGCTGACACAGAGCGCCGCCCTGAGCAACACTGCACTGGGCAGCGCCACGGCTTCTGCGACGGCGGCTCCTGGCACCTACTCCCTGTTCGTGGAACAGGTCGCCACAAATCACCAGGTGTCGTTCGGTAACCTGGGGGATACCCCTGCCGCAGCGGCTGGCACGCTGAAGATCAAGGTGGGCACAGGTGATTTCACGGTGGACTTGAGCAAGGCCAACAGCAATGGTGATCAATTGCTGTCGGTCAAGGAAATTGCCGCCGCCATCAATGCGGAACCGAAGAACAACTCGCGCGTAACGGCGTCCGTCATTACCATCGGCGGCGTGGCCCAGCTCGTATTGACCTCGAATGTCAGCGGCACGGAAGGAAAGCTGGACTTCGACACCAGCGCGCTCGGTGGCGGTGCCCTGGAAACGGCGATGACACCCCAGCCGAAAGAGCTGGTCGAAGCCAAGAACGCCATCCTCTGGGTCGGCGCCAGGCCTGCCGATGGACAGGACAACGGCAGCCGTATCGAACAATCGTCGAATACCTTCAGTAACATCGACGGCGTGAAGATGACGTTTACCAAGGCCCAGGCCATCGGCGACGCGCCGATGACGCTGACCGTGGCGCTCGATTCGTCCGCCACGACGACCAATGCGCAGAGCTTTGTCACCGCCTACAACAAGCTCAAGGCCGTACTCGACGGTTTGACCGATCCGGGCGATCCATCGTCCGGCAAGGCGGCAGGCGTCTTTTCGGCCGACAGCGGCGTGCGCGTGCTGCGCGACCAGCTGGTGCGCACCCTGCGCGAGACGGCCGCGGGATCGCTGGCCACTTTCGGCATCACGGCACAGCGAAACGGCACCCTGGCGCTCGACACGACCAAGTTCGACGCGGCGATGAAAGCCAATCCGGCCGGGCTGGACAAGGCAATCGGTGACTACTCGAGCAACACACCGAGCGGTATCGCAGGCAAGCTCAACAAGTTCGTCGACAGCTGGACTTCCGCCAACGGCATGCTGACGCAGCGCGAAACCTCGGTATCCAAGCTGCAAAAGTCGCTCGACGAACGCCAGGCCAAGTTCGAAGCCGACTACACGGCCATGTATAACCGCTACAAGGCGCAATTTACGCAACTGCAAGCCTTGCAGGCGCGCATGTCGCAAACGACGGATATGTTCGATGCCCTGTTCGGCAGCGACAAGACTAAATAGAGGCAGTCGCCGTCCGTGCGCGGACGGCGACTGCCTGCCAGCGACACCCAGCTTTTAGAGTGAGAAAAAATGATGAATCAAGATGCATACAGTAATTACCACGCCGTCAACCTGGATGCGCAGACGTCGCGCGCCACCCCAGTCGAACTGGTCTTGCTGCTCACCGACGGCTTGCTGGAAGAACTGGCGCGCGCGCGCGGACATATCGTAGGTAAGCGCTACGAACAAAAGGCCATCAGCCTGGACAAATGCACGGAAATCATCAATGGCCTGTCGAGCTCGCTCGATTTCGAGAATGGCGGCGAGGTCGTGGCCAATCTGGGCCGCCTGTACGAATATTGCACGGGCCGCCTGTACATGGCCGGCATCACCCTCGACCCTGCCCTCATCGATGAAGTGACGACCTTGTTGACGACCATCAAGCAAGGCTGGCTCGGCGTCCAGGCCAAGAATGGATAGGACACCGGCCTTGCAGCAACTGACGCGCGAACTGCACGCCGCCGCCGGCCAGCAGGACTGGAACGCGCTCGAGCAGCTGGAGCGCAAGCTGGCGCAGCAATTGCCGCTGCTGGCGGGACAGGGCGCGCTCAGCGACAGCGAACACACCGCCCTGCTCACCCTGCGCCGCGTGCATGGGCAGGCATTGCAAATCTGCAGCAACGAAAAACAGCGCCTGGGCCTGCACATGGGCGAGATACACTCGAAACAGGAAGGCTGGGTTGCATATGCGCTTGAAAGCGATATGTACCAGGATGGAAATCAAGCATGAACATCAGTTTTAACATGACAGCCACTATGGCCGCCCCTACTCCAGCCGGCGCCGGCATCGTTGCTGGCGCGGCAGTCAATCCGCCGGCCGATGCCGCCACCAGCGCGCCGCCGCCTGCCCTGCCCGCCCAGTACGCGGCGCTGCCGTCGGGTTTGCCGCTGTTCGCGCAGGCGCTGGGCGTGGCCATGAATGACGCGGCGACGGCCCTGCCGCCGCCGGCCGGCACGCAGGCCGACGTCCCCGCCAAACCGGCCGAGGCCGGCGACAGTGTTCCCGCCGACATCGCCCAGGCCGGCGCCACGCCCGATGCCGGGCTGGCCGCCATGGCGCCGCCCCTGATGCCGCCCGCGGCCATGCCCGTGCCGCCGGCCCTGCCCGCCGCCACGCCGGTACCGGCACCGGCCGGCAGCGCGGCAGACGCAGAGGCGACCGCGCCGCGCCTTGCCGTCATTTCCGCACAGCAAATCAGCGTGCAGCAGAATCCCGCCCTGAACATCAGCCTGCATCCGGCCGCCGTGACGCTCAATGCGCCAGCGGCGCCGGGCCGCGACGCGCGCGAGCCGCTGGCGGCCGCGTTTCCGTCGCCCTCCGCCGACGGCGACGCCGGCGC